>NZ_LR213766.1 GCF_900659865.1 Hyella patelloides LEGE 07179
TTCTTTTGGGTTTTGATACTTCTAGTCCTAGAGCAATAGCTAAATCAGATTCTAGGTAATATCGATGCCCTGATGGGGTTCTCTTCGCTGGTAATTTTCCCGTTTCATCCCATCTATGAAGAGTTTTTACGCTAACTCCTACTCTTTTAGCAAATTCTCCTGGTCGCATTAACTTTTCCTAGACATAATGTCTAAGATTGTACAGCTTTGTCTAGCAAAATTGCTACTAGACTAAAGCTCTCTTTAATTGTCTCAATCGATAGGCAAAACAACCTGTTATCTAGCCTGGGGTAACAGAGCCATAGGATTAGTCGCTGTTGAGCCATTGGGGCGAATTTCAAAATGGAGGTGAGGACCAGTGCTACGACCAGTAGTACCCATTTCAGCAATTAATTGTCCTTGTGTAACTCTTTGACCACTGTTCACTAAAATACGATTGTTATGAGCATAAAAAGTAACGCTACCATCAGAATGTCTTAGTTTAACTAGGTTGCCATAACCACCAGAATTCCAACCAGCAAAAATCACCTCTCCTGGGGCTGCTGCCATGATAGGAGTGCCAATAGGTGCAGCAATATCAATTCCCTTGTGCATTCTTCCCCAACGCCAGCCCCAACCAGAGGTGAGAGTGCCTTGAGCGGGCCACATATAACCATCAAAAACAGGGTTATCTGGGAAATGTTCTTCTGGAGAATCCAAAGGAGGTAAATCGGGTGCAATACTATTGTTTCCCGAAGGGCTGATAACTGTATTAAAGTTTTCTGCTGGAGTAGGTGCAGAAGCTAAAGACGGATTTCGTGGTTGGGCATCGTTGCTTACTTGCTCATTCTCTTCTGAAACATTTGTCAGTACTGAGGCGTTTGTTTCGGAAGATACTTTAGAGCCAGCTCGTTCATTAGACTCAGTGGGTTGTACCACTGCTGTCGTTTTATTACTGCCGTTTTGATCTTGATATCTCGTCCGTAGTTGAATAATATCTTGTCTCAGCCTGCTGATGTAAGGATCTGAGTCTTGAGATATATTACCATCAGATGTTTGTTCGGCTTTTTCTACAGGGTTTGTGGCTATAGACTCTAAATTTTGCTTTTTACTACCAGATTCTGCTTTTTTCTCTACTAGAGAAGATAGAGAGGCTGGCTTTTTAGAGCTTGAATTGGCAAAGTTGTTACTCAAAGAAAACCTGCGATCTTGGCGGAGCCGAGGCACTTCGTGGTCAGCTTCGCTGGCTCGCTTTGCGAGATCGCCAGATACTTCAATTCTTTGATAATTATGTTCTTGTGCTAACTCCAGACTGGGAATTACCAACTGATAATTTATGTTCAGAAAGTTGGGGTTAGTTAATTGATTAGCTTCAATAATTTGATTGCTGGAGATGCCATACTGACGAGCAATTTCTGTAATAGTATCCCCTGCTCTAACAGTATGAATTTTTTGAAATGTTTCTTGCGTCTCAATTTTGGCTAGTTTCAAAGAAGGTAATTGGGGTATCCCTTCAGTAGTAGTTTCTCGAACTAGGTCGGATTTAATTAAGATTGTCGGTGTAGCTTCTTCTTGATTAGCATTAGCACCACCAATTGAACCCGATTTTTGATTGCTCTGCATACTCTGTATTGCGCGAGTATCGAGAGAAGGTAATTCTGCAATCAAAGCCCGACCTTTGTGGTCAAAGATAGTCGCTTTTGCTTGTGCTGGCTGATGAAAAAATACCGTTGCTCCCAAAGATGAGATTGAAGCAATTAAACCCAATCCCCATGTCTTCAAGAAGTTTCGTTTTTTGTGGTTACTGGTAGATATAGCTTGCTCCTTTTTATCAGCTAAAAGGAGTGGGTTTGGTAATTGGGAGCTTACAGGTGATTTTTGTTCTTGCATAGCCATGGATCTCTTTTTTAATAGTCTTTGGGTAACCACCTAGATATCTAGTTAGTTGTCATAACGAAAGCATTTTAGTGTTTTAAATTTGTTTCTTTAAACCCAATTTAAGAAGAAGCACAATATTTAACTTGCGTTAAGTCTTGAAACTTCCTTTATAAAGTTTCGTATTTGTACGAAAGGTTAACCTGAAATTTGTATTTAGACAAGTAGTTTCAAATACTTTTTACTTTTTTTTGATTTAAGACTTAAAAATATGTATATTGTGTGTCTATCTAGTTAGTTTTTAGTAAATATTATGCGATCGCTAACTATTAATCCTTGATGTTATTTTTGCTTGCCTAATGGCTTCAAATAAAGCAATAGAAACACTCACCGAAAGATTAAGACTGCGTACTTGAGGTTGAGCGATTTCAATATAGGCTCGATAGTGACAAGCATCTAAAACTTCTGGGGGTAAACCTTTGGTTTCACAGCCAAACAATAACCAATCATTAGCTTGATATTGGTAGTCAAGATAGTCACCGCTACCCCGCACTGTAAAGCCGATTAAATTGCCGTCTCGCTCGCGATAATGTTGCCAAAAGTATTCCAGGTCTTGATGATAATGTAAGTCTACGTAGGGCCAATAATCTAAACCTGCTCTTTTCAAATAGCGATCGCTGATTTCAAAACCTAATGGTGCTACTAAGTGTAATTCTGTTTTGGTAGCAGCGCAGGTACGAGCAATATTTCCCGTATTGGGAGGAATTTCGGGATGAACTAAGACGACACGGGGCATTTTTTCAGTAATCAGTTATCAGTGACCAGTTATCATTTTTTGACTAACCATTTGCCATTAGTCCTTAATTAGGCGACTAAAATTGGCTGACAAAGATTATATTCTAAGTCTTTTTCTTGTTGAGCCATTTCTTGAATTGCTTGTTCGATGATAGCGGGAATAGCTGTACCTTGTTGATATTGTTGTAGCCACTGTTGAGCCATGTTACCCGATCGCAGAATTTTTTTCACTGGGGAGAGGAAACAACTATACCCTTTTGGCTTAACTGTCGGGTAAATCTGTTCGTAAATCTCACCAATCCAATCTTTAGCTGTAATGGTGCGTCCATCTTGCCAATGTTGCAGTTGGGCATCTAAGCTATTGTGGGCTACCGCAGTTTCATTGTTATCTGCCATAGTTACTAATTCCTCTGGAGTAAATTTACTCTGCTGTAGTGGATCGAGATTTGGGTATTGCAACATCTGGTTAATTCTACCTTCGAGTAAAGCAGTAATTGCCAGTAATGCAATCGGATCGACTACCAAATCACAAATACGCAATTCTAAACGGTTGAGATTATAAGGTCTGCGATCGCCATTAGGTCTGACAGATGACCACAAATGACGAACATTTTCCATAGTGCCAATAGCTAATTGTTCTTCTGTCCAATCTATAAAATGTTTGTGAGAGCTAAACAAAGGTACATTACGGGGAGTTTTCGGAAACATCTGCCAGCGAGTAGAATGATAGCCTGTAGCCTTGCCATCTAAAAAGGGAGAAGAGGCACTTAAAGCTAAATAAAGAGGTGCTTCTAAGCGAATTAAACGACAGGCTTGGATTAATTTTTCTGGATCGCTAATACCTACATTAATATGAATGCTGGCAGTTACAACATCTGTACCATAGGTTTGCTCAATATACTCATGATAAGGATTTTGGGGATCGGAACGAAAGAAACGGCTGCTATCTCCCAGGGATAAAGTACTACCAGGAAGAATAGTATAATTGCCCAAGCTGCGGATATAGGTTCTTAATTTTTGTCGTGGTTTAAGTAGAGCGCACAACAGGCGGGCATAGCTGGTATAGGGCGCAGTGGTATATTCTACATTTCTACTGTCTGGTTCGCGGACAAAACAACCATCTAATTGCTTGACAATTTTATCTGATAGTCCGATGACATCACCTTGAGGCGTGCCAGTATACATTTCTACTTCAAATCCCTTGGAAAGTAACACTATAATGCCTCGCTAACAGTAATCAGTAATTAGTAATCAGTCAAAAATTATGAATTATGAAGGAAAAAATAATTCAATATCTTAGAGAATAGCAGTTTTAAACCGCGTCTTGTCTTAATAATGGTTGATAACAATCACAACTGGAAATTGCGATCGCAAATACATTATAAGACAAAGGATAATTCTAAAAACTCTTTGAGCCATTCCAATATTACTGTTTCCGTATTCTTCAATCTCAACCCAACTATCTGCACCACAGATTACGGCACAAATTGTCCTACCGACGATATCTAGTAAACGATGTTCAATTAGATACTCGGTTCTCGGATCTTCTAAGCTTTCAAAATGTATTAGAAGTGATGCTGATTGTTTGTTAGAAGAATTCATGGCTGACAATTAGTTTAGAATCTATTTGTCAGTATCTCTCAATTTTTGAGTATGCGTTTGCCCTGGCGTCGATCGAGCCAAATTTGATTTCTTTAGTGAGTAAGGTAGACTCAGCTTCTTTGTTGCTTACTTTGTAAGCATTTAAAAAGGTTAATTGACTTACGACCAGGATTAATGTCAAATACAGTCTCAAACTTTACTTGTTTAGGTTTAAAATCTAAGTTGCTTAGAATTAATGTGAGGATACCTGGGCTACCAAATCAAAGGCATCTCAGGCGTAATTCAAAGTCTGTTATCTATATTAGGTTGGCACTCTGCGTAGAAGCGGTTAGATCGGAGGATTTCGAGATAAAAATATCAATTCAAATATAGTACAAGTTAGTGCTGAATTCAAGTAACCATAACATCTCCAGAGAAATTAAACCATGCATGTTGAAACCTGTTGTCAAGCTTTGCTCGATCAAATTCTGCTAGCGATAGATAAAGAGAAAACAGGAATTTGTATAGACGTTGGTGTAGGGACTTTTGCTTTCTATTGCGAGCGATTTGCTCGTCTCGGATTTCAGACCATTGCCGTAGAGCCTCTCCCTTCCCAGAAATTACGTAAGGTTTGCCAAAGTCATCAAATCCACTTAATTGAATGTTGCCTTTCCGATACTAATGATATCCAAAAATTACATATTGGCACATTCGCTGGCTTTTCAAACCGTAACTTTAGCTCCTTAGACCCTAACTGGTTTGGGGCTTCAAATAATACTAAACCAGTCCAATCAATGACATTACCTAATTTGTTAGATAGACTTGCAGCCCCAAAAATCACCTGCCTTAAACTAGACATTGAAGGCTGGGAATCTGTAGTTATTAAGCAGTTACCAGAATTACCAGATTCCTTGCTGCCAAAGGTCATCATGTTTGAGTATGGAGGCGGAGCTAATAGGCAGAGTCGTAAGGCAGGATGGTCATCCCAATTTGTTAGTGCAACAAAGGAATGTCTCTCTGTCTTAAAGGATTGGGGTTATGGCTTTAGTGTGATAATTGACTTTGCCCCCGATGCTAAGGAGCTAATCTTTGACTTACAAGCATCCGATCTCAACCTGAACACGATTTTTCAGGCAAATTCCATTTATGGGAATATTATTTGCTGTCGCCATTTTCGATATGAAGAAGCTGAAATTAGTAAAATATGTGCTTCCTACTACGATGGCTTGCTTAGCCGATTGGTGAAAGCACTTTTGTCAAATGTTTCTAACTAGATGGCGGTCAAAATAATCATGATAGAGAAAAGAATTAGTAAAGATCGCTCAGAAGAGATGGCTAGGTTATTATTATTCCCACTCCTGTTTTGCTTCACTCTTTTGAAGATTGTCAATAGGCAGGTTCGCTCCTGGATAGGACTACAAACAAAAGACAATCTGATGCTCGATCTTGAAGCTCTTTGTAAAAAACACTCTTTGAAACCACGTGGTGTCATTCATATTGGTGCTCATGAAGGTCGAGAAATTAGCTTATATCGAAAGATGGGGTTTCAAAACATTTTGTTTATTGAAGCTAATCCAGTTGTATTTGAGAGATTGAAAGAAACTATCAGAGGTATTTCTAATGTTAAAGCAGTAAATTGCGCCATCAACAACTTAGATGGAGAAACAACTTTACATGTGACTTCATACGATCAGAGTAGTTCTGTATTGCCGTTGAAAGAAGTCAAACGAATTTACCCATTTATTGCAGAGTCCCATCAAGTAAAAGTTCAGTCGAGGACACTGGATAGGCTACTACAAGAACAGCAACTAGATCCATCGGATTTTAATATTATAAATATTGACATTCAAGGTGCTGAACTTATGGCTTTTCAGGGAGCAATAAATACTTTAAAGCATATTGAAGCAATCAATACGGAAGTCAATTATCAAGAACTGTATGAGGGATGTGCAATAATTGACCAGATTGACGAATTTTTGACAAGTAAAGGCTTTAAGCGTGTGGCAACAACAACACCATTTCATCCATCGTGGGGAGATGCTTTTTATGTGAAGAAAAGGACTAGTGCCTAGTCCATAGAATTGTCGGGAAATAAAAAAGTACTTATTACTCAATACTTAATGACGAGTTACTTCAGCCCCGTTGGGCTTGGTAAGAAAAGAAGGAGAAAAATTATCAAACAGGTTCAATTCCAAGAGCCAAGAAATTCCCATAAAGCAAAAATTGCTGTTTTAAGTTAGAAAAAAACGAAGTTTCTACCTAACTTACCCAACCTTTCCTACTCATAATTAAAGAGCTATCTCAGGAGTTTTACCTTTCAAGCCAGTCATTAGTCGTAAAGCAAACATTTTCAAAGGTTTAATATGTGCCATAAGCCATAAACCCAAACGGCGAACAGCAACAATTGGTAGCCAATTATTAGAGAAGAAACGATCTAAGAAATCAGTAAAGCCCAAAATAGCTAAGTTTTCTTGTTTACGCCATTTTTCATAACGCTGAAGTACAGATAACGAGCCAATATCCTCCTTGCGTTTTAAAGCTTCTGTTAAAATCTGTGCCAAAGTAGCAGCATCTCTAATACCTAAATTTAAACCTTGACCACCTACAGGATGACAACAGTGGGCTGCATCTCCAATTAATGCTAACCTAGATTGGGTATAGCGATCGCATTGCATTAATTGTACGGGAAAAATAAGGCGATCGCTGACTAATTCTAAATCACCCAATAAACCGCCTGTATAGTGTTCTAATTCCTGTAAAAATTCTGCTTCAGTTAAATTCTGTAAGTCTTTAGCTCTTTTGTGGGGATTTGTCCAAACAATCTGACAACGATTCCCTGGTAAAGGCAAAATACCCATAGGACCTGTAGCCCAGAATCTTTCAAAAGCCGTATCATTTTGCGGTGCTGTATGTTTAATGGTAAAAGCAACACAAGATTGCCAATACTTCCAGCCACGGGTGGTAATGTTCGCCAAATTACGAATTTGCGATCTAGCTCCATCAGCCCCAATCACTAATTTGGCACTAATACTGCGATCGCCATCTGCGGTTTTTACAGTTACGGTACTAAAGTTACTATGGTTGGTAACGTTGGTTACTTCTGCGGGACATACCCAATTTATATTAGAGCAGTTTGTTATGTGTTGCTGTAGAGCAGTTAAAACCACATTATGTTGTGCCACATAACCAAGATAGTCGGTGTTTAAATCTTGTTCCTCAAAGGTAACTACTTGAGGAAACTCAGCATCAGAAAGACGAATATTTTTAAATTTGCCGATGTGGGGTAATATCTGTTGCCAAACCCCAATACCTTCATAAATACGACTCGAAAGAATCGAGAAAGCATAAGCTTGCCTTCTAGCTGCTGCCACCTCCAACGGTTTTGCTTCAACTATGGTGATTTTTAGTCCAGAATCTTTTAAAGCAGATGCGAGAGTCGTACCAACAATGCCCCCGCCGACAATTACGATATCACAATCTACGCTGTTTTTAGTAGTTTCGACAATACGGTTTTGTTGTTCTAACGCCATTTTTGAAAATTTGTTTCTCTTTATATATATTGTGACGCGATCGGCAAAAACAGTAAAGTTGTTTTATTTGTGGTTGGTTGGATGAACGATGATTTAATCGGGCTGAATTCCTGAACCCACAGGTGCAGTGGATTTTAAATTAAGATCGGGATAATCGCCGACAATTTGTGCTACGTTCCATTGATTTTTAATCAGTAGTACTGGTCTATTCCAGCTATCTTTAACTGTCATCGTGTTAAAAATTCGTCCTGCTTTTTCGAGAGCTTCCCAACCACCGCCTATCCAACGAGCAACGCTATAGGGCAAAGGCTCTAAGTTGGTTTCTACGTTATATTCATTTTTCAAACGAAACTGCACTACTTCAAACTGGAGTTGTCCCACTGCTGCTAAGATAGGCTCGCGTTTAAACTCATCAGCAGAGTACATAATTTGTACTGCACCTTCTTCTTGTAATTCGGTGATACCTTTTTGGAATTGTTTGAATTTAGAAGGGTTGGGATTTTTCAGATAGGAAAAAATTTCAGGAGAAAAGCAAGGTATCCCTTCATACTCAATCTTTTTGCCATTGTAAATAGTATCGCCGATCGCAAACACCCCAGGATTATTTAAACCTATAACATCCCCTGGATATGCTACATCTAAAGATTCTCTACCTTGAGCAAATAGTTTCTGAGGGCGAGACAACCTGACAGTTTTTCCTGTACGGGCGTGTTTGACAGTCATGTCTTTTTCAAACTTACCAGTACACACCCTGACAAATGCTACTCTGTCTCTATGTTTGGGATCCATGTTTGCCTGTAACTTAAAGACAAACCCTGTAAATTCAGGATAAGTAGGCTCGATTTCTCCTTCTGATGAGTTACGCCCTTCTGGTTTGAGAGCATAGTCTAAAAAGGACTTTAAGAACAACTCTACCCCAAAGTTAGTCATGGCACTACCAAAGAATACAGGAGTCATTTTTCCTGCATGAATTTGTTCGAGATCGAAATCTTCGGCTATCTCGTCTAAAATCTCTAATTCTTCTTTTAGCTGATAATAAAGCTCCTGGTCGAGAAATTCTTCAATTCTGGAGTCGCCTAAATCAATTACTGTGTCTTGGGCTGTTTTACTTCCGTGAGCGCGTCTTTCAAACAAATGTATCTGTTTTTTAACTCGGTCGAATACCCCTTGAAAGCGATCGCCCATACCAACAGGCCAATTTACCGCATAGGTTTTCATCCCTAGCTCTTGCTCGATCTCGTCCAATAACTCTAAAGCTTCTCTTCCAGGACGATCTAATTTATTAATAAATGTAAAGATGGGCAGCGATCGCATCTGACAAACTTCAAACAATTTACGCGTTTGAGGCTCTAAACCTTTTGCTGCATCGATTAACATGACAGCATTATCGGCTGCTGCTAAAGTGCGATAAGTATCTTCACTAAAGTCTTGGTGTCCAGGGGTATCTAACAGGTTAATCTGGAAATCATCGTAACTGAACTGCAATACTGTAGAGGTGATCGAAATACCCCTTTGCTGCTCCATTTCCATCCAATCTGAAGTAGCTTTACGTTGCGCTCTTCTCGCCTTTACTGAACCCGCTTCATGAATTGCACCCCCATATAGCAATAGCTTTTCTGTCAGGGTTGTTTTACCCGCGTCAGGGTGAGAAATGATAGCAAAGTTACGGCGACTTTCAACAGCGTTTTCTAATTCAATCAGGATTTCTGCGCTCATGCAAGGGTACTAAGGAGTAGTGTCTGCCTTATTATATCGAACATATAAGGATAAAAGATGAGGGATGAAGGATGAAGGATGAAGGATGAAGGATGAAGGATGCCTATCACGGATACCGCTTCGCATAAAGGATGAAGGATAAAAGATGAGGGATGAAGGATGAAGGATGAGGGATGAGGAGGTAATAGATGAGAATTAGCCACCAATAACTAATTGCCAGCAACCAGCAACAACGAGCCACTAACTACCAGCACACGAACCCAGTAAATCAAAACCCATCTCAGTTCATCAAAACGCTCGACAAACAGCTACTAACAAACAATCAAATATTGTAAGGGCGATTCACGACGCGAAGCTAGTCCTTTAGGGCGAATTGCCCTTACCCACTAACCCTGTACTGTTGTTTCTTTTTAGTAATTAATGCTTGGAAGCCTGGTTTTTGTTGATATTCCTGCCAAACTTGCTCTTGAGTAGCTAAAGCTAAATACTTTGAGGGATAATGATTAATGGCTTTTTCTAAATAAGTAATTGCCCAATTAGGCTTATTAAGTTGAGCATAACAACAGCCCAAACGATACAGCAAAACTTCTTGTTCCGAGTCAATTTCTAAAGCAATTTGATAACAATCAATAGCTGTTTGGTAGTTAGCTAATTGTTCTAAAATCAATCCTTTTTGATAGTAAGTCCAAAAATCTTGAGGACGTAATTCTATAGCTTTATCGTAGCTATCTAGGGCTAAATTCCATTTTTCCCAGTTTTGTAAGGTTTCTGCTTTACGGTAATAAGCCCAAAAATCATCGGGACGTAATTCGATAGCTTGTTCGTAATAATTAATAGCTAACTCGTATTCTCTATGATAACGATAAGCCTCTCCGAGACGGTATGTCACCCAGTAATCATTAGGTTCTTTAGCCAAAGCCTGAGTAAAACAAGCGATCGCATTTTCATACTGTGCTAATTCATCTAGGTAAATACAGCCCTGCTCGTACCATGCCCAATAATTTTCGGGTTTCATAGTTGCAGCTTGCTGATAATGGTCTACTGCTTCCCTATAACGTCCTAAAATTTCTAGAACCCCTGCTTTGCGATACCATGCCCAATAGTCACGAGGATGATACTCTATAGCTTTGTTATAGCTTGCGAGAGCTTCTTCGTAGCGATGTTCTTTTCGGAAACTATTTCCTTGCTCATACCATCCTTGATAGCTGTCGGGTCTGCATTCTAAAGTGTTATACATCAGGGTTTCCTGTTATTCCTGTTGTTTCTATCTTTTATTATCCCGCAAGTTAATTAAAAATTTATTATCAGTATAGAGTTTTTTCTTTAAATCCTGACAAAAGATTTTTAGAATTGGAAAAAGTCTCAACAGATATTAGTCGCAGAGTTGAATTATTTAAGTTAATTAAGATGTTAAGTTACAAAGATAACCACTAGATAATTACTCAAATTATTGGTTTTACTAATGTTAAAAGAATATTGAGATGATATGGGTCGTCGCGCAAGTTTTGTTATTCGGGAAAATGGCAAAGATCGGTTTTTAGTCGATCGCTATGCAGGTGGAGATGTAGTATCTTCTTTGCTACATGGTTTAGATAGTGCCATGAATATGATTGATTGGGGAAGTGATGTCATTAGCATCATGGATGAAGTTTGGGGAGAAGCAGGAGTAATTTTAGATTATGATGCCCAAGTTCTCCTGTTTTGGGGTTCTGATTATTTAATGTCTGAGACTCCTCTAATCCCCTATTTACTAGATTTAATGAAAACTACTCGATGGGTTGGTTGGGATGTGCGCTGGGCTAAATGGGGAATGTTAAGTATGGCGGAATATCTTGGCAAACCAAGATCGTCTGTCTGTAAACCTTTTCAACTTTCCACTGAAGAACTAAGTAGTGAAGAAAGAAGAAAAAACAGGCTCGATCGGTGGTTAAAAGGTGAAAATTATTATAATGAACTTGGTACAATTATTACCCATAGAAACTTAAAGGGAGAGTTTTTAGATTACACTACTGTAAACTTTATTGATGACACTTTAAGACTAGGAAAAGATATCTTTTTAATTCTTCAAAATAAAGAAACTTCTCCATTACCTCGTGAAATATATTTTGACGATAGTACTCATGTTAATAATTATGTTTATATCAATAAATGTCTTTATATCGATGAAATAGATAGAACTATTCATGTATTTTGGGGATATCCTTTATCTAATAACTGTCTATTTTATGAACTTCATCGCTATTGGTTGGATTGGCAAATAAAATGGCAATATAAAGGCTATGCAGGACATTTAAAATTAACAAAAAGGGAAAACAATGATTTATTAGTATCAAGAGAAGAAGCTATTAACAATTTGCTAAAAATATTTAGCGATCCGCTAATAAGAGGAATTAATAGTAAACACGATCAAAATGATTCTGTAAATGTAGAACATATTAGAGAATGGGAAAAAGATTTAGAGTCTCTTGAGAAAATAAAACAAGAATATTTGATGAAAAATAAAATGTCATAGTTATAGAGAGTTTTCTGTAAGTAACATAAAATTTGCCTTAGTAAACCAAAATAAAATATTTATAATTAAATGTAAGCTAACTTTTCATGAATTGAAATGCATCAAAAAAATTAAGACAAAGTTAGATAAAATGAGAATTATTATTTATCAATATAATTATGACAAACCTTAAGGCGATCGCTTTTGTCTTGTTAACCGATCGCTAATAACTAATAACTGAAAAAATGCTTCCTTCTGACCTTTTAATTTATCGCCAAAATGGGGAAACTGTTGTTCCCAAGAAATTAGCCATTGATGATAGAATTATCGGCATAGCAAGCGATCGCGTTGAATGTTTTCAGGAATATAAGGGTAAAACTCAGGGAGAGTTAGACCAAAAGTTACTAGAAATGGAGGGAGATAGCCCTGATTATCGGGTTAAGCGAGGTTTTGCTCATATTTTAAAAAGTAGTTTTTCTACCTTTGAAATTGTTAGCCCCCTTGAACCACAAATTTTAAGACAAAAAGTATTTGCAGAAGCAGCTAAAACTAAAACTATTCCTGATTGTCGTAGTGATACTTTAGAAGCCGTTTCTCAAAGTTTGGGTGCAGAATTAAAGCGTACTGTATCCCTTGAAGAAATCGAAAAAGGTTTGTATGCAGACTTACAAGAAAATCGTATTTTAATAGAATTTGATGCGCCAATTCCTGATAGTTTGATTCATCGTTATAATCTGTCGCAAGTACAGGGTATTTTCTATCGTGCTAGCAGCATAATTATTAATGCTCATCGCAACGATCCAGGGGAATATAAATTACTGTTTCGCTATCTTAAATTATTTCAATTAATGGCATATATTGAAGGAGATTCCGATACAGGTTTTACTATTACTATAGATGGTCCTACCAGCTTGTTTAAAGCTAGTACTCGTTACGGCTTATCTTTAGCCAAAATGATACCTGCGTTGCTTCATGTAACCAAGTGGAGTTTGCAAGCCAAATTACAACAAAAAGACCCTTATACAGGTAGTGTTAAATCAGGAAGATTTACTCTAGAAAGCGATCGCTGTAATTTAGTAAGCCACTATCCCCCAGGAAAGCCTTACGACAGTATGTTAGAACAATCTTTTGCCAAGAGTTGGGCAAGAGCTAAAACAGAATGGCGATTAGAAAGAGAAGTGGATTTAGTACCTCTTCCTGGTAGTGTCATGATTCCCGATTTTCGTTTAGTACATCCTGATGGACGAGATTTTCTACTCGAAATTGTCGGTTATTGGCGACCAGAATACTTAAAGAAAAAGTTTTATCAAGTCCGCAATTCAGACTCTACTAATTTGATTTTGGCTGTTTCAGAAAGACTTAATTTAGAAAAGGCTGGAGTTAATTTTACTGAGCTACCTAATAGAGTAATTTGGTTTAAAAATAAGCTGCAAGCGAAAGCTGTTTTAGAAATTTTAGATTAGACAAAGATTAGTAGTTGTATGAATAATATCAAAAATATTTTAGGAGAGCGCAGAACCTATAGCAATCTCGCTAATACCCACGATCATTCCTTTGCTCAACTTATTTTGCCCCTTCAAGGCTCGCTCTTTATTAAAACCGCATCTTATCAGCTTGAACTAGGAGAAACTCGGCTTTTTTTCCTTCCTCCTCAATGTCAACATACTTTTTATGCCAATTCTCAGAACGAGTTCCTAGTACTTGATATTCCTAATTTTATGTTGGTAAAAGAAACCGAAAAACTTTGCGGAGGCTTAAGCATTGTATTTGATGAACGATGGCAAGCAATTCGTTTATTAATGTTGTCAGAGATCGGCTATGTTTCAGCAGATAGTCACAACTTAACTAATCTGTTTCGTTACGCCTACAGTATTTTACAAAAAAATTATACTCCCCAATCTATTCAGTACATTAACGCTAATTTTCAGGAATCAATTTCTCTGCAAAAGTTAGCCAATTTGGAAGGATACAACCCAACTTATTATTGCCAATGGTTTAAAAAAAACACTGGAATGACACCTAAAGCTTATATTCAATCTCTTCGCTTGCAAAGGGCAAAAGAATTATTGGCTCACACAGACTTTTCAATTCTCCGAATAGCTCAACAAGTTGGTTACGAACACCATGCTTCATTAACTCGTCTGTTTCAACAACATGAAAAAGTAACACCACGTATTTATCGTCAGCAAAGCCGAAATTTGGCAAAGAAATAGCAACAATTTCGTTAAGCACAATCCTTGAGCCTCACTTTAGAATCTTGATATCTCAAAGATAAATAGAGATGAAATATTTCCATAATTTTGATGTTCATCCTCATTAAAGTTCTTAAAGGCGATAAAGGTGAAAATGTGAGTTACAAAACTAGATTTAGAGCAACACTAATCGGTTTTACCGCCGTCTTGATGTGGGCAACTTTAGCACTGCTAACAAAATTAAGCGGTTCTGTTCCCCCTTTTCAACTTATGGCAATGTCTTTTACCGTTGCTTCTTCGATTGGGTTAGCACTATGGATTAAAAAAGGTAATAATTTTCTTTGTGCCTTAAAGCTACCCAAAAAAGTATGGGGTTTAGGGATTTTTGGTCTTTTTGGCTATCACTGCTTTTACTTTATTGCCCTTAAAAATGCTCCTGCGGTTGAAGCCAGCCTAATTGCCTATTTATGGCCCTTATTTATCGTGCTATTTTCAGCTTTATTACCCAATGAAAAACTGCGATGGTTTCATATTGTCGGTGCAATTTCTGGATTTTTAGGGGCTGGATTGTTAGTAACGGCAGGAAGTTCTGTAACATTTGAGGCTCAGTATAGCTTAGGATATTTAACCGCACTAATTTGTGCCTTAACCTGGTCTAGTTACTCGGTTTTGTCTAGATGTTTTGGTTTTGTATCTACAGATGCGGTTGCTGGATTTTGCGTTGTTACGGCAATTTTAGCCTGGCTTTGTCATTGGCTGTTTGAACCGACTGTTATTCCTGTAGGAAAAGAGTGGCTTGCTATCGTTTGCCTGGGACTAGCACCAGTGGGATTGGCGTTTTTTACCTGGGATTATGGGGTTAAAAATGGCAATATTAAAGCTTTGGGTTCTCTTTCCTATGCAGCACCCCTGTTATCTACTCTATTGCTAATTGCCTTTGGATTTTCTGAAGCTAGTTGGAAGCTGGGAGTCGCCTGTTTGCTGATCGTTGGCGGTGCTATTCTCGCAGCAGGAGATTTCTTGAAAAAAGGTACAGAGAGCAATATTCTCGATCGCCCTCGCAAAAAATAAATCCGAAACAAGCGATCTCGCCGTTGGCGAGGCGCGTGCGCGATCGCATTATCGGAGATAATACAAATTAAAGTATAAGATGAGCATCTCTTGATGCTCACCCTAAAATTAACTAAAACTGATTCTTGTAAGGAACAGTGGGTTTTTTCTTCTTCTTATTTTTATTTTTCTGGTAATCAATTTCTTTGAGCTTCTTCATGATGCGGGTGAAATACTCATCCATATATTCTTCCATAGTAGTAATCTCTTGGCGATCGATACCAAAAGTTTCATACGTTTCGTCCATATTGGCATCCAGAGGCTTACCACTAGCTAGAACTTCAGCAAAAGTTAAACGATCTGCGGTATTTTGTCCCCAAGCAAAAAAGCGAGTTACTCGACGCATCAAACGCAATACAGCTAAAGAAACCGTGGAAATTTTGGCATCCTTACCAGATAATCGCTCGCAAAGGTTGATAATCTCATAAGCCCCCCAAGCTCTTGTACCAACTACAGGGAAGGTTTGTTTTTCTGTTTCAGGTACTTCCAAAGCACGTATAGCAAACTTAGCAATATCCTGGGTATTTATGTAAGCAATGGGAGTGTTTTCCCCACTCACCCAAACTACATCATTATCCAAGATGGGAACAGCATACTGAGCGATTAAACCCTGCATGAAGCCAGCAAGCTGTAAAATTGTGTAATTTAAGCCAGATTCTTTTAAGAAAAGCTCTGTGCAGTGTTTGATTTCCATTAAAGGAACATCAGGGTATTTTTCTGCATTCAGAATAGAGAAAAAAATGTATCTGTCAACATCAGAATTTTGTACTGCTTGAATTAGATTAACTTTTCCTGACCAATCTACAGTTTTAATGCTCAAAGTATCAGTAATTCTTGTAGTTGCTGCATCAATCACTGCATCCACTCCATCTAGCGCAGGTGCAATAGTTTCTTGATTGCAGATATCACCCTTAACAACTTCTGCGCCCCATTCACTTAAAAAAGATGCTCTACTGAGACTGCGTGTTAAGCAGCGTACTTCATAGCCTTTATCTAAAGCATGGCGGACTACTTGTCTCCCCAAAGTACCAGTCGCACCAACTACTAATAGTTTCATATAGCAATTTTAGTTAATATTTTGTAACGTTCTTTTAAGATTCTATCAAAAACTGGTGTTTCGTTAAGGCGGATTTATCAGTAAGTTTACTTATCTAGATAATATTATTGAAAATTGTTACTTCCGAAGTATGCAAGAAACAGAAATTGAAATTGAATAATGACCAACGGTCACATGCCGTCTCCGTCGTGTCTTGACGAGCATTCGGTTCGGGGCTGATTCCGTCGAAGAGAGGCGGAGCGGGGTCTCGTCGCTTTTAAGGCGGAGTAACGGTGACTGCTACGGAACAGCTAAAAATACTTCGCTTAGCAGGATTAAGTCACTGGCTCTGGAAACCAATAAAGGTACTAATCAAAACTACTATCAATTTTTCCGTATTTTCTAGGATAAATTGCTGAGCAAAATTACTTAATTTCAGAAAATGTCAGATTTATTGTTTGAAGCTAGTATTGCTTTGAGTATTAGTAATCAAGCCATATTTTGAGATCGAACAGTCAATTATTGAAAGTTAGTGGTTTTACTTAAGATTAATTATGAGTAAAAAATATAAGATAAAATCTTGGTAATTAACGATTGTCAAAGAAATATCTTAAGTTAAAATCTTTATTATGCTTTATCAACGAGGAGGAAAATTTACAGAGTTTGATTTGTGTTTTTAATTAAGGACAAGTCATTTTATAATCGAGATAATTATGTTAGTGCCATATCATAATCAAACAATGTCTAACAAAAAAGTATCTTCGTGATTTTTGAAAATTATTATTTATTATCTATATTTATTGATAAATTTAGCTAAATTGCTAAATTAATAAAATTCTTTAATTGCGATATTTGAAATCAACAATGTCTGAATCATTGGGAAATCAACCCCTCGAAATTAATTATTCAGACCAGCTTCTTAGTCAAATTGTCTCTGACAAACTGCCAGTAAGAAAATAATGAAACAAAATGTTACAAATAGCTAAGATAGAGGAAAGTTAAAGAATGTTAATCTGTCCTGAATGTCAGTCAGAAAACCCTGATAGTAATAGATTTTGTCAACATTGTGGGAATTCTTTAGTTCATACTAATTGTCAACATTGTGGGGCAGAAATTTTTCTGATTGCTGAAATATGCGATCGCTGTGGTACTCCTAATGCCAAACAACTTCAGGCTTTTATTGTTTCAGAAGGTCAAGCTACCAAACAGCTGGAATTAGCAAGTAATCTGGTAACTCCTAGTAAGAGCGAGCGCAAAAATCGAGAAACGGTTCATAATAGCGAATCCTCTTGGGAGATTAACCAACAATATCTTGATTCTCAACAAAGATATTACTTCTCTTCTGAGTCCGACCGCAAATTAGCCTCAAAATTTCCGTTCGCCTCTCAAGCATCGGTAGTCCAAACCCATGTGAGAGATAAGTTTCCTCTGAAAAAAACCTATCTAGATATTCTCAAAAAACAACAGGAAGAATTATTTACAGAATTAGAACAAAGATTAAGTAACCCTGATTTATCCCTGGCTCAGTACCCAAACAAGATTAAAGCTCCAACCATTGCCTTACCCTACTTGATGCTGGAAAATTATGCTCCAGTAATTCCTCAAATATACGACACATGGCAGGATAGCAATCTAGGTGTATTATTAATTTCAGATCGTTCTGATTGGCAGTTATTAACTACTCTTTGGTCGGATCGAGATGTACCTTGGGAGCAAATTTTGTGGTCTTTGAATGAGATGCTCAAATTTTGGATACCCCTAGTACATACAGGTTGTATAACTACTTTGCTGATAGAAGATAATCTACGCATTGATGAAGACGAGTCTTTTGGTTTTCAGCAACTATATCTCGATCCCAAAGATAATCCTCCTAGTTTGCTAGATTTAGCTGCAAAATGGCATGAATGGCTCAGTCGCTGCCCAGAAAAATACCCTTTAACATTAGAGAAAATTATTCAAAAAGCGATCGCTGAAAAAATCACCAATATTCAAGAATTGCGCCAAGAACTCTATACTTTAGCCACATCAGAGCGAGATTTAATAGATTACGAGGACTTGGAAGAAGAGATATCAGATTGGCTAGATGATAGCGATGAAAAAGAGGATTTATTTGCATTAGAGCAAAATGAAAATGAAATAGATAGCCTGTTTGATACCAGTAAAGACGAAGATCAACCCACTGCTGCTCTAAGAATGGAAATAGCTAGTGTTACAGAAGCTAGTTGCACGGATATTGGTTCTCAAAGAGATCATAATGAAGACTTCTTCGGTACTAAAACCATCATGACCCAAGAAGAAAACCCCAGTCATAAAACTATGAGTGTTCGAGGGCTATATATAGTTTGTGATGGTATGGGGGGACACTCTGCGGGGGAAGTAGCCAGCGCAATGGCGGTAGATACTCTGACAAATTATTTTTACGCTTACTGGCAAAATGAATTACCTGAAGAAGAAACCATTAACGAAGGAATCTTACTAACAAACCGTACTATTTATCAGACAAACATTGATAATCAAAGTTCTGGTCATGGCATGATGGGAACAACCCTGGTTATGGCTTTATTACAAGACACCCAATTAGCGATCGCTCATGTCGGAGATAGTCGCATTTATCGTGTAACCCGCACCCAAGGTTTAGAACAACTCACCCAAGATCACGAAGTAGGTCAAAGAGAAATTAATCGTGGCGTAGAGCCAGAAATTGCCTATGGTCGTCCTGATGCTTATCAATTGACTCAAGCTTTAGGTCCTAGAGAAAACAAATACATTAAACCTTCTATCGAGTTGTTTGATATTGAAGAAGATTGTTTAATCTTGCTGTGTTCTGATGGTTTATGTGACAACAATCTTTTGGAAAAACATTGGAAAACTTACCTTAAGCCTTTAATTAGCTCCAGTGCAGATATACAATCAGGATTATTTAAACTAATAGACTTCGCCGATCGCTATAATGGTCACGATAACATAACTGGCATTCTGCTTAGAATTAAGTTACAACCTAATTTTGAAACCTAAGATTGATTGCTTTAATTTTGTTATGTTCTTGGTTGCGCCATTGGTTCTAACTAAATCTTCTTATGGTCATTCTTACTCTTTTAGAATCGCAAACGAATCAACCCTTAAACAGTTGGCATTTTCCCGAACAATCTACTATTCGTATTGGTCGCGCTCAAGATAACGATATTGTTTTGAAAGGATATTTTCAAGTATCTCGCCAACATCTAGAACTTAGCGTGAAAAATCATCAATGGCATTTATCTAGTAGTGGTACTAACGGAACATTTGTAAATAATGCCTTTGTCAAACGAGTAACTCTTCAAGATCAAGATTTGATTCAATTGGCAGAAAACGGTCCTTTGTTTCGCTTTGAGTTACAAGAGGCAGAAACTGAAATTAGCCAAGCAGCAGTAAATTCTCCTGTAACTGTGTCAGTAATTCAATCTTGTACCCACGAAAATAATCCTCCTGAGAGTATTTTTTGTATCCATTGTGGTCAACCGTTAGTCGATGAAGAACGCTTTATTGGTCCTTATCAAATTCTGCGCATTTTAGGTAAGGGAGGAATGGGAACTACCTACCTAGTATGGAATAAAAATAAAACAATCAAAGGCGCGCCTTTTTTACTGGTACTAAAAGAAATGAATGCTAATATGGCGCGTATTCCTAAAGCAAGAGAACTGTTTGAAAGGGAAGCGAGAGTTTTAAAATCCCTCACTCATCCAAATATTCCTAAGTATTACGATTTTTTTGTGGAAGACAATCATAAGTATCTGGTTATGGAATTAATCCACGGTCCTAATCTTGAGCAGTTTACCAATTCTAGAGGATCGATCGATCAAAAAAGAGCAGTGGAATGGATGCTCCAGGTATGTCAGACTTTATCTTATCTCCATAGCTTAAAACCTTCTCTAGTACATCGGGATATTAAGCCAGCTAACTTGATTTTGCGCAATTTAGACAGTCGTATCATGTTGCTCGATTTTGGAGCAGTCAAAGAGTTAGGAACTTCTCTGAGTACTCGCATTGGAGTAGAAGGCTATAGCGCACCAGAACAGTATCGAGGAAAACCCTGTACCCAATCTGATATTTATGGTGTCGGAACAACTTTGATTTTTCTGGTAACAGGAAAAACCCCAATGCAATACTATGCCTATGACAGTAATCGCTATGAATTTGATATTGCCAAAATTCCCGATCTCTCCTCTAGATTGAGAAAAGTACTCAAAAAAACCTGTCAACCAGAACCTAGAGATCGCTATCAAACAGCAGAGGAATTATTAATTGCTTTAGAAGGTTGTATCTAGTGGTTAGTGGTTAATAGTTTGTTTTTAACAACTTTCGCTAACTCCCTACTTACTCTGCTTCAACTGGGGTGCATCTTCAATTGACCAATTATCCTTATCTAAGAAACGTAATATTCGATGATGGTATTGGGCTAGGGTAGGACGATGACCCACACTGACAAAAGTAGCTTCTACTTGCTTGAGATGACTATATAAACCTGCTTCGTTGGCAAGATCTAAAGCACTGGTGGCTTCATCTAAAATTACATAGCGGGGTTTATTAATCAGAATGCGAGCGAAAGCTAGTCTTTGTTGCTCTCCGAGGGACAAAACATCTGCCCAGTCTTTTTCGGCATCTAAACCGCCAAAACGCTCTGCTAAATCAGGAAGATTAACTTTTTTTAAGACTTTCTCTAATTCTGGATCGCTAATTTCTGAACTGTCGTGGGGATAGGTTAATTGATTACGCAGTGTACCCAATATCATGTAGGGTTTCTGGGGTAAAAATAACATCTCTTCCAATTCTGGACGAGTAATTGATCCTGTACCTGAATTCCATAAACCAGCGATCGCTCTTAAAAAAGAACTTTTACCACAGCCACTAGGTCCCATGATGAGTAACCCTGTATGGGGTTCTACATTAAGGGATAGGTTTTTTATCAGGGTTTGTTGATAATTGGGAGTTTGTAAAGTAAGATGCTTAACCCCAAGGCGATCGCTATTAGAAGTGTCAATGGTAGGACGTTCTAGATCGCCATTAGCAGAAACTTTATCTATAGATTCTAAATATTCCGCGAAAGTGTCTAAGCGATCGATACTAGCTACAAAGGCAGTAAGAGATTCAAAACTACTCACGATAATATTGAGGGAGAAAAAGACTCGTGCAAAAGCACTTTGAGCTTCGGTCACTTTTCCCACTTCAAAATCTCCTGCTAATACTGCTGGTGCGACAATAATTGCAGGGATAACATAGGGTAAAAATTCATAGGCATTAGTAAATAATCCAAAGTACAATTCTTGCCATAAAATTAAAAGATTAAAATTGCGAAATACTGTATCGAAAATTTGTCTGAGTTTTCCTGATTCTTGTGCTTCACCTTGATAAAAAGCAATAGATTCAGAATTTTCTCGAACTCTAATTAGACCGAAACGGAAATTAGCTTCTTTTTTAAGCTGATCGAATCTGATACCAACTAACTTTTTGCCGAAAAATATTACAGCTACTACAGTTCCTAAGAGAGAATAACCAACCAAGAGAAATACTAGATTAGGGGATATACTCCAAAGAACAAAACTAAAAGCCACTACCTGAAATATTGATTGAATAATAATCAGGATAAACCGTAAAGAATCCTGGGTAAAACCTTTAATATCTTCAGCAATCCTTTGGTCTGGATTATCAATATCGGTATTAAAGTTACCTAATTCGTAAAAACCTCTGTTTTGAAAATAACGTCCCAAAAAATTATGAGTGAGCCACCTGCGCCAGTACATCCCCAGTCTGCTTTGAACATAGCTAAAACCAGCGAATAGAGGCACATAAACCACTAAGACACCTAAAAATATCTGAATAGTGCGCCAAAATCGAGCGGCATCTTTAGCTGATAAAGAAGAAATAATTGCCCCTTGTTGTTGAGTTAAAACGACACTAAGCTGTGTATAGGCAATTAATAAAACAAACAATAAACCTAAAAGTGCGAAAGCTCCTTTTTTTTCGTCTCCCCACCAATAAAGTTTAGCGATCGCCCAAAATCTTGTAAACACTTTTAAATTAAATCGATTCATAATTTATTTATCATGCAACATTATGCTGTTAAAAAACTCATAATTAAACCGTCATAACTCATCTTTGACAATATAGTCTAGTAAACCAGCACAAGAATCTAATAGTAAATCAATAACATCTTTGAAACCATCTTCCCCCCCATAGTAGGGATCGGGCACTTCTGTATCATTATGATTAGTTGCAAAACTACACATCATTTTGACCTTATCCTGATATTTGCCTTCTCCATCGCAATAAATAATATCCTGATAGTTTGAGCGATCCATGGCTAAAATAAGATCGAAACGTTCAAAATCAATAGGTTGAAATTTTCTAGCACGCCCAACAAGTTCAATTCCTCTTTCCCTTGCTGCTACATTCATACGTCTATCTGGAGCCGAACCAATATGATAAGCTGATGTTCCCGCAGAATCACAGGTAATTTTATCTGATAAGCCAGCTTCCTCAATCAGATGATTCATAATATTTTCAGCAGAAGGGGAGCGACAAATATTTCCCAAACAGACGAATAGTAGTTTATAACCCATAGATAATTAAATAAATAATGTTGACGATTTATTATTTCTTCTACTCTAGGTAGTCAGAGTAAATTTATCACAGAGTCGTGAAGAACGAGGAGAAATGATTTCCTTTTGCTCTTGATTCTGTGTTTGAGTCTACACTTTGTTTTTATAGTTAAAAGTTTCGTTGTTTATAAATTCACAAATCCTAAAGTTGAGCGAGAAAATGTCTAGTAAAACTGAATACAAGCCTTTTTCCTTGATTGAGGTTGACAATACTAGTTGACAATACTAGCAGTGCTTAATTATTAAAGTAGAGAAAATATAGATATGTTTAAATCGAAATCCAAAGAACGCTATCTTTTTAAGACTCGCCGAAAAAAACGTCGTCAGAGACAGTTTTTCTGGTTGTGGCTGCTAGTCTCTGGAGTATTGTCGTTGCTTGTTTTAGAGTTGATTACTCGTATTTTTATTGATATTACAGGAAAACGAGGAGAATTTGCCCAAACTACAGAAGAACAGACCATTGACGATGCTTATCAACTCAAGTTTTTAAATGAAGCAGGAGAAAGCTATCCAGGCTCATCAGAAAAGGGTAGCTTAGTCGCTCAACGTAGTTTATCTGTGGGTTATAAGCTAGTCAACAATCAAAATAGTCCCTACTGGAAAATTAACGAAAGAGGTTTTCGCGACACTGAACCACTTCCTGTAGCTAAGCCCGAAGGAGAAGTGAGAATCTTTTTGCTTGGTAGCTCCACTGCTTTTGGTTATGGTAGCTCTAGTAATCAAACTGCGATCGCTGAAATGCTGGAACTCCGTTTGCAAGAGCGTCTCCAACAGCAACAGAATGCCCCTCAAATCTACAAACCCGATGTTTTACCCCTAGATGCTACAGCAAAAGTAGAAGCCCTTAAAAAGCCTTCTAAACTTAAATCAGGAACTTATCGGGTAATTAATGCAGCCGTTCCTGGTTATACTTCAGGCAATCAGTTAGCTCAACTAGCATTACAGATTATCAACTACAAACCCGATTTAATCTTGATGCTCAATGGTTATGAAGATTTGATGCTTGCTGGAGATGAAACAGCCACCCAAATTCCTCAATTAGAAGAATATCTTGATGATGCTCCTAGTTACTTATTAGCTTCGGCAAATCAATTTTTAAAGCCGATTGAAGATAAAAGCTATCTAGTCAAAATACTACAGGATTCGGTTTTAAAACCCCAAGATATTACTAAAGATACCCTGGTTTTCCGCCACAAGACTGGTCAAGAGTTAGCTACAATTGCCCCTCAAGATCAAACAGAGTTGCAGCGTCGTATAGATCGCTATTTCCAAAATCATAAACAAATTGTTACCCTCGCTACTGGTGCTAATGCCAGCGTAATTGTTGCCACACAACCCGAAATTACAGGTCGCAATCCGAGCAAATTGACTCCTACAGAAGGGGAGATTGTTACTCAATTGGGTAGAACTTATATCAAAACAATTAAAGCTAATTATCCTCGTTTTGTGGGCGCAAATCAGTATTTAGCGAAAGTGTTCCCCAAAAATGTCAAAGCTATAAACCTATATAACCTTAGCGATCGATATCCCTCCCCCAGCTTTATTGATGCCATTCATCTTACTGAGGCTGCTAATGCAATGGTAGCAGAACAATTCTACTATGCGATCGCTGCTTTGACCAAAATGCAAGTTATTCCTAAAGAGGCACCAAAACCAAAACCAAAACCAAAACCAAAAGTGACACCAATTAAATCATCAAGTAGTAATGAGTAATTAGACCTCTTACGAAAATTGCGATCGCTCGTTGCGCCAGCGAAGCTGTTCGCAAACTAATTTGAACTTCAATTACAGTTTTTCTTGATAAATTGTTACTGAATTTATTGAGAAAATAATTGAGTAGTGTGTATTGATTGAAATTATAATTTTTAAGGTTTAAGCAAATTGATAGATAATGGGTATTTATATAATTGACCATTTTTAATTTTACGCATTGCTTGTATCATGAAGAACCAATGTAATGGATATAGTAATATACAAAATAACCCAGATAATGATACAAAAGATATTTCAATCAGAAAAATAATATCCAATTTTAAAATATCAGAAAAGGTTTCTAAAGAGTTTAAAGCATCATCAATAAAATCAGAACTATATTTTAAATTAATGAAATAAGAAATTATTCAAAATAAAGACCTATATCCTAATAAAAATAGTTGAAAGTTAATAACTGATTTTCCCTGTTGATTAACAAAGTCAGATAAGCTTTTTTTGTGTTTCCAGATAATTATAGGTAGCAGCAAGTTAATAAGATTAGTTGTTATACTATGCCAAAAACTAAATGCAAATTTAAAATTAAAGATATGAGTAAAGGATAGATTAGCCACAATAATATATCCAGCTATACTAGAAATATGACAAACATTAGCCCACCAATAATCATTGGTTTCATTATTTAGTTGATTGTTCTCAGAATTTGTCATAAGTATCAACTTTTTTAGTTAACGTCTAATGTGAATTGAAATTACTTTTGATAGAGCCTAAATCATCGTAAAAGAAAGCTTTTCTAGTGACGAGAAGAGCGAGAATAATACCTATAGACTTTTTAAAGGTGAATTTATCTTTAGCTTATAGCAAGAAAGCTTATAGCTACGAACTAATAAGTCTAAAGCGAAGGGTTAGGGTTTGCATTCCCTTGCGCAACTCGCTCTGCATCGCGCGACCATCGGTGAGTCCTTTAGGGCATAACGCGGGATCTCACAGCGTTATGAGCATCAGGCGTATTTAATTTTGAATTAAAAATACCCTTTAGCCTCTTCTAAATGCTTCACTAAAGTTTTTTCAGGTAGCGCACCGTGGAGATGTTGCCAAGGTAAAACTTGCTCATTATTCCAAGTATCATGAACGTAATAATCCAAAGTAGGGATATCTCCTTTTAATTGTTTAAAGGCTCTTTTATAACTACCTACAGAATCTCCATACTCTCTTGTTAAGAGTAACAGATTGGATAATCTGCGATCGCCTCTAGAAATTAAAGCCTGTATTACCGACCAATTGTAACTTTCAGGACGGAAATCAATACCGCGCTTTCTGAGTTGTTTTTCGAGATTTTTTAAACGTTTTTTAGCATCTTTATTGACACCAAACCATTGAAAAGGTGTATGGGATTTGGGAACAAAGGTGCTGCAACCGAGAGTAAGGCGTAAACCAGGAGCAGCTTTTTTAACCGCTTCCATCATGGTTACAGTTTCTTCTATATCTTCTATCTCTTCTCCAGGGATACCTACCATACCGTAAAATTTAAGTGCTTTTAAACCGCCAGCTTTAGCGTTAATCGCAGCTTGGACTATTTCTTCGTTGGTTAGTTTTTTATTAACAATTTGTCTAACTTTTGAAGAACCACTTTCCACCGCAATAGTTAAAGAGCGAGTATCTCTTTGCGCTAAAGTAGTAGCTAATTTTTCGGTTACGGTATTAGTACGCACTGAAGCAATACTAAGACGCACATCATCGTATTTAGGTTGGCAAATATAATCGAGTAAAGTATTAAATTCGGGATGTTGGGTAACAGAAGCACCCAATAAACCCAAACGGTTAGTTACCTGTAATCCTTTCTCGATAGCAGGTATCAAAGAATCAGTAATAGATGCAGTGCGAAAAGGTAAAGTAAGATAACTAGCCAAACAGAAACGACACATTTCAGGACAACTTCTCACGACTTCTACCATAAAGATATTTTCCCAAGCAGCCTTTTCTGTCACTACTGTTGAAGCAGATAAAGTATTCCCGCGATAGGTCTGTTTTTGTACTGTTGGGGGTATCTCTGCATCAATGGGTGTAATAGCAGCAATTTCGCCATCGCGACTGTGGTAAGTTACCTGATACAGACTGGGAATATAAATGCCAGGAACTTGAGCTAAACGCCGTAATTTAGTAGTGCGGTTACTATGGCGCACTTCTTGATAAGCATCAATAAAACTATCTAACAAGTTTTCCCCATCTCCTAAGAGAATCACATCAAAAAAATCTGCAAAAGGTTCGGGGTTAGCAGTCAAAACAGGCCCGCCACCAAATACTAAAGGATGGTTATCGTCTCTTTCTTTGCTATGAAGGGGAATATTTAAAGACTCTAGTAAATTAAATATATTAATATAATCAAGCTCCCAAGAAACAGAAAAACCCAACAATTCGGGATTTTTGGGTAAAGGCTCTTGAATATCGGTAAACAAACGACTAACCTGCACATCAGAACGCATTGCAAAAGTCGCCCACACAATTTGATAGCCTAAGCTGGTAATGCCAATAGTGTATTCGTTGGGAAAGCCAAAGATCAAAGGAATAGCGTTATTATCTGCTGTAGCGGGAGTGAATAAAAGGCGTTCTCGGTCAAATACGGTCATGTTTTAATTGAGAAGATATTGAGTAATATTCTTATTTCATTGTGACCAATTTTTACCTTGTAAGTGATTAATGTTAGTAATGTGTCCACACCCTTGACGCAGATGAATGCAGATCATATAGATTATGGATCGATTTTGAGATAAAGGCGCACCACCCTAAAGGACTCACCGATGGTCGCAAAGCGGATTTCTTCGAGATCGCTTTTTGTAATTAGTTCTATAATTAGTGCGATTGTGAAAATAGAGCGGGAACTATGGGTCAAGTATTTACTGAAATAGATCGGAGTATTCAATCTTGGATTAGTAAGCAGAAAATGTTTTTTGTGGGGACTGCGCCTCTAGCTGCTGATGGTCATATTAATTGTTCTCCTAAAGGTGCTGATTCTTTTCGTATAATTGATTCTCACACAGTAGCTTACCAAGATCTAACAGGAAGTGGTATTGAAACTATTGCCCACTTGCAAGAAAATGGCAGAATTGTCATTATGTTTTGTGCTTTTGAAGGCGCACCGCAAATTATTCGTTTATATGGCAAAGGTAGCCCTATTTTTCAAGATTCTGCTGATTACGGTCAATTAGCAGAATTATTTCGACCCCATCCAGGGGAAAGAGCTATTATCAAAATTGATGTCCATAGAGTTGCTACTTCTTGTGGTTATTCTGTTCCTTTATATGATTATGTCGATCAGCGCGATGTTTTAGATAAATGGACAGAGACGAAAACCCCCGAAGAATTGGTTGCTTATCGGCAAAAGAAAAATCAGTTGAGTATTGATGGTTTACCAGGATTGAGCTACAGATAATTAGGCTTTGCTGAATTGAAATACGGATTTGAGTGTGAGACAGGGTTTATCGGGCAAAGTTTTACATTTTGGATACAGAATCTTTATCTAACTTATATAGCAAAATCTGGCTTGTGTTATACGATCAATAGAAATCGGAACTGGAGATTAGAAAGTAGTGTATAAGCTTTCCATGATTGGTAAAGACTAAACACTACAAACGAAACGACTCAAGCGAAGCAATCTACATTCGTTGTTCCAAAGTATCCTTAATCACAAAGTAAAGTGTAAGAAATGACGAAAAGAACTCGCCATCTCTTATCACACTATGAAGACTGAATAGGGGAGAACAATTTAAACAAATTATGGGCGTAAGCTACTGAGATCGTTACCACTGCTATCCACTTATTGATGAGTAGATAGGGGAGCATTGCTATTGGGAGATTGAGTAAGACCAGAAAACTCAACTTCTGTTTGGTAAATGTATCAGTTTAATAAAAGCGAAAATTCAATCCTCTAGATTGGAAATTTCGTATAATTTGTCTTTGCCATAGTAGATTAGGTGAGTTAATCTACTTGCTTTTTAAATAAAGAGATCGCCTATACTTCTCTCATACTTTCTAAATATTAGATACAACTAAAATTTCAGAATTAGTTAGATTTGGTTTATTGGTAAATTGAGCAATCTTGACTTGTCCAGCAGAACCAGTACCATCAGGATCGAAGAATAAATCACCATTGCTGCGGTTATAGATAAAGCGATCTTCTCCATCCTGCGCGCTACTACCAAGGACGAATTGATCGCCCGTGGGAAAGCGATTATTAGTTAAATTAGTATCACCAAGAACATTACGATTAACTAAAATTTGATCTTGCTCCACATTGTAATCTGTAACTCGATCTACCCCATTGCCTAAACTATCTGTTTCAGCAACTAGGAGAAAACGCTCCGAGCCTGCACCACCCGTTAAAACATCGTTTCCTGCACCACCAGTAAGAAAGTCATTACCACTACCCCCAATTAAGGTATCGTTACCAACACCGCCTTCGAGATAGTCATCACCATTTTGACCCTCATGATAGTCATTACCATCGCTACCAAAGAGACTATCTTCACCCTCTCCACCATAGGCAAGATCGTCTCCTTCTTCACCCCAAAAAAGATCGTTACCTCCTTCTCCAAAAAGTAAGTCATCCCCCGTACCACCTAAGAGACTATCGCGATCGCCACCACCATAAATAGTATCATCACACCAATAACCATAAATCAAATCTTGTCCAGTATCACCATAAATAGTGTCTTCACCCATTTGATTAGAAAAGGGAGATTCTCCGTCGATGGTATCGTTCCCTGCACCACCAGTCAGAAAATCATTTCCATTACCACCGTTCAAAGAATCATTCCCCGCACGACCAATTAAGCGATCGTTTCCATCTTCAGCAATAATTGTTCCTCCTTGATTACTGTTAGTCAAAATGTCATCACCATCGCTACCAAAGATGATATCGTTGATGTTACGACCGAATAAGCGATCGCAACGCGCCTCGCCAACGGCGAGATCGCTGCCGTCTGTTCCTAAAATATTTGCCACTATGCAATACCTCTTCAGTGTATTTGGTTCAAATTGATGAAGTTCTAGGAAAACTCGTTGTATTACGACGAAAAAGCTAGAACCAGGGCAAATATATTAAATAAAAAGAAAATTTTCGGAAACACAAAATTTATGAGTATTTTTCGTGACGAAGCTACGATAGGATGGAATTTAGCTTTTTTTGACTGTGTGGGAGCAACTTAATGACCCTGGAATCGAGTATTACAGAAGTTTCAATTAAGGGAAATTTAGAACAATTTTTGATTGTTTTATCTGTGTCTTTATCTGTTGCTACAGTTTCCCGTATTTTTAGCTGGTTTCGGCAAATTCCTTACACCTTGCTCTTAGTAATTGTGGGTTTGGGATTGGCTTTTGTTGACATTCGACTAGTCAATCTTTCCCCTGAATTGATTTTAGAAATTTTTCTACCACCCCTTTTGTTTGAAGCTGCTTGGAATATTAGGTGGCGTAGCCTGAAAGATAGTTTAGTGCCAGTTACTCTATTTGCCGTGGTGGGAGTAATTATTTCTGTATTGGGAATGGCTTGGGCATTAAGCACTTTTACCAGTCTTTCTTTAGCGACTGCTTTACTGGTGGGAGCAAGTTTATCCGCCACCGATCCTGTTTCTGTAGTGGCATTGTTTCGGGAATTGGGTGCTAGTAAACGGTTAACTATCCTGATGGAAGGAGAGAGTTTATTTAATGACGGTGTAGCAGTAGTTGCTTTTGTGCTGTTGGTAGGAATTCCTTTGGGTATTGAAGCGTTTTCTTTACCCACCACCATCGTGAAATTCGTAACTTTTGTCGGTATTGGGTTGGGTATTGGTAGTGTAATTGGTTTTGGTATTTCTTATCTTACTCAACGTTTCGATCTTCCTTTGGTAGAACAATCTTTAACCTTGGTATCGGCTTACGGTACTTATTTAGCAACAGAAGAGTTAGGAGGCTCAGGAGTTATCGGGGTGGTCACTGTTGGGGTGATCTTGGGCAATTTTGGCTCGCGTATTGGTATGAATCCCCGTACTAGGCTGCTGGTTTCGGAATTTTGGGAATTTTTAGCCTTTTTTGTCAATTCTATTGTCTTTTTGCTCATTGGAGATCAGATCAATTTTGCCAGTTTAAATAATAACCTAGATCTTATTCTAGTTGCGATCGCAGCAGTTTTAATCACCAGAGCGATCGTTATTTTTGGCTTGGGCAATATTAGTAACCTCATTAGTGGAGTAAAAACTAATTGGCGAGAACAAACTGTATTATGGTGGGGAGGGCTGCGGGGTTCGGTATCTATTGCCTTGGCTTTGAGTGTTCCCGCTTTTTTAACTGGCAGACAAGAGATTATCGATACAGTATTTGGAGTAGTCTTATTTACTCTTTTAGTGCAGGGTTTAAGCACTAAATGGCTGTTAGAATCCTTGAATCTGATTGGAGATCAAGCCTTAAAACAAGAATACTCAGAATTATTAGCCCGTAGGACAGCCTTGAAACGAGTCCTAGAATATCTTGATATTACAGATAATGTTTATGATATCGATCCTGAATTTTTGCGCTATCAAAAGGGTTTAGTTAAAGGGGAGTTACAATCAATTGAAGATAGAATCTCCAAAATGAAACGGGAACACGATAATCTGCGATCGCTCAGTAGAGAACAATTAAAAGAGCAATTATTAGATATTGAAGCAGATACCTATGCAGAATTAATTCGCGCAGGTCAATTAAATGAAAATCTTTCCCCAGTGCTGCAAGAAATTATGGTAGAAGCCGATCTTACTTGATTTTTTGTATTAGTTGAATCTCATAGACATTAGACTACTGTGTGTTAAACAGAATAAAATAACTATTGTAGTGACGTTCCATGGAACGTCACTACAGAGTTTAAAGGTGTTCTTAATAAATACTCGGTGAATATACCCTTTCTGTAGTTGCATACACTAAAAGTAATAACGAATATTAAGACATACTATAAGGAGGAATTACGGTAACTTCTTTAACTTCAATAAAATCATCATCTTCGTCATATTCATCATCTTTTGTAACTTCTATTTGTGGTTCTTCAATCATAGGTTGCACTAATTCTGGATCGGAAGATGGTGATTGTGCTTTGACTTCAATTTGTATTGGTTGTTTCTCTACAGATATTGATTCTCGTTTCTTTGCTTCCAGATTTATTGGTTGCTTTGCTGCAAATACTTGTTTTTGTTTAGTAGAAAAAGTTAATCGATCGTCCACACAATCAACAAAAATTGTATTCCCTTCAGCAAAAGCATTTTCGAGAATTTTAGTAGCAATTGGGTTTTCTAATTCTCTTTGAATAGCTCTGTTTAAAGGACGCGCACCAAAAGCAGGATCGTAACCAACTTCTACAATACGATCGATAGCTGCTTCTGATAGTTGAATAGAGATTTTTTGTTCTGCTAAAAGCTTTTCTACTCTCTTAATTTGAATCTTCACAATGTCTCGTAATTGTTCGCGTTTTAGGGAATGGAAAATAATTTGTTCATCAATACGATTGATAAATTCGGGGCGAAAATGTTTCATGAGAGCTTGTTCAACTCTTTTCTTTACTTCTTCGTAATTAGTATCATCATCTCCTGATATATTCAGAATATGTTCGCTACCTACGTTGCTAGTCATGACAATAATAGTGTTGCGAAAATCTACTACTCGCCCTTGAGAATCAGTAATCCGTCCATCATCTAATACTTGCAGTAGGATATTAAAGACATCTTTGTGGGCTTTTTCTACTTCATCCAATAACACAACAGAGTAAGGACGACGGCGTACTGCTTCGGATAGTTGTCCCCCTTCTTCGTAACCAATATACCCAGGAGGCGCACCCACCAAACGAGATACGGCGTGTTTTTCCATGTACTCAGACATATCGATGCGTACCATAGCATCTTCACTATCAAATAAAAAGGCTGCTAAAGCCCTTGCAAGTTCTGTTTTACCCACACCAGTAGAACCCATAAACATAAATGAACCAATGGGTTTTCCTGGGTTTTTTAGACCAGCCCTAGCACGACGAATAGCAGCAGCAACTACCGCCACAGCTTCTTCTTGTCCAATAATTCTTTGGTGGAGGTGTCCTTCTAATTGAAGTAGTTTTTGTTTTTCGGATTCTAAAAGACGACTTACGGGTACTCCTGTCCAGTTAGCAACGATTTCTGCAATATCAGATTCGGTTACTTGTTCTCGAAGTAAAGCAGTCTCTTGAGCTTGAACTTCTAATAACTTAGCTTCTTTAGCTTCTAAATCTCTTTGTAGAGCTTCTAATTTACCATATTTCAACTGGGCTGCTTTATTGAGATCGTAAGCTCTTTCTGCTTGTTCTACCTGGAGGCGTAATTTTTCATCTTCTTCTTTCAGGGCGTTAATTTCGTCAAGTAATTCTTTTTCCGATGTCCATTGAGAAGATAGCTCTTTTTGTTTGCCTTCTAATTTTTGGATTTCTGTTTTAATGCGTTCTAATCTTTCGCGGGATGCAGGGTCTAAAACCACAATACCAGGACGTTGACTTTGGTTTTCCCCTTCAAGAGAGAGCTTTTCCATTTGTAGCTGCATTACTCTGCGATCAATCGCTTCTAATTCGACAGGTTTAGAAGTAATCTCCATTTTTAGTTTAGCTGCTGCTTCATCCACAAGATCGATCGCTTTATCAGGAAGAAATCTATCGGTAATATAACGATGGGATAAATTAGCTGCTGCGACTAAAGCTGAATCGGTAATCTTTACCCCATGATGGACTTCATAACGTTCTTTGAGTCCTCGTAAGATAGATACAGTATCTTCTACACTGGGCTGTTTAACGTATACTTGCTGAAAACGTCTTTCTAAAGCGGGGTCTTTTTCGATATGCTTGCGATATTCATCGAGAGTAGTTGCACCAATACAACGCAATTCACCACGAGCTAACATCGGCTTAAGCAGATTACCCGCATCCATCGCGCCACCGCCTTCTCTTGCACCAGCACCTACTATAGTATGAACTTCATCGATAAAGAGTACAATCTGTCCTTCCGATTCGGTAATTTCTTTTAAAACATTTCGCATTCTATCTTCAAATTCGCCCCTGTATTTCGCCCCTGCAATCAGACTTCCCATATCAAGAGAAATTAACTGACGGTTTTTCAGAGATTCAGGAACATCGCTATTAACAATGCGTTGGGCTAATCCTTCGGCTATAGCGGTCTTTCCTACTCCAGGTTCACCAATTAAGACAGGATTATTTTTAGAACGGCGAGAAAGTACTTGAATTACTCTTCTTATCTCTTCATCTCTGCCGATTACGGGGTCTAGCTTTCCTGCTTTAGCTTCTTCTGTTAAATCTCTACCGTATTTTTCTAAAGCTTGGTATTGTTCTTCTTGGTTTTGCTCGGTAACTTTTTGCGAACCCCGAATAGATTTTATAGCTTCTTCTAAGCTCTGAGGGTTAACATTAAAGCCTCTTAAAGTACGCTTACCAATACGTCCATCTTCAGCAAAAGCTACTAAAATGTGTCCGACAGAAATATATTTATCATCCCAATTACTACGATAAACTTCTGCCCTATCTAACATCCTATCTAATGCTTGACCGAGATATAGCTGTGAACCACCCAACTTGGGTTGACGATTGGTAAAACCTTCAATTTGTTGTTTTAAACGGGAAATATCCACATTAGCCTTATTCAGTATGGTTTGTGCTAAACCTTCTTCTTCTAGTAAAGCAATAATGACGTGTTCTACTTCTAAATCTTTGTTTTGAAATTGCTTAGCTATCTCCTGTGACTTAACAATTCCGTCCCAGGCTTGTTCGGTAAATTTACTAGAATCTGTAGGCTGCATACTAAAAGTTATGATAAATTCCTTCTTATAGAATTATTGTAGTGCCAAGTATAGCAAGGTTACGAATCATTGAACATTTAAGTAGCCAGTTCAAATAGGCAACAGGCAAAATATTAAACAATTTTTTCAAATCAATTTGCGATCTTTTATCTGTTATATTCTATTGCTTGAGGTTATGGGCAAATATAAGTTCGGGTAGGGCGCAGTCGCTTTTTGTTACGAATCCATAAATAACTCAATTGAGTATTCAAGCGCGATGGTAAAAAGGCGAAGTACTGTTCACTATTGCATAATCTGGCGAGAGAAATCGTATACAAGATCGATCTTACACAAAAATAAATTTCAAATCTGAATCAACCAAATTTGTCTTTATTTATACTCATTCACCATAGTGATTTTCAATCACTTGGTTGACATCGCTTTTTCCCTTCTTGTTTGCTCGACTATATTTTATCGAACTTATACAAGAAGTCTTATATTCATAGACATTTTCTTGATTCGCACAGGCAGTTTAGCCTTCAAAAGAAGGTTTAAAATTAGGAGTTCAGGTAATAAAGCTGAAATTCGCTATGAGTGTTGACTTTTAATACTAGCGGTTGACTTCCAAATGAAAATATTAGTAATATCAACTAAGTAATATTAACTAAGTAATATCAACTAAATGTAGATGTTTTCATGGTAACTTATTAAAGTTTTGATGAAGTTTAAGTATAATCAGTTACAATATAATATTGTAATATATCATGAATATACAAGCTATAAGAATCAACAACTTATATTAGAAATAACTAAGTAATAGTCAATAATCGAAAAGTGATAAATAAGTTAATAGCTAATACTTTACTCACTTGAGAAGTTCGACAAAAATCAAAATATCAAAAAATACTTAGTTATTATCACTAATTCTTTTTTATAAAACCTAACTCTTTAAAATCTCTCTAATAGAAAACTAAGTAATACAAAAGCAATAGACTTTTTTTGTCTGTTGATTGTGTCTAGTGTTTTGTTAAACTCGCTCTCTCTGATGTCGCGATTAAAAATCACGCCTAGTCACTAGCCAACATGGATCATAGTAAGGGTTCAACAGGATTTAAAAATGATTGGATAAGAAAATGAATTTAAACCCCAAAATAGATCGCATTCCCTTTAATCTTCCCTTTACTACTGGGAAAGAAATGGAATATATTAAGCAAGCGATCGCCACAGAAAAACTGTCAGGTAACGGTAAATTTACTAAGAAGTGTCAAGCCTGGTTAGAATCTCGGATTGGTTGTCAAAAAGCATTATTAACTCATTCTTGTACGGCTGCTTTGGAAATGACAGCCCTACTTGCTGATATTCAGCCAGGAGATGAGGTGATTATGCCCTCTTATACTTTTGTGTCTACCGCCAATGCTTTTGTGTTGCGTGGTGGCGTTCCTGTTTTTGTCGATATTCGCCCCGATACCCTAAATCTGGATGAAACAAAAATAGAACAAGCAATTACAGAGAGAACTAGGGCGATTGTTCCCGTTCACTATGCAGGTGTCAGTTGTGAGATGGACACCATAATGGAAATAGCTCGCAAGCATAACTTATTAGTAATTGAAGATGCTGCTCAAGGCATGGTTTCTCGGTATAAAGGCAAACCACTAGGTAGTATTGGACACCTCGCAGCAGTCAGTTTTCACGACACTAAGAACATCATCTCAGGAGAAGGTGGCGCACTTTTAATTAACGATCCTGAGCTAATAGAGCGAGCCGAGATTATTTGGGAAAAGGGAACTAACCGCAGTCAGTTTTTCCGTGGAGAAGTGGATAAATATAGTTGGGTTGATGTGGGTTCGTCTTACTTACCCAGTGAGATTAATGCTGCTTTTTTGTGGGCGCAGTTAGAACTTGCCGAAGGAATTACCCGTAAAAGGTTAAGTACTTGGCGTTATTACCATCAGGTATTTAAAAAATTAGAATACGAAGAAATCTTGCATTGCCCGATTATTCCTGACGATTGTCAACATAACGGTCATATGTATTATCTGTTACTGGAAGATTTAGCAACTCGCACTGCTTTGATCGAACAACTCAAACGAGAAGGAATTAGTGCCGTCTTTCATTATGTGCCTCTCCATGACTCTGTAGCAGGTCAAAAATTTGGACGAGTCGTTGGTGAGATGAAAGTTACCAATGATATTGCAGATCGCTTACTAAGATTACCGATGTTTGCCGACATCAGAGAAAGTCAAATGTATGGTGTTAGCAACATTATTGAAGAGTTTTTTGCAGCCTACTCTCATACTTCTAGCGATCGCAATATTTTTAACAGCAACAATCTAAATAATCTAAATGTAGATGTTGCATAAGCATGATTGAGATGAATCAACGTAATAAAAGAGTAGGCATTTTAGTAAGTAACATTTTGAGCAATGGATTTGTCAATCGTCACGACGCTTTACTATTCAAAGCCTTATTTGACGGAATTTTATAGTCGTATTAGTGCTGAAGCCGAGAAAATAACCAGTAACTACGAAATTATTTTTGTCAATGATGGCTCACCAGATGATTCTTTGGATTTGGTGTTATCTTTTCATCGTCAAGCTCCCAAAGTCAAGGTAATCGACTTATCACGTAACTTTGGTCATCATAAAGCAATGATGACTGGTTTAGCCCATGCTAAAGGAAAGTTAGTACTACTTATAGACTGTGATTTAGAAGAAGAACCAGAATTATTAGGCAAATTTCATCAAATTTTCCAAGAATCTACCGCAGATGTCGTTTACGGAGTTCAGATTGCTCGTAAAGGTGAGTTATTTGAACGTCTTAGTGGCGCAATCTTCTGGAAATTGTTTAATGCTTTATCTAGTCACTATGTTCCTGGTAATCAATTAGTCACTAGATTAATGAGTCAAAGGTATGTTCGCAGTTTGGTGGCTCATAAAGATCGAGAAGTGTTTATTCCTGGTTTGTGGACAATTACGGGCTTTGAACAGATTCCAGTTAAGGTGAAAAAACATAGTAAGGGTAGTTCAACCTATACTTTAAAGAAAAAAATTGCTCAATTTGTTGATGCAATTACTACTTTTAGTGCGACTCCTCTGGTTTTTAATTTTTACTTGGGGGGAATAATTGTCCTTTTTGCTACTATTGCGGGTTTAACATTAATTGTCCGTAAACTTATTTGGAATAAGGCTCTTGTGGGCTGGTCATCTTTGATTGTTTCTATTTGGTTTTTAGGCGGATTGACTATTTTTTGTTTGGGATTAATCGGGATTTACTTGTCTAAAGTTTTTGCTGAAACTAAACAACGTCCTTTTACTGTTGTTCGGGAAATACACGAATACCAAGAGACAAATATTGAGCAAGATTACTGTATTAATACAAACAACTAAAAATCAATAAGTAAAACACAAAAACAGTAATATCTTTTGAAGTTTACTATACAAGATTTATCTTATTTTATATTACGTTAAGAAGCAATTACAAAATTATCAGGCTTCTTGCATAAATGATTAAGCTCAACATTATCCGCAGATGGATATAGATAACCTAAGATAAGTTTTAATTGTAAATTGACTTTTGTAAGATTTTTATTGTTTTGATAATTTTAAACACAGTAAACTGAATTATTAGTTTTTGTTGGATGATTTATCTTGTTTTTTGAAGTTTGTAATAAATCATATTTTCTTTTTTAATTAATATTTTTTAAGCATAGTACTGCTTAAGCTTACTTAATTAATTTCTTCAAGTATTTCCAAAGAGAAAAACTTTATAGCAATCAATAATCTTATAGTCCATCAAAATTTGCTCTTTATGATTATCAAAATAAACTCAATATTTTTATTATTAGTAAGACAAACTGCTCAAAAGCAAATTAGGTGAGATAAAAGTAATTTAAATAATCGCGATCGCCTTAAAAATAAATAATAGTAAAGCCAATTTACTAATCGTAATTAAAACAATAAAATCATGACTTTAGCAACCAAAGCTGAAGCTAAAACTTTAGATAATTTAACCTTAAAATGTATTTAAATATTATATAAAAAAATGATAATTTAACGCCAGATGTCGAGATTTAATAACTGATTTATTGAGTTTAAAAAGTTGTTAATTAATTATTGAAAAATGAAAAAAATCAGTTCGATAAGTCAAATAATCTACTTATTAATTTTATTTGTTGCTACCTTAATTATTCTGATTCGGTTTTATCCCAGTCAGACATCTAACAGTAATGTTATGTTATCTACTACTAATTTTCCCCAACAAGAATGGCAATATTTGATACCAGCAGAAGCTGGCATTGATTCTATTCGTTGGAAATGGTGGAATAAAACTCAAAAACCCCAAGGCTCTAGTAAATTTGGCGAACAACATAATGAGAATCAATGGGGAGTAGTTTTAGCGAAAAATGGCTACATAATTCAAACTTGGGGCAATCCAGACTACTTATATCAAAGTGCTTCTGTGGGCAAAGCATTTACTAAAATTGCTCTTCAGTTAGCTGTAGATGAAGGTTTGATCGGTAGTGAAAACGATCTGGTAAGGGATTATTGGACGGGAGAGACGCAACTTACCGCTAGCCATCAGTATCTCAACCAAGGTCATCATCGCTCCCTTACTTTTAAGCATCTTTGGGAACATCGAGGAGGTTTTCCGATCAGCAATGGTTATTACTGGCTCAACAAGCAAGACATCCCCCAATGGGCAAACTATACAGGCGATCCAATTCAAGATAACTACGCTCATATCGAACCTGGAACAGAATACTCCTACGCTAGTGGCGGTTATTGGCGTTTAACCCAAGCTTTGACTGCTATTTGGGGTCGAAGTCTCAAAGATGTCTTGGATGAAAAACTGTTTAGCAAAATGGACATTTCTGGGGACAGATGGGATTGGCTATCAGGAAAAGAAGTTCACGACAACGTTAATTTTTATCCCGAAATGCCCAATTACGGTGCTTTTATCGATCCTCCCTACGAAATTGCTGCTAATCCCTGTGTCGGTGGAGGCGGTTGGGTGGTCATGAGTCCCAAAGATTTAGCCCGTGTCGGACTGTTAATTAGTACTGGGGGTATGTGGCGCGGAGAAAGATTGATTAGCGATACAGAACTTTTAGCAGGACATAGAGGAGGTAATAACAGCAATTTATTGGTCAAAAATGATTTTGTTTGGGCGCAAGTTACTACTCAAGGTATCGAGATACCTAACTTTTTGTGGGGAAACAAATAAATGCAACAACATCACCAACAAAAGCTACTGATATTGGGTGCAAGACAGATGCAATTGCCAGCTTTTCAAGCTGCTAGAGAATTAGGTTTGTTTGTAATTGCTATTGACCCTTCACCTCATGCTGTGGGTTTAACTTTAGCAGATTGTTCTTATAACTACGATCTAGCAGATGAAGCAGCCATTTTGACTGTGGCAAAGCAGCATTCTATCGATGGCATCTTAACTTTAGCTGCGGACTATCCAGTACCAATGGTAGCGAAAGTATCTCAGCAACTTAACATCCCAGGATTAAGTAAAACGGCTGCGATGGTTTCTACGAATAAAGCCCAAATGCGAAAGGTTTTACAAACAAAAGGAATCACAATTCCCCAATGGCGAGAAACCAGAACACTTAACCAAGCTCTAGAAGCAGTAAGAAATTTCCAAGGTGGGGTCATTGTCAAACCCGCAGATAGTTCGGGAGGGAGGGGTGTGACTTTGATTGAGAGTGATACTACAGATGAAACTATATCTAAAGCCTTTTACAAAGCCCTGAATTTTAGTCAACAGGGTAAAGTGATGGTCGAAGAATTTATTGCAGGAAAAGAAATTTCGGTAGAAGCCATTACTATCAAGGGTAAAACAGAAATTGTACGTATCACCGATAAACTAACCACTGAAGCTCCTTTCTTTGTGGAAATCGGTCACAGTCAACCCAGCCAACTATCAGCAAAGGAAAAAGAACAGGTTACACAATTAACCCTCGCAGGAATTGCAGCTTTAGAAATCGATAACACTGCTAGTCACACAGAAATTCGCTTTTCAGGCGATCTCGCAAAGCGAGCCAGCAAAGCTGACCGCTTAGCACCTCAGCGAAGCCGAGATCGCCCTTACATAATTGAAATCGGTGCGCGGTTAGGGGGTGGTTACATTACTTCCCATCTTGTACCCCTTTCCTGTGGAGTGGATTTGGTCAAAGCTACATTACAACTAGCCATCGGTGAAACTCCTAATCTGCAACCAACTAAAGATTGTGGCTCGGCAATTCGTTTTTTGCGCCCCGATCCTGGTCAAGTAATTGATATTCAAGGAGTTGCAGCAGCCCAAAAAGTTGCAGAAATCACAGAAGTTGTTGTAGAAGTCACCCCAGGAAAGCTCATCAAACCCTTACGAGATGCTACCGCCAGAGTGGGTTATGTAATTAGTAAAGGAAAAAATGCGATCGCAGCTATTCAAAACGCCGAAACTGCCAAAAATTTGATTCAAATCAATACTTGGAAAAATCAAGAAGTCAGGAAGATGAAGAATGTAATAAATAGGGAAAAATCAACAACAAGCAATCAACCACTAACCACTAACCAATTATGAAATTTTTTGATTCTCTAACCCATGCTACCGCCGATGGCACTTGGCTAGGCGGAACAAGATACGATGCCAGTTTAGACCGTTTATTAAGAGAAATGGAGCAGCAAGCCTATCGCGCTTGTTTAGTTAATATAGCTGGTTATCAAGATAACGAAACCTTGGCAGAATTTGCCAGTAAATATCCCGATCTTTTTGTGCCAATTGCGGGCTTTGACCCTTCAGAATACAAAGATTTAGCTCAAATAGAGTCAGAAATCAAGACATTTAGCGATCGCGGTTTTGCAGGAATTAAGCTCCATCCCCGTCTGAACTCTTACGATCCGTTGGATGAAAGGTGTATTGCCACTATATCGATGGCGGGGAAGCACAACTTAGTAATTTTCCTCGATACCCTATTTCGCCAAAAACAAGTAATTACCCGTCACCCTGCGGATGTTATAGATGCGATCTCTATTAAATGTCCTCAAACCAAAATTGTCTTATTACACGGTGGAGGCGGTCATCTTTTGGATATCTACGAAATTGTCAGAATGCGTGAAAAACTACTGCTAGATGTTTCTTTTACGATGATGCGTTATGCAGGTAGCTCTATCGATTTAGATATCAGCTTTTTGTGTCGCACCCTCGATTTACGTTTAACAGTAGGTTCTGATTTTCCCGAATACACGCCATTGCAAGCAAAACAGCAATTACTCAAGCTAACCCCCGACTTACCTTCAAAAAAACTAGAAAATATTTGTTTTCGCAATTTAGAAAAACTATTTCAAGATTGGCAAGGGTTTAGACAGTAAACAGTTATCAGTTATCAGAAGCTAGTAACTTTTTTTGGAAAATACTTAATTATGAAAAAAATTGATTGGCAAAAACATTTTGATGAATTAGATCGCGACGGTTTTACCATTGTTCCCGATATCGTCGAACGTACGACAGAAATAGCAGAACTTAAATCCCAAGTTTTAGATGCAATTAAAGTTGATGCAGAAGAATACATGGGTTTACCAGGGAAAGAAGAGTTTATTGTTTTGGACTTGGTAACTAGAGGCTCGGCTTTTTTGCGCCTGTTAGAAAATGAAAAGATGCATCACTTTTTCTCTCACTTTTTAGGAGATAGCTGTATTCTTTATTCCTTTACTTCTACGGTGTTAATACCCAATCAGCATCACTACACCTCTAATATTCATACTGATATGCCTCGGTTAATCCCTGGATACCATCTAGGATTGTTAATGACTTTGGCTCTGGATGACTTTACCGAAGAAAACGGCGCAACTTACTATTTACCAGGTTCACATCGCTCTATAGAACGACCTACCGATGAAGAATTTTATGGCAATTCAGTTCGCGTAAAGCGCAAAGCAGGAGATGCAGCTTTCTTTCATCCTAGAGTATGGCACGCAGGAGGTACTAATAAAACTGAGGATATTCGTTCGGGTTGCACTGTGTATGCTTGTCGCTCTTGGATGCGTCAAAGATTCGACTTTCCTCGCATGGTAAATGAAGATATTTTGTCTCAACTAGGAGAAAGAGGTAAAGCTTTCCTTGGCTATAACGTCCGCGTCCCTACGAATTTAAAAGAATTCTACTTACCTCCTGAAAAGAGATTGTATAAAGCAGGACAGGGATGAAGGATGAGGAAGGAGGATTTTTGTAAGTAATGAGTAAATACAAAGTAGCGAATAGCAAGTAACAAGTAGCAAGTAATAACTTAAAGCTTAGAGCTTATAGCTTACAGCTAAAAAACAACGAGCCATCAGCAACCAACAATTAACAAAAAAATGATATTCGCTAGAGATATTTATACCCTTGATAACCATGAGATGGTGTTAAACGATCCAGATAAAATAGACAAAATCAGAGCAGATATTAAAGCAGGGGATACTTATATTTTTAAACAGGTCATTCCCCAAGAAACTCTGAGCAAAATTAGAAACTATTTAACGCAAATAGGTAGTAATTCTCTACCAAACTATCGAGCAATAGAGCGCAATTGCCCTAATTTTCATCGCCTTAACCGTTGGGATTCCCGCGCCTATGTTAAGGGATGTTTTCATCAGTTTGTATTCTTTCCTTGGAATGAAGATGTATTTGATTTGTTTAATCTCTGTCGTCCCGTTTATCAAATGAAAAATTTACTTAGTGGTTTATCTGCTAATAAATTTTTGGGTAAAACTCCAGAAGATGATTGTACTGCAAGACTAGCTTTTCAATTTTATCCTGCGGGGTTAGGAGGACTGAATAAACACACCGATCCTGTGGATAGCCATCAGCTTACTGTTCCCACAATGATGCTGTCGCAAAAAGGAGTGGATTTTCACCAAGGAGGAGCTTATGTAGAACCAGAAAATGGCGATCGCATTTTTCTAGACGATTTCTGTGGTTGGGGTGATGTGGTTTATTTTAATGCTCAAATTCTTCATGGTGTAGAAAGAATCGATCCTGATGTTCAACCTGATTGGCTATCTTTTCAAGGTCGCTGGATGCTACTGTTTGCAGTTAACAAGCTCAGTAGTAATAAGACTATTTCTGATTCGGTGGATTTAGAAATCAAGGAAAAATCTTAATTATGAAAGGAGTAAACAACAATTGGGAAAAGCTAGGACGAATTTTAGCCCCAAACTCCAAAATTGAGTGGATGAGTACCTTTACAGGGGCTTCTTATGCTGTTGCTACAGAGCAAGAATATCTATTTGATGTTTATGTTACTGGTAGAGATAGTTCTAATCGCTCTTTAATTGGTAGAGTGCAATTGGATTTGCAAGATGATCCGAAAGTAATTAATATCGATCCTCAACCTGTTCTATCTTGTGGTACTTTGGGAGCTTTTGATGAAAATGGTGTTTCCTATCCTTGTTTAGTCAAACATCAAGATAAACTTCGTCTTTATTACACGGGATGGATGCCTACAGTCTTAACTCCATTTCAAAATCATTTGGGAATGGCAGTACAGCAAGGTGATATTTTTCAACGATTTTCTCGCGCCCCAATTTTGCAGCGTACTAATGAAGATTTCCTCTCTATTGGTTCAGTTTGTGTTCAGTTTGATGAGGGTATTTGGAAGCTTTGGTATACCAGTTTTATTAATTGGGGAAATGAGCCAGATGCAGCAAAACATCGTTACATTATCAAGTATGCTACTTCAGAAGATGGTATTAATTGGATAAGAGATAATCAAGTATGTATTGATATCCAAAATAAAGAGGAACATTCTATCTGTCGTCCTACTATTTTTAAGTATCAAAATCTTTATCATATGTGGTATTGCTACCGAGGTGATTATTATAAGTTAGGCTATGCTTTTTCCGAAGATGGCATTAATTGGACTCGTAGCGATCGCGATATAAGAATTACTTTATCTGATACAGGATGGGATTCTCAATCTCAATGTTACCCTAATGTTTTTCGTTGTGGAGAATATCTCTATTTACTTTATTGTGGTAATGAATATGGTCGCGAGGGACTGGGGCTTGCCAGATTAAAAATATAATTTTTTGAACTAATTTAATAACAAATTTCATAACAAACTATGTATCACATTTATATTTTTCTAACCGTTATTCTCGTCGTTTATAGCCAACTTGTTATGAAATGGCAGGTGGGAATGGCTGGAGAATTACCAGTAGGAATTATTGATAAAATTACTTTTTTAATTCAGATTTTATTCCGACCTTGGGTAATCAGTGGTTTAACTGCTACTTTTTTATCTGGATTAACTTGGATGGCAGCAATGACTAAGTTTCCGATCAATTATGCTTATCCCTTTACTAGCCTTTCATTTATTTTAATTTTGATTGGTAGTTCCTTATTTTTTCACGAAGTTATTACTATTCCCAAAGCAATTGGAACTGGTTTTATTGTTGCAGGGGTAATTATTGCTAGTCAGGGATGATGAGTAATGAGTAATGAGTAATGAGTGATGAGTAACTCGTCATTGAGTAATGAGTAATGGGTAGTAGGTAATAGGTAGTAGTTACCTAAATATCTAATATTTTAAGATAACTGTTACTTATTATCTAGTTATTTTTTTAATACTTGAGATGAAACGACGAATTTTATTTTCAGTTTAATTATGTTGGTTTATTTAAAATGTATAAGTCTGCTCAAAGTCTGGAAAAAATAACATACATAGTGTTATTAATCACCGTAATTTTAGTTGCTAGTGTTAAAATTTGGGTATTAGATAAAGGATTTAATATTACCGATGAAGCTTATGCTGTTTTGGGCTATGAACCATTACAAGAAAGGTTAGAAGTTGTTAGTGCTTTTCATAGAATTGTTTATAAATTATTTGGTTGGTTAGAGCCTAGTTTAATGGCTTATAGAGCGATCGCTTTAGTTTCAACTACTTTGGCTGCTTCTTTTTTTGCTATTAGCTTTTACTACTGGCTAAACAAAATCTATCAACCGAAAAATCAACCTTTTAAACTTAGCTTCATTATTCTATTTTTGATTTTAGGTGGTTTTGTTTTAGATTATGACCGTCATAATATTCTCAATTATGATGTCATTAATAATGCTTTAAACATAACCCAAGCAAGTTTAGTATTGATATTAATTGCTCAAGAAGATAGTAAAATTCTTAAGTCTTGGAAATTTAAACTAGGTTGGCTAGCTGTTGGGTTTTTAGCAACATTTCAATTTTTAAATAAAGCTCCATCCGCAGTCATGTTTACAGTTTTCTTAGGAGTTTTACTAATATTGGACACAAAAAATGTCAATTGGCAATATTATCTGCGAATTGTAATTTATTTTGTATCTGGCGGACTTTTAGGCTTGCTAACATACTTTGTTTTATTTCAAAATTTTTGGCAGTATCAAGAACTACTATCAAGACAGTTATCCTTAATGGTCGGGGATGCATCTGATACTAGCTACAGCGTCGAAAATATTTATAGCAAAGATCGGGATTCTTCTAAAATAATCAGATGGGAAATAATCATCACGATTATCGGAGTTTATTTAACTACTTTTGGCTTAACCAAGGTTTATTTTTCTTCTAGCTATTTGAAGCATTATCGAAAGACTCGTTTGCTTAGTATCTTACTTTGGCTATTTGCTACATTTGTCATTTTGGCTTTGATTCAACCCTTACAATGGCATCTAATTAAAGCAATAAATATTACAGTATACTATCCACTAATTTTTATTTTTTTATTGGTTATACTTGCTGCTTCCAATAATTACTTTTTAAAGTTCAAAAATTATATTTCTTTCAGAAAAATAATCGGAGTTAGTTCTTTTTTATTATTGCTTCCTTTTGGTGCAGCTTTCGGTACTAACACATCCATTAGAGCATTAGCAGCGAGAAATATTATTCCTTGGTTAGCAGTAATTTTGATTTTGCTAACTTTACTTTATCAAAACCACAAAACTAAAAACTTTATCTATCTTTTTACTTTAACTATAATAGTATGGCTGGGCATTAAAATTAGTTATAGTCAAATTTACCACCCTTATAAGCTATTAGAAAATCGTCTGCAACAGACTGAGTTACTAGAATTTGTTCAACCCCATGCAAGAGGATTAAAAGTCGATCCTTTAACAGCAAATTTTATCGAACAGCTTCATAATATTGTCCATCAATCTGGCTTTCAAGTAGGTGACCCGATTATTGCGTTACATGATATGCCTGGATTGGTGTACCTTTTGGGGGGATTTTCTCCTGGTGCGCCTTGGTATTTTAGCGTTTTTCCAGAGTCACCAGTGCGAACTTGTAATAATATTCTGCATTCTAGTTTTAATCCTAAAAAAGCTGTTTTTTTAATTAATAATGATATTGACCCTTTAGTATTAGGTTGTTTGAAAAAGGTAGGAATTAATTTTCCTCAAGATTATCATAAAGTAGGAGAAGTAGAGAATCCTTTTTATGCAATACGTCCTTTGAGTAAAAAAACTGTTACTGTGTGGTCTTCTAAAGAAAACAGTATTGATTAACTTTATCGAATTTATAGGCAAATTTAGACAATTAAAGACAAAATATCGTTTGAAATACTAGGTTTTTAGATGTTATATTACCTTTAATGAAACCTATTGTGTACGTAACCTCTGTTATTCAAGTAGTACCTCTCCAATAGTTAACGTCATTAAAAAAGTAGTTGATAATTCCAGTGTTGAAACACATCACGGACAGTCAATATCGAGGCACGTAGTTTGTCCATTCCAGATTTTTCTGATAAATGCTTAAGGCATATTTGTCTATAAAAGCAGTAACTATCTTGAACAAGATAAGAAATAAACATAGGTAGGGTGGGCAATGCCCACCTTACAGCTTAATTTTGACCATTTGGTGTATTTGTTTGACCATTTGGTGTATTTATTTGATCGTCTATGACGCCAGATATAGCTCGCTGTAGTTCGTTGAAAGATTGATTATATTGAATAATTGCTGCCAGAAAATTTCCTCTAGAGGTGGTTAAACTAGATTGAGCTTGAATAACATCCGTTTGTGTTCCGACACCTGCTTGGAAACGCAATCTAGCCAGACGTAAACTTTCCTCTGCTAACTCTACTGCTTTTTCTGTAGTATTAATATTGTCTTCATTGGCTTGAAGATTAAAAAAAGCTTGTTCAACTTCTAAGCGAACTTGATTTCGTTGATTGGCAAAGCCATTATCTGTCAGAGAAACATCAACATCTGATTGTCTAGCTCTAGCTTTAGCTGCACCACCATCAAAAAGTGTCCATTGTAATTGTGCGCCTACTGTATAACCAGACTGGATATCTATATCATCATCTGATACTTCTAAAAAATCTAATGTCCCAAAAATACCCAGTTGAGGGCGAATATCAGCTAAGGCAATTTTTCTTTGTTCTTGGTTAATTTCTCTTTGAAGTAAAAATTGCTCTAGTTCTACACGATTGTCATAAGCATTAACAATACTATCTTCAAGAGCTAATTCCCAAATTCCGACTTTGGCAATGTCATCCGCAGTTTGTACATCTACTTGTTCTCCTAAATTAAGAGTTTCCCTCAACACTCTACGAGCGACATCTTGAGCTGCTCTAGCACTGGTTAATCTTTGTTGTGCATCAGCTAATTCTACTTCTGCGCTTAACACATCGAACCTTGTCCCCAAACCTGCTTCTTCTAGTAGTTGAGCATCGTTAAGGGTTTGACTAGCATCTTCTACGGCTCCTTGTTCAATCTCTACTTGAGAGTCGGCATTTTGCAAACTGTAATAGTCTCTTTTTGCTTCAAAAGTAGTTTGCTCGGTAGCTGTTTCTACACCTAGCTCGCTAAATTCGAATTGCCTTTTTGCACGACGAATATCTGCTCCTCGCCTTCCTCCTGTATAAATATTGTAGTTAAGAGTCAAATCACCGTCAAAAGTAGTTGTATCCTCTCCTAATTGAGAATCTAGAGTTTGAGTTTCACCAGCTTGCTCAGCCGATCTATTATTACTGGCATTGTCACTGTTACTAAAATTACTTTGCACAGCTAAACTAGGATAAAGAGCTGCTCTGGCTTCTTGTAGTTCTCTGCGGGAACGGTCTAAGTTTAATTGGGCTTCTCGTAAATCCGTGTTGTTGGTTAAAGCCAATTCCACAGCTTCTTCTAGAGTTATGGGCTGATTAATATCAATGTTGACTTCTTCAGGAGTTGTCGGAATTTCTAATTGATCGGGGTCGGGATTTAGCAGATCTAGTTCGGATGCTTCTGGCGTGGTAGTTTCTGATTCTGTTGTTTCAGGGGTATTCTGAGAGATTAAGATTTTTGATGAACTGGGGGACTGTTTGAGCAAGTTGACTGGTAATTCATTAGTACTTGCTATCTCGTACGCGCTAGCTTCGCTGTACCCATTGCGCTTCACTTGTTTGGCAAAATTGTCCGAGTTCAAACTCGCTCTTAATAAAGTGTTGGGCTGAAAAACCAGTTCATTAGTACCAGTTTGTTGCGGTGGTTGCTCCGATGGATTACTGGCAATAGCAGATGTCAGAGAACCAGATAAAATTACCGTAGTAATGCTAGCTATTTGAAAAATAGAATTAATCTTACTCACTCCTCACTCCTCAACTGTATAGGAAATCACAATAACTGTGCGTTATTGATTTGTCTCATAATCAATATATCCTTTGATATTCGATTTTGCGTGTATTTTCGTAAGTATTTTGTTTAACTCTTGATTAAGTAGCTCGTAACCCTGACGGTTAATGTGTAATAGATCTCTGTAGTATTTTGTCTTACCTGGATCTTCGCTATTTAACAAGGCATAAGCATCAAAAAGTATTACCTGGTTTTGAAAAGAGTTGAGATATTGGTTTACTTCACTGATGCTTTGTTCCATTTCACTAAGGCTAGCCCAGAATGGTCGATATTTTAGGGGAATATTTCCCGAACCCAAAGGAAAGACTGTAGTTAAGATCACAGTAGCGTTAATTCTTTGAGAGAGTTCAATAATCTGAGCTATATTCTGTTGGCAATTATTAACGATATCAGATCTAGTTTTAGAATTTGAGGGTAACATTCTCAGATCGTTAATTCCTAATTGAATAACAATTATTTGCGGTTTTAAAGGTGCAATATGCTCCTCGAAACGTAAAAGAGTTTGAGCAGAAGTTTGTCCACTGATACCTCGATTGATAAATTGAAAATTTTCATTTTGCGGAAATCTCCAACCATTGGCTCTAGAATCACCAAAAAATACCACTTTAGGAACTTGATTATTAGGAAGCTCTTGATTTTTGTATTTATTAATTCCTAAAGGATTGAGACTGGTTTGATAAAGGTTAATAAAGGTATTTTTAAGCTCTTGATATAGTATTAAATTCGCGCTTAAAGAAGCCAGCAATAAGAGCAATAAAGTAACACAAAATATCTGGAGTTTATTCATTTCGATCTTGATTTATTTCAGCGTAAAATTTACGTACTAAATCTACTTCTTCTGGATTATTTTTTAGCCATTTTTGGCGATCGCTTTTAATATTTGCTAAATGTTGTTCGATATTTTCCTGGTTTATTATAGTACCAAAATCTTGTGGTATTTCATCTGTTTGTTTATCTAACATACGCTGCAAAATCAAGTTGCCAATCTCTGGAGTATAGTGAGAACTATCAACATAGTTGTCCATATATTTAGCAATAGGTTCTGTGGTAATGCTGTTGTACCCAGAGAAATCCCAAACAGGTATTATTTTGACTAATTCTCTTTTCCATTGTTCAAAAACATCCCATCTTTTTGTCGTGTAAATAGATTCCCACTGGGTAGCATGGGCTGGAGAAAGAAATACTTTTAGCTCAATATTATTTTCACGGCATAATTGAACTATCTGCTTAAAATCATTCCAATAAGATTCAGAAAATTGATAGTTCGAGTGAAGACTGAAATAAAGTTTAATTGATTGGTTAAACCGCCAAATAGTCTGTCCATTATTAAAATTGCGGTTAGGCATAAAGCCATCATCGCCATAGTCATCATCAACAGTATCAGGAGAATTTTGGCTTGCCTTGATAGTTTCTAAGCTATTATTGACAACATCAAGAGAAAACAAGTTTTTTACTGCATCATCAAAGATAAGATGGTTTTTTTCTAGCCTAGAACTATTAAAAGTAGGCTGATTCTCTAAGTCTTGATTAAACATAAAAAAATCAACCCCTAAAATAATTTCTTTGAGTTCTGGTTGATTGTGAATAGCGTGTTCGATATATCTTCTTGCTTCATAAAAATTAGGACCATTAATAGCTAAGTTATAAAAATTTTGCTCTTTTCCTAAAGCAGAAGATTCAGGATCTATTCCTTGCTTAGTACGGGATGAACCCATAATAATATTTTCAGGTTGTAGACGGATAATATCAACAGCTTTAAACAAGCGATCGTTGTTATCTTTGTTGATTTTTTCGTGATTAATTTTCCAGTAATTGGGTGACTTGAAAATATCTTGAGGATCGATTAACCAATTAAATAATCCCACTGAAAAAACAGGGATTGTCATGATACCTATTAAATAATAGTTATAAATAGCAAATTTATTTTTCTTGCGAGGGATTGCTTTCTTTTTTTTTCTTTTAAAGAAAAAAGATTTTGCTGAATGATAGTTACTCATTATCAAATTGCTATTAATGTATTTTTTAGTAGAGAAAGCTCACTGTAAAATAGTGTCCATTAATCTATTTTGACTCTAGTTTTACTTTGACTTGTTCTACTAGCTTAACTTCTCGATCGCGATTATTGCGCCATTGCTCTTTTTTCAGTCGATTATTTATCAAGTGAGACTCTATATTCTCTGAAGTTATCAACACTCCAAAGTCTTGAGGTACTTTTTCTAATTCATAATTTAAAATGCGGTTTAAAACTAAATTTCCTGTATCCTGACTATAATGGGAACTATCAATATAGTGAATCATCTGTTCGTCAATAATTTCCATAGAAATACTGTTATGATAGGCAAAATCCCAAATCGGAGTAATTTTAACTACTTCTCTTTTCCATTCTTCAACAGTCGCTCATAATCCAGCGATTGCGATTGTTTCATATTGGGTAGTATGGGAAGGAGAAATAAAAATCTTTAAATCTAATATTAAAGGAATTAAAGAAGCAAAAATTAAAAGAAAACTAAATCTTTGATCCTTTATTGGCATACTAAGTTTTAAAATTGAAAATAAAGAAATTCAGATACCCGATTTAAAGACAAAAGACAAACACTTGTCATTATTCCTACTGCTATCGCCCACCACCATGTAGGTTTCATTTTTGCCATTACTTCTTGGGTATTGGGTAATAATTTTACCCAAAAAATTAAACCAATTAAAGATAAGATTGCTAGCAATCTACTACCACCCAATAATGGTAAATATTTTAAGTTTTGCCAGCGTTGTAATTGAATGCCAAAATTAGACAAAATAGCTAATTTTCCGCTAGGCTCTCCTGGTAAAGTAATACCGTTAAAACCTGTCATAGTAGCAATCATTGTTAAGCCATCTTGTAAAGTTGCTGCTCTAAAAAGAACCCAACTAAATATTACTGCTACAAAAGTGATTGCCCAAGCAAACCAACCAGGGAAAGGCGTTTTGAGTTTACGCCACCAATGATTAATTGAGAGATAAATACCGTGTAAGCCTCCCCATAAAACAAATGTCCATCCCGCACCATGCCATAAACCACCTAACAACATAGTAGTAATTAGATTAGTATAACGACGTAATTCTCCACGACGACTTCCTCCAAGAGGAATATATAAGTAATCACGTAAAAAGTTAGATAAGGTAATATGCCAACGTCGCCAAAAATCACTAATAGAGGTTGCTTTATAGGGAGAATCAAAATTAATCGGTAGCTTAATATTAAACATTAAGCCTAAACCAATTGCCATATCAGAATAGCCAGAAAAATCAAAATAAAGCTGAAAAGTATAACTCAATGCTCCTACCCAGGCTTCTAGAAAAGTCAGATCGTTAATATTGCTAAAAGCTGTTCCTACCCAAGGAGAAACATTATCGGCAATCAAAACTTTTTTAGATAAGCCTAAACTAAAAAGTGTTACTCCATAAGCAAAGTTTTTATGAGAAAATAAATAACTTTTCAACTTACCTAATTGAGGAATAAGTTCATCATGCCTTAAAATAGGCCCTGCAATTAATTGAGGAAAAAAGACAACAAACAAACTATAAGTAATCAAATCATACTTATTTTCTTGGGTTTCTCCTCGATAAGCATCTACTAGATAAGCAATTTGAGTAAAAGTATAAAAAGAAATAGCTAGGGGAAGAAAAATTTCATTGAGAGGCAGATTACTTTCAAAAAGTGTATTAACGGAAGAGAGGAAAAAATTAGTATATTTGTAATAACAAATGCTAGCTAAATTGACTATTATACCAATCCATAATAGTAGTGTAGCCCTTTGACTCTTCAGTTGAACGGATGCGATCGCGTTTCCTGTTTGATGGTTAAAAACAATGGAAATTACCATCAATAAAAGATAAGGAGGATTCCAATAACCATAGAAGAATAAAGAGGTAATTAAAAGCCAAATTCTTGCAGCTTTAACTAAATGAAACCTACCTAAAGTAAAATAACCAATCAGAGTAACTGGTAAAAATAAAAATATAAAAATATAAGAATTAAAAAGCATATTATTAAAAAGAAAACTACAGATGATAATTAAAACTAATAGATTATTTTGATGATTCTATTAATACAAATTAGTTTCTAGATTTTTCCAATTAGATAAAACGGCAAAATCTAATAATTCTGACAATATAGTATCAATATCGTAATCGAATATCTTATTTACAGTTAATACTAAATCCTGTTTGCGTAGGTTACCTAAATTTTGAGCGAGGCAGGAGGCAGGAAGTAGAAGTGTTCTCGATCGACAATAATTAGAATTTAAAGATATCTTTATCATAGAAATTTAGCATTAACTATCTGTGTCCTGATTATAGTGATAACTATTAATGTAACCTACCATCGATTCAGAGATTATTTCAGTAATAATACTGTCATAGCCAGAAAAATCCTATACAGGAGTGATACTGAAAATTTCTTTTTTCTACTGTTCAAAAGTTGACCACAATCCCACTATGTATATGACTTCATAATAAGTTACATAGCCAAGGAAGATAAAAATAGCGTTGCTCAATCTAAGTTTGGTTTTAGTTTGAGCCTGATGTGAGCAGGGGGAGCAAGGGAAGAAAGACAAATTTCTGTATTTACTACAATTTACGTTTCATATTTAAAATTAGCAACGCTATAAAAACTTGATAATCGATAATATTTTTTGATTAGGGTTCTTGTTTATAACTTTCCACCCCCTTTTGCAATCATTTTCTGACTTTGCTAAGTGTTCATCATCTTTTTCGGCGAATTGTTAACCCGTAAAAGTAAATACCGAATCATCCAGACTCAACTCAGAAGAAACATCTTTCAAAACACCAATCACTTCTCCCTCTGTTTCCATTCCTGAATTGTAAATTAGCTCCGCATCAGTAGTCACTGCTCCATCATCGGCGAAATCGAGACTATATAAATCTGCCGAACCTGTTAACTGAATTGTATCTTCACTGGTATTCAAATCTGTAATCATAGCAAAATCAGATTCTCCATCAGAGTAATAAACCCGATCCGAATCGCCTAAGACAAAAGTATCTTCTCCCGCACCACCGCTAAGAGTGTCAAGTTCTGCCAACCCAAAGTTAGATTCACTACTGTTGGTTTCAATCCCGATTAAAGTATCATTGCCATCTGCGCCAGAAAGAGCATCGTTCCCATTTCCTCCTGTCACATAGTCATTTCCTACTCCAGCATTGAGAGTATCATTACCCCATTGTCCAAACAGGCGATCTCTACCTGAACCTCCATTAATGCTATCATTACCCCATTGTCCAAAAATACGATCGCTACCTTCTCCACCAAAGAGCAAATCGTTACTGGAATTACCTTGAATAGTATCATTCCCTTCATTGCCATTGATGGTATCATCCCCCCATTGTCCTAGAAGTCGGTCATTACCTTCACCACCGTTGAGGGTATCTTTTCCATACTGACCAAAGAGAGTATCATTTCCTTCATCACCATTGAGGAGATCGTTATCGGAATTGCCTTGAAGAGTATCATTCCCCGCACCTCCTCGAAGAGTATCTTTCCCTTCTTGCCCTAGCAAGCGATCGCTACCTCGACCACCTCTGAGGGTGTCTTCTCCTGTACCTCCTTCTAAAGTATCATTGTCGGCATCCCCGTTGATAAAATCGTTGCCACTTCGTCCTAGTAAAAGATCGTTACCTATGCCACCTTTGAGGGTGTCATTTCCTGCTAATCCATCAAGGGTGTCATTTCCTGCGAAGCCAGAAAAAGAGTCTGAAACAATAGTACCAGTAAGTGAATCATTGCCTGTTGTTCCACTTAATTCTGAGTCTATGGGGGCGGAGCCAAAAACAACATACTTACCAATAAGAATATCGTCGAAACCATCACCATTAATATCTCCCGCACCGCTAACAGGGCTATCTAAACGGCTGTTAGTATTGCTTATAAGAAGACCATCATCTGGATCGAGATTATTTAAATCTACGTTAGCATCAAAACTATCACTACTGCTAAATATTAAATAAACTTGCCCAGTGTTGGCATTAGGTAAACTAACAAGAATATCGTCAAAACCATCACCATTAAAATCTCCTGCATTACTTACGGAGCTTCCTAATCGGTTATTGGGGTTGCCAGTTAATCTAAAGCCATTGCTACCATCAAGAGTGGTTAAATCTAATTTTGCATCAAAACCTTCAGTACGACCAAAAATAATATATGCTTCTCCTCGATTATTACTATAAGCTGAATACCCTTCATACCCAATTTCTCCTGCGCCAGGTGCGCCGACAATTAAGTCTTCAATACCATCTCCATTAATGTCTCCTGCACTGCTCACAGAGTTACCTAAATTATTGATTACTGAAATCCCAGAAATAGTAAAACCATTATTACCATCTAGATCAGATGGGTCTAATTCAGCATCAAAACCCTCAGTGCTACCAAAAACAATGTAAGCTTCGCCTCGGCTATCGGAATAGCTATAGTATCTGCCATATCCAGAGAAAATCACTTCTTCTCCTGCGCCAGGTGCGCCGACAATTAAGTCTTCAATACCATCTCCATCAATGTCTCCTGCACTGCTCACAGAGCTACCAAAGAAATCAAAGCGACGGACACCACCGAGTTTGAAGCCATTATTACCGTCAAGAGTAGTAAGATCGAATTCTTTGTCAAAACCTTCACTACTACCAAAAATAATGTATGCTTCTCCCCTAGGATCGGAATAAGTGAACTCGTAGCCCTCGAAAGAAGAACTAACTTCTTCTCCAACTCTAGGTGCGCCAAACAATTAAGTCTTCAATACCATCTCCATTGATGTCTCCTGCACTGCTGACAGAACTTCCCAAATCACCTTCGTCATCAATACCAGGAATAGTAAAACCATTACTGCCATCAAGTGCGTTGACATTTAACTCAGAGTCAAAGCCATTACTACGACCGAAAATGACATAAGCTTCTCCTTGGTCATTACTAGAATCTTCAGAATCGGCTCTGGATGCACCAATAATTACATCATCTATTCCATCACCGTTAACATCTCCTGCATTGCTAACTGAGCTTCCTAATTGATCGCCAGAAGCCTCGATACCACTTAGCTTAAAGCCATTACTACCATCAAGATCGCTAACATTTAATTCTCTATCAAAATCTTCAGTACTACCAAAAACAATATAAGCTTCTTCAGCCCCAGGTGCGCCAACAATTAAATCGTCAATACCATCACTGTTGATATCTCCTGCATTGCTAACGGTGATATTTCCTAATTCGCCTTCTTCACCAACAATAACGAAACCGCTATCACCATCCAATTCCGCCAGATTTAATCTATCAAGAGCCATTTTGCTTTACCTCAAATTAATTTGATGTTAAGTTTGATGATTTATCTACCGATGCCAATTAAAAATAACTTCAGATGAAAAAACCTCGTATGTGTTTTTGTGATCGATTACTTTCTTCAAAGTAAGTATTTTTACAGAAGTTATTAGCACAATTCTTTAAAGTTTTATTCTCAACCTTACGCTTTCTCTAAAAAATTTGAGTAATATTGCTTAGGCTTTGATGAAATCTTTATTGTAAATTAGATATTTCACCGCTCATTTGTAAAGTGATTGATAAAAACGGTTATTTTTGTAAGTTTCAAGACATCAAAGTTTTTGAGGTGTCAATAAATTTGTCAAATAATTAAGTACTATAAACAGAATTAAATGTGTAAACGTTTTACTACTTACTATCCTCAATATATTTCTGCTATCGGTCGGCTTCTCTCTTTGCGTCTCTAAATCTCTTCTAGTCAGCCTTTAGCAATTTCACTACTGAACATCTGCTTTTTATCTTTTGCTCTCACTTTCTACAGGTTCAATTCCTTTATGGGCAATAATTGCTTTAATTACTTCGCCGACTACTGGTGCAGCAACATTAGAACCAAAAGTATACCTTCCTTGAGGCTCATCTACCACAGCTAAAACGGCATAACGGGGCTTTTCAACGGGAAAAATACCAACAAAGCTGGTTATTTTGGCATTTTCTGCATAATATCCTGTAGTAAGATCGCTTTTTTGTGATGTTCCTGTTTTTCCTGCTATGCGATAATTAGCAATTTTTGCTGCTTTACCACTACCATCTTGCACTACTGTTTCCATCATCTCTAAAACAGTACGAGTGGTTTTCTCCGAAAAAATCTCTGTTTCTTGTTTGGGAAGAGAATAATGCAGATAACCGTCAAAGTCAGATAAACCTCTTACTACATGAGGTGTAACTATTTTTCCGTTATTTGCGATCGCTGCATGAATCTGTAACAATTTCAGAGGAGTTAAAGAAAATCCTTGACCAAAAGAAGCAGTAGCGGGTTCTATCTCTCGTACGGTAAATTCAATTTCATCTTTGAGTGTTCCCGCAGTAGAGCCAGGAATTTCTAATTCTAATTTATCCTCAATACCTAATTCTTTTAATCGTTGATAATATTTTTCGGGGGCGATACGTTCCATAATTTTAATCATTCCGACATTGCTAGATTGCTGTAATATCTCAGGAATCGTCATTTCTCCCCTTGCACCCTTGTCATAATAGTCATGGTTACGAACGGTATCTGTACCGATTTTAATTTTTCCTGTATCTTCAATAGTCTCTTTTGGAGTAATTACCCCTTCATCTAGAGCGATCGCTATATTAATGGGTTTAAAGGTAGAACCAGGTTCGTAAAGATCGGTAACTGCCCAATTTTTAAATAAACTGTAATCTGTATATTGTTGATACTGATTGGGGTCGTAAGTCGGATCGCATACCATTGCCAAAATTGAACCATCAGAGACATCCATGACAATTACTGTGCCTCTTTTAGCTTGAAATTCATCCATAGTAGCTTTTAAAGCAGCCCTGGCAGATTGTTGGAGACGTAAATCAATAGTTAATTGGAGTCGTCGGTCGTCAAAAGCAAGAAAGGGTCGAGATCGTTCTAAATATCCAGGGAAAAAGACTTTTTGTTTTTTACCATCCTGTTTGGAAAAACTGCGTTTTAACTTTAACCTGATTGGTTTGCGTATCAAAAGTTCATTTTGAGTATATTCTACTCCTGCTTGAGGTTGGCGATCGCTATCATCATTAATATAGCCAATCACTTCAGCAACCATTTCTTTGTGAGGATAAACCCTCGAATATTGCTTTCTCACATCCAAACCATCAATACTCAAAGCGCGAATTTTGGCTACCGCAGAATCGGAGATATTTTCAGGAAGAGGAATTCCTTTTTTATTTTTATCTTGGAAATAAGTTAAAAATTCGTCTGCTGTTTTAGTATCTAAAATATCCGCCAGTTGTTGAGCAATTTCTTGGGCTGAAATTTGTTGGCGATTACGAATAAAAAGATTGGGGTGAATATACAGCTTATAAGTTATAACATCCGTTGCTAAAATATTTTGCTGACTATCTACAATTTGACGGCGGGGTGTATAGGGCTCCAAAATTGTGTTTTGCTGATTTTTGGCAATTTCTTTGTAAGTTTTTCCTGCTAGTTGACGCAGATGCGTATCTTCCTTGGCCATTTCTGAATCTTCAGCAATAGGAATAGTCTCTGCAACCTGAAGTACATAAAGTCTTCCAGTTATAGCGATCGCAGCCAACAATAAAACTCCCCACACAAATATTAACCGCCCAACAACTTGTGGCGACAAATTTTCTGCCACCCTCTTTGTTGAGGGTTGACGAGCATTCATAGCACTATGGGGACTGATAATAGTTTTCTGCTGACGCGATCGCTTTTTGGTTGCCATAATATGTAGATAGGCGTAATTAAGTTAAAAATGCAGGGGTAGCAAAGCCGACTTACTGCTTAATATCCCAAGGGTATAGACTGCCAAAATGAGTTATTATCTGCGATCGCTGTTTCTTGTGGCTCGACATGGTTGGGTTGCAAAAACATTGTATTTTCAGGAGCGATCCCAGACATATCTAATTCTGGTTGTTCTGCTTGTTGAGCAATTTCATACTTCAAAGCCTCATCAATAGCTACTAAGTTGCGTTCTTGACGCTGTAAAGCTTCGAGAGTTTTGTACTCCTGACTCCACAGTTGGGGAATCCGAACCGTTGCTAAGTATAAGCCAATGCTCGCTAACATCATGACCGCAGCTAAATAAGAAGAGCCTTGTTGCAACAATGTTAGTAATTGTAGAGCAGCAGAAGAATGTTTTTTGCGCGATAATTTAGTGGTCTTGCTTGATGTTTTCTTGCTTGAGGTGACAGAAAGATTAGAGATAATAGTTTTTTCTTGGTGAGTTTGTAACTTCCAAGAAGAATCAACAACATCTCTAAGATCGGGTTGAGGAAGAGCAGACATGGCAACGCAATGAAGTCTCGGTAATTTGTTTTCTGGCGCATTATAGCCTACCTGTTTACAAAATGCTAAGAATTGCAAGCTGTTGTAAGAAGTATTCGGATAATGTAACTTTATATTTACACTATTTTTGAGTATCCTATCCTCTGTTGATAGATCGGTGATGATTAAACTGTAACCAAGAACAAGATAGAAAAAAAATATTTTTGCAATTATGGGAGCGATTAAAGAGTGATAGTAAAACCAGAATGGCTGAGAGTTAAAGCACCGCAATGGCAAAGAGTAGGCAGTGTTAAAGAAATACTCAGAGATTTAGAGTTAAATACTGTGTGCGAAGAAGCCTCTTGTCCTAATATTGGGGAATGTTTTAATGTCGGAACAGCTACTTTTTTAATTATGGGACCCGCTTGTACCCGTGCTTGTCCCTACTGTGACATTGACTTTGAGAAAAAACCCCAAGCTCTCGATCCTAGTGAACCCATTAGATTGGGGGAAGCAGTACGTCGGTTAAGACTTAATCACGTGGTTATTACCTCTGTGAATCGAGACGACTTATCAGACGGCGGTGCTTCTCAGTTTGTACGCTGTATAGAAGAAGTACGAAAAGTTTCTCCTGATACCACTATTGAAGTATTAATTCCCGATCTGTGTGGCGATTGGAAAGCATTAGAGATTATCTTACAAGCGCAGCCAGAAGTTTTAAATCACAATACAGAAACTATTCCCCGACTTTATAAGCGAGTACGTCCTCAAGGTGATTATAAGCGATCGCTTAAGCTACTGCAAAAAACTCGCTCTATTGCTCCGCAGATCTATACCAAATCAGGGATTATGGCTGGTTTGGGAGAAACGGATGAAGAAGTTAAAGCCGTGATGCAAGATTTACGCAATGTCGATTGTGACATCATAACCATTGGTCAATATCTTCAGCCTTCACAAAAGCATTTAGGAGTGCAAGAATTTGTTACCCCCGAAAAATTTGACAATTGGCAAAAGTTTGGTGAGTCTATTGGTTTTCTTCAGGTAGTTTCCACACCTCTAACTCGTAGTTCTTACCACGCAGAGCAAGTTAGAGAACTCATGAAAACTCATCCACGATAAATAAGGAACGCTGACATAGATAGGTGCACACCAAAAGAATCAACAAGTAAAAATCAAGAATAAGCAGAAAGATCCCACAAAATGTAAAGAAGCCGACAAAAATGCGATTTATTTCTTATCTGTAATTTTACGGATATTTCAAGCAATTTTTTTTAAGCTGAAAGAAAGTTCCAAGAATTTACTGATAGACATAGTTAACTATTTCTGTTTTTCTACTAGCAAACTTGTTAATTATTTGTTGATTCTAAAAAAGTTATTACAAATAATTAAATAAAAGTAGTTTAGGAACAATTTTCGTTCATTATTAGTCGTCCCACCAAAGTACTCAATCATTGGGGATATTTATATTTTTGTGCTTAAAGTTACAATCCTTTTCTAGATCATGACAATAACTAAGTCAAATTGCTGAAGTAGGAAAAAAACTTTCGATCGATGTTCTTTTTTTTATCAAAGTTGGGCAATCTAATCCTAAGAGGAGTGATTACTAACTAATAATATTCACCCCGATTCGTCGTCATTGAGAAACCGTTATGTTAGCTAGTTCCCTGTACGTTGAAACCAAAGAAAACAACTCTTCATCTAACTACAGCTTAGATAATACAGAAGAAACAAAAGACAACTCTAGTAAGTTAAACGATGATTTAGTAGAGTTGGATTTAGATAATATTGATACCGAGAATGCTGCAAGAAAAGGTAGTCGTACAACTACCGATTTAGTTAGGTTATATCTCCAAGAGATAGGTAGAGTTCCCCTATTAGAAAGAGATGAAGAAGTATCGGAAGCGCAGAAAGTACAACGCCACATTTCTATCCTCGAACAACGAGGTGAAGCTGCGGAAAAAGGAGACGAAATTATGGCAGAATTCGTCGAAATTATTAATGTCCACGATCGTTTAGTCACCCAATTAAGTCATCGTCCCTCTTTAAAAAGATGGTCAAAAACTGTTGGTCGAGAAATCCCTGAACTGAAAGAAATTCTTGCTAGAGGAAAACAACGTTGGTCAGAACTTTCTGGTTATAGCATTAAAGAACTAGAAAAAATTCAGCGAGATGGTATTCGCGCTAAAGAACACATGATCAAAGCAAATTTGCGTCTCGTGGTTTCGGTAGCGAAAAAATATCAAAATCGTGGTTTAGAATTACTCGATCTAATTCAAGAAGGAACATTGGGGTTAGAAAGAGCCGTTGAAAAATTCGACCCCACTAAAGGTTATCGTTTTAGTACTTACGCTTATTGGTGGATTCGTCAGGGCATTACCAGAGCTATCGCCACTCAAAGTCGTACTATTCGTCTTCCTGTCCACATTACAGAGAAGCTTAACAAAATTAAGAAAGCACAGCGCAAAATATCTCAAGAGAAAGGTCGAACTCCTCGCATTGAGGATATTGCTCAAGAGTTGGATATGTCGGCATCTCAAATTAGAGAAGTATTGTTGCGTGTACCCCGCTCTGTTTCTTTAGAAATTAAAGTAGGCAAAGAAAAAGACACCGAACTTGGAGATTTACTGGAAACTGAAAGTGCTTCTCCTGAAGAAACTTTAGTGCGTGAATCCTTACAAAAAGATTTGCAATATTTACTCTCCGAACTAACCAGCCGTGAAAGAGAAGTGATTCAGATGCGCTTTGGTTTTGGTGGCGAAAAGCCCTTTTCTTTAGCGGAAATTGGTCGCTGCTTAGAACTATCCAGAGAAAGAGTACGTCAAATTGAAGCCAAAGCTTTACAAAAATTACGTCAACCAAGACGCAGAAATCTCGTTCGAGATTATCTAGAATCTCTGAGCTAAATCATTAACCTAGTAATATGGGGTGGGCAGAAATAGCAATCACGATCGTAATTTAGTCAGAGATTACTCCGCGCCCTCAACGACGGAGCCTGCTCTGACCGTTGGTCAATTTGGTTGAAATGCCCACCAATTTCTTGCAGGGAAAGTCATTACGAAAAGCTAAAAAGTTAAAAACTCTAACAAGATTAGAATCAAAAGAGCGCAGAACTATTACTCATATCAACGAAACTCAAGAACTAAAATCCCTATTGATAAATCAACAGGGATTTTCAAATATCTAATCACCCAATCCGAATCACTTTCCCAACACCTAAACAGACTCACGCCTGAGACGCACATCAAGACAGTAATCAGATAGGCTATGCTACTGGTTACTGTTGCTTTTTTGTTGTCTATATCAATCTAATGCAAGAGTTCTAATGTCGTTATATGATGATTTATGGTTATCAACGAGCGATATCAACATTGGCATTAAACAATCATCAATTGTTGATTATCAAAACGAAATATGTGCTAGTAGTCTCTTCCTGATTTTTTTACAAAAAGAAAACATCTAAAAATAATAATTCCTGATTTTCAAGAGATTTTATGATTGTTAGAAGCAATCGCTCGTTAATAATCGATAATTAATGATTAAGTGGTGATTTATGGGTGAAAAAATTTTAGTTACTGGTGGTGCGGGATATATTGGCTCTCATGTAGTAAAACAACTGAGTCAACTGGGCTACGATGTCGTAGTTTACGATAATCTTTCCACAGGTTCTTCCACTGCTATTCTTGATGGGAAACTAGTAATTGGTGATTTAGCTAATATAGAGCAATTGTTTCAGGTTTTTGCTCAACATCAATTTGGTGCAGTATTCCACTTTGCTGCTAGTATTTCAGTACCAGAATCTTTGCAACAACCCTTGGCTTACTATTCAAACAATACGGTAAACACCCTTAACTTACTTAAGTGTTGTCAAAAATTTCAGGTTAATAAATTGATTTTTTCTAGTACGGCTGCGGTATATGGGGAAACCAATGATTCTCCTGTCATTGAGTCTGCTCCTACCAACCCAGTGAATCCTTACGGAAAGTCAAAATTAATGAGTGAAACGATGATCCGCGATTATAGTGATACTTCTGATTTAAAATATGTTATTTTGCGTTATTTTAATGTAGCTGGAGCGGATATTTCTGGTCGTATTGGTCAATCAGGAAAAAAAGCAGCCCATCTGATTAAAGTCGCTTGCGATGCTGCTTTAGGGATTCGCAATGCGGTAAATATTTTTGGCACAGATTATCCTACTGTTGATGGTACAGGTGTTCGGGATTATATCCATGTAGAAGATTTAGCTTCGGCTCATACTGATGCTTTGTCTTATCTAGAAAATGCTACAGAAAATCAAATTCTCAATTGTGGCTATGGTAAAGGTTACAGTGTACGAGAAGTTCTTTCTTCGGTACAACAAGTGTCAGGTGTGAATTTTCCGATTATCGAAACTGGACGCAGAAAAGGCGATCCCGCTTGTGTTGTCGCTTGTGGCGATCGCATAAAACAGATTTTAGATTGGCAACCTCGGTATAATTGTTTAGAGACTATTGTGCGCTCTACTTTAGACTGGGAGAAAAAAAAGCTAAAGCATAATTTAGTCTGAAATTATATTTTTTTTAGATAACGTTGCCGTTTTTCCAGAATGAGAAAGAACTTTCATTTATCTCTGCACCACGCTTTAATTATTTCTCTGACTTCGCAGGTTTTAATTGTAGTTGGTTTAACTAGCTATTTTTCTTGGAGAAATGGTCAGAAAACAGTAGAAGCTCTAGCATTACGTTTGAGTCGAGAAGTGACATCTCATACGCAACAGCACATTGATAATTATCTCAATACTCCCACTTTATTTCTCAATATCAATCGCATATTTGCTGATTCTCAACGCCTAAATCTTGACAAAATTGATGATTTACAAAATCTTTTTTGGTTGCAAGCTCAAATTAATCCTCAAGTTAACACTATTTACTTTGGTAGCGAAACAGGTGACTTTATAGAAGTAGAGATGAAAGACGCGGGTAGAGTTGCCATCAGAGATAGTTCTACTGCTCCTTACTGGGAGACTTATCACCTTAATGAAAAAGGTCAAAAAACGCAAAAAATTGGACGTGAAGAATACGATCCCCGTCAAAGACCCTGGTATCAAGCAGCAATTAATCAAGGAAAACTAGTCTGGTCGCCAATTTATCTCTTTATCGATCCTCCCGTCTTAGGTATTACACCTGCAATTCCACTCTTGGATAATGATACTGGTCAACCAAAGGGAGTGATGGCAATCGATCTTACTTTGAACGATATTAGTAAGTTTTTGAGTAGCCTCAAAATTAGTTCTTCTGGCAGAGTTTTTATAGTGGAAAAATCAGGAGAAATAGTTGCTACCTCGACGAATAATCCTTTGGTAGTTACTACAGAAAATGGTAGTAAGCGTTTAAATTCTGAAAATAGTCAAGATAATTTGGTTCGTAATACTGCTCAGTTTCTCAATAGTCAGTTCGAGCAATTTCAAAATATCAATATACAGCAACAACTCATTTTTAAACTTAATGGCGATCGCTATTTTGTCCAAGCTAAGAATTTAAACACTCATCCTGGTCTTGATTGGCTAATCGTAACGGTGATTCCCGAATCAGATTTTATGGAGTATATTCGAGCTAATACCTATACAACTTTACTGCTGAGTTTTTTAGCTGCATTCTCATCTGCTTGTTTAAGAGCGATCGCCAGTCAGTGGATTGCCAAATCTGTCACTAATCTTTCTCAAGTGGCTCAAGCTCTATCCAGTGGAGAGATCCGCCAAATTGACGAACAGCCCAAAATCGCAGAATTAGCCGTTTTTACTCGATGTTTTAACTTGATAGCATCCAAATTACAAACTTCGCTCCATAATTTGGAAACTGTCGAATCTCGATACAAACAAGAAGTTGTCGAACGAACGAAATCTCTACAAGAGGATAATCAAAAATTAAATCGTCTCGCTCACATAGATAGTCTGACTCAAATTTATAATCGCTATCATTTCGATCTAGTTTTACAGCAAATTTGGCAACAAGCCATTAGAGAAAAGCAAGAAACAGCCTTAATCATGTGCGATGTCGATCATTTCAAACTCTATAACGATACCTATGGGCATCTTGCAGGAGATAGGTGTTTGTACAAAGTAGCACAAGCAATTAATAGTGCAGTGCAAAGAGGTCAAGATGTGGCTACGCGATACGGAGGAGAAGAATTTGCGATTATTTTACCCAATACAAAAATTATAGGTGCGGTTCGTGTGGCGAAAAAAATGAGAAATACTGTGAATAAATTAAGGATTGCTCATAGTACATCCACAGTACAAGACTATATAACAGTCAGTTGTGGTGTTGCTAGCTTCTTGCCCAATGCTACATCCGATCCTCAAGACTTAATTAAGCGTGCTGATAGAGCTTTGTATCAAGCAAAGTTACAAGGTAGAGACTGCATAGTAGTCGAAGATCGAGCATAATTAGATATCAAGGGGAATTGACCTTGGCAACCGATATTAATTCTCAAAAAAATTAAGAGATTTGGTTAATGTTAGGTGTCGGAGATAGGGTGTGGGGTGTTTGGGAGCTAAAAAGTTTAATATTTTTAGAGATCAGGATCTATTTTTGATCTATCCAGTTATTTTTAAGCAATCGTAACTAACTTTTAGCCAGTTTTTGTTTCTAGCTAAATTTACCCAAATACCAAAATAAATGAACAATTTTCAACTTAGTAAAGAACTCAAGCAAAACTATCACGGTAGAGATTTAGTTGATAAAAGTACTTGGTATGGTCAGGTAGCCAATGCTTATAATCTAGTCAGACCTCGCTATAGTGAAAAATTAATCGATCTTGCTGTCAAGTATGCCCAGTTACCGAAAAATGCCAAAATTTTAGAAGTTGGCTGTGGTCCAGGGATTGCGACTACTTCTTTTGCTCATCGAGGGTTTGAGTTAGTTAGCCTTGAACCAAATCCAGAAGCTTGTCGGTTGGCTAGGACAAATTGTGTTTTTTATCCTGATGTCGAAATTTGTCAGACTACTTTAGAAGAATGGTCAGTAACACCAAAAGAATTTGATGCGGTATTAGCTGCAACTTCTATCCATTGGGTAAATCCTAATATTGGTTATCCTAAAATAGCTCAAGCTTTAAAAGATGCTGGTTCACTAATTTTATTGTGGAATACTGGCTTACAGCCTAACGAAAAGATTAGCCAGTTGCTTGAGCCAGTTTATCAAGCTTATGCACCATCTCTCAACCCATTTAAAGACAGAAAACAGGAACAGATCGAATTACAAGCATTAGGGCAAAATGTAGTTGATTCTGGTTATTTTGAGCCTTTAATATCTGAAGAGTTAATAGTCGAAGTAAATTATTCTATTGAAGATTATTTATTACTATTAAGTACCTATTCACCCTATATTGCTTTGGAAGCAGGACAACGCCAAAATCTGTTTGCTGCTATGGAAAAGTGTTTACAAAAAGCTTGTGGCGATCGCATATTTCTTTCTTATTTATCAATGCTACAAGTATTCGATCTCGAATTAGCTAAGTAGAGATTGTCTTACTTATCAAATCAGCTAAAAGTTAATAAAAATTATAATTATGAGTAAGCAAAATATCTGTCATCATTGTGAAGGAAAAGGATATACCGAAATTAGAGATTGTGCTGGGGACATTCAGTATTCTGAAAAATGCTCTTTTTGTGAAGGATTAGGTTATATAGAATCGGCAAAAGAAAAAAATCAAGGCAAGAGTAAGTCTAATTAATTTTAAATATCAAATAACTCTGGTAATAGTTGCTCTGCTTCTCCTATATATTCCTGTTGAAAATAATGATTTTTAGGATTCATTGGTTCAAGATTCATGAAAATAGTTTTAGCTCCAGAATATTCTGCTGAACGTACATAGTTAGCAGCAGGAAATACTGTTCCCGATGTGCCAATAGCAATAAATAAATCGCATTTACGTAAAGCTTTTTTAACTTGCCATTCTCGATCGACAGGAATAGATTCACCGAATAATACTACGTTTGGTTTTAAAGGGCTATTACATTGATGACATAAAGGAGCTTTGTTAATATATTCCTTCTCATCTTTGAATGGTAGCAGTTGGCATTGTTTATTAGAATAACAGGTTTCTGTAACTACTCCATGTAATTCAATAACATTTTTACTTCCTGCTTTCTGATGTAGGCGGTCTACATTTTGTGTAATTAAAGCCAAATTTTGTTCTGGTTTTAAACTTTGTTCTAAATGGACTAAAACTTGATGTGCTTGATTGGGTTTTGCTGATAAACAAGCTGTTCTTAAAGGGTTAAATAGCTGCCAAATTAGTAAAGGATTATCTTTAAGCCGATCTACATGAGCTTGATTGCCTATATTATTATCTTGATTGCTGGTTTTTCCACGATAAGTTTTTAATCCTGAAGCAACAGATATCCCCGCACCAGTTAAAATAACTATATTTTTATATTTACTAAATTTAATTTTTTGGGTCAATAAAGTTTTCATTGCATTTTACTTTAGATACGATTTACAGAAATATCTTGACACCATTGTTTTATACTATTAATAAATTTACATAAGCACTAATAATTTGATTGCCGAAAAATAAAGTTAAAGCTGCGCCTAAAGCCAAAAAAGGACCAAAAGGCATGGGTTGTTTTTTATTCAAAATACCCAAAATGATTGCACCTCCACCAATGATTGAGCCGATACCACAGGCTAAGAAACCACCAACTAAAACATATTTCCAACCCAGCCAAGCACCAATGGTTGCCATTAATTTACCATCACCATCTCCCATCGCTTGCTGACCTAAAATTAATGTACCGATGTAGCCAATTATTTCTAGTAACCAAATACCTAAAACTGCACCACCAATACCAAATATTAACTGGTTGGCAATTCCTGAAAATGCTGCTTTTTCCCAGCCAATAATTGCTTGAAATACTAACCCTAATAGTAAGCCCGATTTAGTTAAAGAACTTGGTAAAGTCATGGTATCAAAATCAATCATTGATAATGATAATAACCAACTTAAAAAGGCACAGTAACCAATAGTTTCTAAGGTATAACCGAACTGCCAAAATACAAATAAAAAGATAATTCCTGTAACGGCTTCAATAGTAGGATAGCGGGGTGAAATAGGGGTTTTACACCAACGACAACGACCTTTTAACCATAGCCACCCCAAGACTGGTACATTTTCTGTTTTGCCTAAACGATGCCCACATTTAGGGCAACGAGAGGGGGGATGAACTAAGGATAAACCAGCAGGAATGCGGTAGATAACTACATTTAAAAAGCTTCCAATACAGGCACCAAAGAGAAATACAAATGTATTTGCGATCGCTGAAACCAGAGTTTCCATAACCAAAAACTCAACTCGGAGATGAATAAGGACTAATCTCAAAGTTCCCTCTCAGCCTGTAAAACTAACAGTTATTCAAACCGCATTTAGTTTTAGATCGAGAATTTTATCAACAATATTTCGAGGGATTGGTGATTGGTGATTGGTAATTAGCAATACAAACTAAAATAAAAAATCAATTATTTATGTCAAGACAACTTTAGTGTTTTCTTAAAAGACTGTTTATCATCCTTGGGCTTCAATTTTATAGAGAGGAATAAAGTCTTCTCCTGGTAATAAAATAGGCTTTTCTCGAAACACTAATTGTCCTTTGAAAGTTTCTTTATTAAGCACTACTCCAAAAGGCTGTTTTGGAAGTTGAGAATATATACTCAGATAGGTACGATAAACTCTTTTAGCAGCGTGAATTATTGTGGGGTCTGAAGACATAAGATTTATCATCGCTTTTGTATAATTTCTCAATTAATTAGCGATTCCAAAAGATACTCGTCCAATTTAGCTTACTTTACGATTTGAGACAGGTTTACTGTTGTAAAGTTATATTACAGACCAGGGAGTCGATCGAATTAATTAGAAAATAGTCTGGGTAGGCAAAAGGCAATAGTTGTCTAATTCTGATAACTGATTACTGATTACTGTTTATTATTTACTGTTCTTTGATAGTATGCTTTACAGGGTGTACCCCAGGCTACTTGCTGGGCGGGAATATTACGAAAAACACTACTTCTTGCGCCAATGACCGCATTAGCTCCAATTGTGACCCCAGGAGCAACAAAACAATCAGTAGCAACCCATACCCCATTACCAATTTTAATGGGCGCAGTAGTGAGGGGAAAAGTCTGCTTGTGGATGTCGTGGCTTCCCGTACAGAGATAAGATTCTTGGGAAATTACCACGTGAGAGCCAATGATAATTTCATCGAGACTGTAAAAAACCACATCATCACCCACCCAACTATAGTCACCAATGGTTACTTTCCAAGGATAGGTAAATCTTGCAGTCGGGCGAATTACTACTCCACGACCGATTTTGGCACCAAATAAGCGTAGTATCCAACAACGAAAACCATTGAAATTATGTATGCTCAGAGGAAAAGCGATCGCCTGTACCAACCACCACAAAATAATTAACCCATTTGATCTTCCGCGATCAAAGTTAGATTGATCGTATTTTCTCAAATCAACAAAAGGTTCAGCATCCAAAGTAATATCTAGTTGCTGATGAGTGATAGGAGTTTTCATATCTATATTTTCGTATCTTGATGAAGAGATTTGATTTTTTTGTCAATCCGAAACAGTGTTCTATTTACTGAGCCAGTGGGCGAAAATTTGGATTAAGGTGAGCAAACTTAACTTTACAACTGAGTAATCTACCCAAAAACTAATTTTGCCCATCCTACTTTTTTCGATCGGGATTTTTATTTTGTAAAAGAAAAACTGCTAATTTTTCTTTCAGCTTGAATAATCATCTAAAATAACGCAACACCTATTTCTGTAGTTGTACTGTTTCCGTGATAGTAGTGGTTTTAGCCGTAGCTTGATTTGATGAATTAGCATTAACATTTAGCTTACCGCCAAATTTTCTTAATTCGTAGAGTTTCACGCCAATTTGATATTCATATTGACTCAAAAGACGACCATAAATATAGCCAGCTTCTCCATCTAAAAAACCAAGACGAATAAAGTAAAATAAAATGAACCTTAGTAGAGGCTTAAGGGGCAATCTAACCCAGATTTTCTTCAGAAAACGTTTGCGCTGTACCGCATTACCAAAGAGATTTGCACCGATAGTACCACTCTCATCTTTACCTGTAAGCAAGTTATAATAAACTCTCGCTTCCCAATTAGAATAACGATTGTGTCTGGCTAACCATTGATAAATATCACGAAAATCGATGTGTAGCATATCTTCTTTGAGATAACCTACTTTCCCGTTTAAAACAACGTGTTCGTGAACTTCATTATCTCCTGTGTTGGGAATATCTTCTGTACTTAAGTTTTCGTAGCGACCTAATTTATGTTTAAATAAGCGCAAATTCCAATCAGGATATTTTCCTCCAAAACGAATCCATTTACCTAAAAAAAACACCTTACGATTTAGAAAACAACCATCGTATTCACCGTTTTTAATTACGGTGTCAATTTCTGACCATAGTTCGGGGGTAATGCGCTCATCGCAATCGACGATTAAAACCCATTCATTGCGAAAAGGTAGATTGTCCAAAGACCAATTTTTCTTTTTGGGCCAGCTACCATTAAAATGAAACTGCACTACTTTCGCTCCATACTGTTCGGCGATTTCGCCAGAACGATCTTCACTCTGAGAATCAACGATAAAAACCTCATCTGCTACCGCCACACTCTCTAAGCAAGCTGGTAAGTTCAACTCCTCATTTTTAGCTGGAATCAGAACGGATACAGGAATTTTTGATGGTGGGTGTGTCATTTTTCGGTAGGAATCTAGAAATAAAAGAAAAATCTAAAAATTAGTTACTCTATTCACATAACAACGTTAACATTGACTTACTATAAAGAACAAAATTTACCATTATAAGTTTTTTTGCAAGAGTGAAATCTGATTCCTCTTCTATCGCTACTAGACAAGTCATTTTAGTTACTGGTGCTGCTCGTTCGGGTAAAAGTGAATGGGCAGAAAATTTAGCTCATAATAGTAGTAAGTCAGTGGTTTATGTTGCTACTGCCATAATGACTTCTGAAGATCGAGAATGGCAAAAGAGAATTCTCAAGCATCAACAAAGAAGACCTAGTAACTGGATAACTATAGCAGAACCAAAGAATTTAACAAGAGTAATCAATCAAGCTAAGCCGGATCAATGTTTGTTAATCGATTCTCTGGGAACTTGGGTGGCTAATTTGTTAGATGTAAAAGCAAACAATTGGGACACAATAACTAATAATTTATTGTTTAGTCTAACTCAAACTCAATCTCAACTTATATTTGTAGGAGAAGAAACAGGTTGGGGTGTTATTCCTGCTTATGCATCAGGAAGGTTGTTTCGCGATCGCTTGGGACATATAATCAGACAAATTGGTACTGTGGCTGATACTGCTTATTTAGTAACGGGTGGTCATGCTCTGAATTTGAGTGTTTTGGGAACAGCTTTGGACAGGATGAGGGATGAGGAAGTTATTGAGTAACAAGTAGCCCTAAAGGACTCGCTATCGCGTCGCAGTAATGAGTAATGAGTAATGAGTAATGAGTAACTAAGTAATAACCAAACAGCCACGAGTTACAAGCAATCAACCATTAACCACTAACCATATTATCCCGCTTGACGGGACGGGACTAACCACTAACAATCAATAACTAACAAACCTTTTGAATTATGAAGTAGGGGTTACAAATTTCAGGTCTTTATAAAATAAACTCTAAAATCGAATTGCAGGGGCGTGGCAAAATTCACTATCAGCCACTATTTAATCATGGCATCTTCAGAAAAAGTAAAACTTTATTTAGCTTCTTGGTTTCAATTAGGAAAGAAATTAGTGTTTGACAATGGGCAAGAAATTTCTTTGGCTCATTCTATCATTAAAGGCGATCGCTTTTCCGATGAATTTGAAGCTTGTTGGCAAAAAGTTATAGCTCAAGGGGGAACTAATTGTCATTTAGAAGGAACAGAAACTAATCTCGATGCTTTACTATCTCCTGCATGGGATATTTTTGCTTGTGCTAGATGTAATATGCCCATACCAAGACTGGAGCTAGGAGTACAAACTGTCAATTGTCCTTGTGTTGATATGCCTCAATGGCCTAATTTGGAGTTACCTTTACCCCGCGCTCCCATTAATAGTAATTCTCGGCTGGCAAATATCAATAATCGTTTGATGTCAAAGAATGCTACTTTCTAACCAAGCTAATAGAATAGCAGCAATCGCTCCAATAGTAGTGTTGATAAAGTTAACTACTTCGTTTGTTAGCCAGGGTATGTTTTCTTGTAAAGTAGCTCCGATCAAGCTTTCGATATTAGTGGCAATTAAAGCAGCTATCACGCACCATAATACCCCCCAAAGATTAATTATTCCTACTCCGTAGCCGACAAAAGCAATTGCAATTGAAGCAATTACTCCTGCGATTGTTCCTTCTAGGCTAACTGCTCCTTCTGTACCTCTGGGTACTGGTTTTAAAGTAGTAATTAAAAAAGTGCTTTTACCATAGGCTTTCCCCACTTCACTGGCAGATGTATCTGATAATTTAGTGGCAAAACTAGCCACGTAAGCGAGTATCAGTAACTCTTTAAAAGGAGCATCTACCAATAGTGTTACTAAAGCGCAAATTGTCGCAGTTAAGGCTGAACCCCAAACATTTTCGGGCCCGCGCATTCCCGATCTCTTTTCGGCAATTCCTGCTGCTTCTTTTTCCGCCATCCCAATTTTGGTAACTCCTGAACCGACAAGAAAGTAAAACATAACTACTGTATATCCTTGCCAGCTTAAAGTTCCCCAAACTAACACTCCTAACACCCAAGCATTGAGATAACCCAGAGGAGTTAGTAATTTTTTCGGTACAATCCAAGCAATAGCAATTAAGAAAGTGTTTAAAACAACAGCACTTAACCAAGAATTAGACAATATAGTATTAAGCATAAGTCGTGAGGTCACTGAATCGTGAAATCAGAAGTCGTGAGGTCATCGAGTCAGAGAATTAATTAGTAACCAATCAATAACTACTAACAACTAACCAATAACTACTAACTACCAACCACCTCAAATAATAAATGGTAAATGATAAATGATATCGGTTATTTATTCTGAAGAGTTTTTACAACATAATACAGGCTATGGTCATCCTGAATGTGCTGCTCGTTTAACTGCGGTGGTGGAGGCTTTAAAGCAAGTTGATTGGCAAGATCGCTTAGAATGGCGATCTCCTAATACTACAGCAGCTAGAGATGTTGTACGCCAAATAGCTAAAATTCACACTCCAGAACATATTCAAAGAGTACAGCAAATTGCGACCACTGGAGGAGGTTATTTAGACGCAGATACTATTGTTTCCCCCCATAGCTATGGAGTGGCTCTGCTGGCGGTTAGTGCTTGGCTAGATGGGGTAGATTTAGTGCTGAATCGGGGTAATCCCGTGTTTGTGTTGGCTCGTCCTCCAGGACATCACGCGCTTCGGGATCGAGGTATGGGATTTTGTCTGTTTTCTAATGCGGCGATCGCTGCTAATTATGCTTTAGAACAACCAGGGGTTACTAGGGTAGCTATTCTAGATTGGGATGTTCATCATGGCAATGGTACAGAAGCTATTGTTGAAGATAACCCTCATATTGTTTACTGTTCTTTACATCAATCTCCCTGTTATCCAGGTACAGGAGAAGGCGATTATGATGGAAAACAGCAAAATATTCTCAATTTACCGATGAATCCTGGCAGCACAATTAAAGATTATGAGCCTTTATTTATCAAAAAAGTAGTTCCTTTTTTACAAGACTTTCAACCAGATATAGTCATAGTTAGTGCGGGGTATGATGCTAATCATCAAGACCCTTTAGCCAGTATTTCCTTAAAACCAAACGATTATGGATTGCTAACACAACATTTGAGAAAAATTAATTCTAAACTCTTATTTGGACTAGAAGGAGGCTATCATTTAGAAGCTTTGGCTCAATCAGTAGTTGCTACTTTGGCAAGTTGTCTGTAAAATTTGCAATTATCACCAATCAATTAAGTAGTCTTTCTGAATTTAATCAAAAAATGTAGATTATTATACTAAATTTAACTTAATAAATATTAATAACTTAAAATTTACGATTTTCCCTAAATAATTCTTGAGGAAAATCAAGAATCTGTTTTTGACCATGAACTCCATCTCTAATAGTAATTTATCTTTATATCAACTGATTAAAGCTAGCGATCCCCCTCCTTTATCTATTGATATTAGTCCTCAAACACTACAATCTCATGTCAAAAGCATTACAGAAGTTCTTATTGAACAACAAATAAAAGCTACTATTATTTTAAAACCCCTCCAGTCTCAAAGTTGGTCTGATATTATTAATAATTATCAAGAACAAGGTAATCTGGAATCTCTTTATCTATGTGGCGATTTCTCTGATGCTTCCAGTAAAGTATTAGCTGATGCTACTCTTTCTTCGACAAAAACTATTCCGATTATTTTAGGAAAAAATTCGCGACTCAAAAGAGAATGTTTTGTACTAGCAATTGCTTCTAATTGTAGTATTTTGCTGCTAGCTCAATGGCAAAAAGGACAGATTCAAGCTAACGCTTCTGGGAAGAGAGTTCAGCAACCTTATTTAGAAACAATAGTTAGTTTTGAACCTTTATTAATTAAAAAGTTCTTATCAGAAATAGCACCTATTATTGCTGAAAACAACCCTGAGATAAATCTGACAGCAAATAATTTTAAGATTGAGAATGATTTTGCTAACAGTCCCACACAATTATTAACTAATCTGTTAATTAAACAAATTACTAAAGAAGATGCTTTAACTACTTCTTCTCATAGTCAACAATCTTCGAGAAATCTTGAGCTAGAAAACTCCTCTTTCGTCTCTACTTTAGGTTTGCAAACAGATTTCTTACGTAATTTAGTCGAAGAAATGCGATCGCCTGTTACCTATATGAAAACTACTATTAGCTTGCTCGCATCAAAGCAGATTAAAGGGGAACAGCGTCAACGTTATTTGCAGATGTTAGAAAAACAATGCGATCGTCAAAATTCAGTAATTAGTGGCTTATTAGAGTTATTACAATTAGATATTTCCACAGAAGCAGATACGATTTATTTGAATGAATTTGTTCCTGGAATAGTTAGTACTTATCAACCTTTAGCCAATGAAAATAATATCCAGTTAGGTTATACTATTCCTGCTAATTTGCCTCCTGTAGTTTTTCCTGCGTCTTGGTTAAGACAAATTATTATTCAGTTATTAAATAATAGTTTGCAATTTACACCACCTCAAGGAAGAGTTTTTGTTCAAGCAGCATTTAAAAATACTAATGTAGAACTCAATATCGGTGATACAGGAAGAGGTATCGAAACTCAAGAACTAAGTAAGATTTTCGATAGTTTTTACCGCACTAAAACTATTAGTAACGATCGAACAACTGGGGCTGGTTTAGGTCTTACTATTGTGCGTCAATTAGTAGAAAAAAGTGGAGGAAAAATTTTGGTTACCAGCAAAATAGGTAAAGGCTCAAATTTTAAAATTCTAATTCCAGCTTTACCCCCAGAACTTCTTTAAAGTAATAAGTTATTGAAACAGTTGAAGAAACGCTGGATTACACTCTGGCATAGCACCTTTTTCTACAATATTATGGGGATGCAACAACTCCAAGTTAGTACATCGCTTGTATATATTCATCTTTTTTACACCGCTATTGACCACATTTGATAAATTTATTTTTTATCAAAAATTTCTAAAAAAGATTTAATGTTTGAAATAATTTTATTTGGCTCTTTTCCTTTTATAGAACGTAGTCATTTAGATAAATATTTTAACCCAGTTGCATAGGATAGTGACTGGGTTTTGTCTTGAAAGCGATGCATTTTGTTGGACTAAGAATACATAAATACACTGTTGAATTTATCCCATAGCTCCTGGCAGAAAAAAGGTATAGGCGACAGCTACGGTGACAAGGGCAATAAGTAAAGGCACGATTCAACTCCTAAGTTATATGACTGATAATTTTTTAGTTTAAAAGAAAAAAGTGACATTCTCAGAACATTTCTCTGATAAAAATTAAAAACAGCAGAAATAGTTAAGGACAACATCGTAAAATCAACGAACGACCTCGGCACGAAGTTGTCTTGGAGGAAGTTTAGATAGCGATCGCCAAATGTTAGCTATAGCGCGATCGCTATTTTAAATCAGCTAACAACTAATGGCTCTGAGCTTCGCTTGCCAGGTTCAACTATTCCACTTCGTGCATAGTGGAATAGGGCCTACCTTGTAATTACTGAACTATTTAGCTGTAGCTAAGATATCGTGGGCTAATTTATCAGGTACTTCTTGAAGATGATCGTATTGCCAAGTGAAAAAACCTACCCCTAGGGTAAGCGATCGCAATTCAATGATAAAGTTATGCATTTCTGCTTGGGGTAAATAGGCTGTGACGTTATCCCAATTCTTCCAGCCTTCGAGAGCTTCATAACCAAGAATTTGTCCTCTACGTCCTGATACTAGTTGTAAAACTTTAGAGGTGAACTCTGATGGTGCAGCGACATTAATCATCAACAAAGGCTCTAACAGTACGGGTTGACATTTGGGCATTCCCTCCGTCATCGCTAAACGAGCAGCTTGCTTAAAGGCTTGTTCGGAACTGTCTACAGAGTGATATGAGCCATCAGTAAGGGTAACATCTACATCTACCACAGGGAAACCCAAAGGGCCATGAGCTAAATATTCTTTGACTCCTGTTTCTACGCCAGGAATGTATTGCTTGGGTACAACACCACCCACAATAGTTTGATGAAAATTATAGCCTTCTCCTCTGGATAGGGGTTTAATTTCTAGATAGACATCACCAAAAGCACCATGTCCGCCACTTTGATGTTTATAACGTCCGTGGGATTTGATTTCCTGACGGATAGTTTCTTTGTAGGGTACTTGAGGTAAGCGAGTATTCATAGAAAGATTATACTTACGGCGCAAGCGATCTAAAGATACTTGCAAATGAATTTCTCCCTGCCCCCATAAAATAACCTCGTGGGTATCGCCGTGTTGTTCCCAATGGAGCGAGGGATCTTCTTCAAGGAGTTTACCCATTGCACCACTGAGTTTAACCTCATCTCTACGGTTATCAGGAGCGATCGCTAGTGCATAGACAGGAGACATGACATCTGCTTTGGGAAGTCCGCTTTCAACCTCTTCACTACCTAAAGTATCTCCTGTGTGAATATCTTCCATGCGTCCTAAAGCGACAATTTCCCCGATCTGGGCTTTCTGCACTGGCTCTTGATGACCACCCATTAAACGATAAACACCACTTACTCTTTGTCCGTTGAGGGTCATACCATCAACTAGAGTACCTTGCCACACCCTCACTAAAGAGAGTTTGCCACCTTGGGGAGTGTAGTAGGTTTTTAAAACTTGAGCTAAAGTATCGCCGTCTTCTTTGGTTTTTAGACCTCTTCTAGCTGCGGTAATATTGGTTGCAGGGGCTTCTTTGACTAAAGCATCTAAAAGGGGACGTATTCCATAATCATTCTCTGCCATACCCAAAAATACAGGAACAATTAAATCAGCACTTAAATCTTGTTTTAAATCTTGCAGAATTTCTTCTTGGGGAGGATCGATTTCTTCAACTAATTGTTCTAATAAGCCATCGTCAAAGTCTGAGAGAGTCTCTAACATCTCTGTACGAGCAGCTTGTTCTTCTTCGGCTAAATCTTCAGGAAGAGGTACAGGATCGGCGGGATTGCCAGAATGATAGTGATATGCTTGCTCGGTAACTAGATCGATATAGCCGACACAATCATGTTTAGCTGTAATGGGATATTGTTGAGGAACTAAAGGACGAGCTGAAACTTCTTTTAAGGCGTGCAAAATTTCCATATAATTTGCAGCAGCCCGATCCATTTTATTGATAAATACCAAATGGGGAATTTCCCAATCATCGAGAAACTTAAATAAAGGTGCGAGGGTTAAAACTTTTTCTAAGACAGGTTCACAAACTACAATGGCAGCACCAGCACCCACTAAAGCGTTTTGAGTTTCTTGTGCCAATTCGATTGAGCCTGGACAGTCTAAAAATGTAAATTGAATATCTTGATAATTACTGCTGGCTACGGAGACTTCGACGCTCATTTTGCGATCGCGTGCTTCTGTGGTACTATCTCCTATGGTATTTCCTTCTTTAATACTTCCCTTACGATGAATTGCCTTGGTTACAAACAAAAGACTTTCTAGCAAAGTTGTTTTCCCGCTAGAATAAGGTCCTACAATAGCGACGTTACGAGCGTTTTCGATCCTTTGGCTACTCATAATAGAAACCCCTAAAGTAAAAATTCTGCAATACTTGTTTTTGCCACCGCTGCGATCAAATGCAAAATTACATACATCAGTGACAATTACTGGTTGAAAACAATTAAGTGTTTTAGAACACTTATATTTGTGACATTAACTCTATCTGGGGGTCAAAAATAAAAGTCGCAACTTCTTTTAAAGGAAATAACCTCAAAAATAAAGTTAGATAAACAAATATAAACTCACTAATATAAGTAAAAAAATGCTCAATCTTAAAATAATTTTTGTAAATTTTATTTAACAAGTGATTATATTCTATATTCTATGGATGCCCTTTCCAAAATCTTATTGATGGTTATCTGCTTTATTGCTATTTGATTAAATTTAAGTAACTTACATCAGTAATATGAAATATTTTGCTTATGGTTCTAATATGTCTCAGAAAAGATTACAAAAACGAATTTCAAGCCCACAGTCAATAGGTGTCTATTTTTTAGCCCAACACAAGTTGCGATTTCACAAAATTAGTACAGATGGCTCTGGAAAATGCGATGCTTACTACACAGGAAATACTGCTGATTCAGTAATTGGGGTTTTGTATGAAATTGATGAATTAGAAAAGCCAATATTGGATAAGTTTGAGTTTTTAGGCTATGGCTACAATGAAAAAGAAGTTCTAATCGCTGACGAACAGGGAAATGTAGAACGAGCAATAACTTACTATGCTCTAAAAATTGATGCTTCTTTGCTCCCATACTCCTGGTACAAAGAACACGTACTATTTGGAGCTAGGAAAGCACAACTACCAACAGCATATATTGAAGAAATAGAATCTATTGCTACTAAAAAAGACCTTAACCAAGAGCGAGCATTCAGGGAACTCAAAATATACGGTGTGGATCTAAAGTAGCAAGTAGCAAGACTTTTAAGGAATAAAAAATGAGGAAATTTTTCAGTAGCAAGTAGCAAGAACTGTTCCACAGTATTTGGACAACAAGAAAGAGAATATGGCTCGCAAGAAAGACAAACGCGATGAAAAGCAGTGCATTATTGACATGAAGTCAGACATCAATTCCTCATGAGGACTTAGTTTATCAATATAGATTATGCTGCTACTCAGGTCTATTTACTGTTCTGGTTTTGGTAGAGGATTATTACGCAATCTTTCCCTAATAGTGCTGTCATCTTGCAGAGGAACATTTTGTAATCTTTCTCTCAAAGGTAGTTGCTGTTCGTCTTCTGGTGGGGTTTCAGTTTTAGGATTAGTTTCGATTTCGGCTTCTGGTTTGGGTGCAGTTGCAGGATTGGTTTCGATTTCGCTTTCTGGTGGGGTTTCAGTTGCAGGATTAGTTTTAGTTTCGCTTTCTGGTTTGGGTGCAGTTGCAGGCTTTTCTTTCTCTCTCAAGGAAGGTAGGGTTAAAGAAGGGCAAATTTCTGGATCGTATTTATAATCTACTGTTACTTGATAAGGTTGCGTTTCTTGAGTATCGTTAGTGAATTCATGCTTTTGAATATCTTGACTAGCTTGCTGGTTAAAAATCGGATATTTTGCCCCTTTGATTAATTCTAAGCCAACGACTTTATCGTTAGCATCAATGAGAACACCATAAACACTCTTACCTTCTAATCTACGGATGCAAGCATCTCGTGGATAAATACCCTCAATTTCCCTAGACTCTGGTTCAACATCTTCAATTTTACTGAGCCAAGCAACATAATTTTTTCTGGCTTCTTCATCGCTGGTTTCACCATCTTGTTGTTGCAAGCTAAGACTCACATCACGAACATTTCCTTCTAGCTTTTGTTGTCGTACTGCTGCAATTTCTTCAGGAGCAGGTTTTGCTTCCTCGGTTTTTTCTGGCTCTGGAGGAGGTTCTGGTGCAGTCGAAGTAGTTGGCTCTTCTTTTATGACTGGTTCTTCTGTTGGTTCTTCTGTTGGTTTTTCTGGATTGGTTAAAGGTACATCAGGGGGAGTGATGCTATCTAAATCTTCTAAAGGAGGTGGTAAGGGAAGGGCTGATAAATCTGTAATTCCTAAAGGTGGTAATTCCATGTTGAAACTAACAGGAGGAATGTTAGGAACACTAGAGCCAGGAGGGATCGGAATAGCTGGTAAATTAGGACTGGGGGTGAAGCCAGGCGGTAATGGTAAAGCAAAAGGCGGTGCTGCTTCATCTAAGGGAGTGTTGTCAAATTCTGGAACGTTCCAATCAGGCTCTAGATTGGGTAAACGAGCTTGTTCTACAGGGCTTAGTTGTATGGTAGAAACTGTTTTGTCTCCATTATTGGGCTTTTCTTTGATGAGTGGTGTCGGAAAGCCATATTTATAAACTAATAAATGCAATGCTAGAGAAAGCAGAATCGCAATTTGACTAGTATTGAGAAACTTATGGCTTAATTCGTTTTTTTCTAGTTCGTAAGGCATAGGTAAAAAGCTTGATTTCTGACAAAGAACTCCTGCTGCTCATAAATGATAAGTCTGATTCTAAGATTTTAACCAAAGCCAATTTATTTTTAGCAATTGGGTGTAGTTCTAATGACTATAAGCATAATCTACGAGTTCCTTTTTAATCCAAGAATACAAGCTTATCAGAAGTCAGAAATCAGAAGTCACAAGTCCTAAAAGTTATATTTAACAAAAATATTACCAAGTTTTGTTAGTAAATCAGTTTACTTAGGGTTAGCTTTTCCCAGTTAGGTAAACTCAAGAGCATCTTGTGTTCTTGATATTTGTGTTACCAATACTAAAATTAATGTAAACATATAACTTGTTAAAGATAACCACAATAGATCGACACTATCAAAATAAGTAGCTAGTATTACTAGAGGAATAAAAGCCATAAAAAAAGCAATCAAAGAAGCATTTCGTAATACTGCACCTTCTTTTAAACCAATAAAATACCCTTCTAACATAAAAGCGATCGCCGTAAAAGAAAGTAAAGGTAATAACCAAATAGTATACTGAACAATCCCTTGATTAATTTCTGAATGATTGGTTAATAAACTAAAAATTGGTTGAGGAAAGAAAATAGTACTAAAAGCAAAGCCTAAAGCAATGATTAAGCTAGTTAAAATAGATGTTATTAATAAAGGCAGCATTTGAGTAAATTCTTTTTGCCCTTTGAAATTACCAATAAGAGTTTGGGTAGTCATTCCTACTCCTTGGATCGTAAACTGACTTAAAAGCGCGATTTGCAAGAGTAAACCATTTTCAGTTAACAAATCAGTTCCCATTCTTGCGCTAAGATTAGTAAAGATAGAGTAGGCAGAAATTAATGCTAAAAAACGCACTAAAATATTAAACTTTAAGCTAATAGTTCCTTGTAATGCTTGTTTGTCTAATACTTCTGGAATTGCTTTCGAGAAATCTTGCCAATTAATACTAAAAGCAACTCCAATTAAGGCAACGAATAAAGCTAAATATTGACTTAAAGCAGTTGCTAAACCAGCACCCACACTATCCCAACCCCAACGATAAATCATCAGATAATCAAACAAAACATTAGAGCCATTAGCAATCAGAGAAATTAGTAAGACAAAGCTATTTTTTTCTTTTCCCAGAAACCAACCTATTAAAACAAAATTAAGTAATACGGCGGGCGCACCCCAAATTCTGGCATTAAAATATTCAATTCCCGATACTTCAATTTCTGGCGAACCTGATAAGATAGCAAAGCCTAATTTTTGAATGGGATACTGTAATGACAATATAATAAAAGCGATCGCAATTGCAATTAAGCTACTCCTTAACCCTGCAAGAATTACCCCTTTACTATCATTTTCTCCTGATGCTTGGGCTGCCATTGCATTGGTGCTGTTGCGTAAAAATTTTAAAATACGATAAAGATAATCAAATAAAATACTTGCAAGAATTACTCCCGCCAATGGTTTAATATCTTGGAGATGCCCTAAAAAAGCAGTATCGCACAAACCCGCTAAAGGCACCATCATATTAGACAGTACGGCGACAAAAGATAAGCGATAAAAACGCGGTAAAAAATCAATATAATGTTTTGCAAAAGCAAAAGTCATAACCTTTCTAAATATATTAATAATTAACGTTAAATATTTTATTATGATTAAGCTAGGTTAAGAAAAGATTATCAATAATCTGATTAGTAGTTAGTTATTAATTATTTCTAATACATATAATTATATATAATGAATCGAAAAGCTGATTGGAGTTTATTTCATACTCGGTTACATCAAAAATTACGACAGGACAATTTATTACCCAAGCAAGCTAATATTTTGATTGCAGTTTCTGGAGGGCAAGATTCACTTTGTTTAAGTAAATTATTATTAGATTTGCAACCTAAATGGCAATGGAATATAGCGATCGCTCATTGCGATCATAATTGGTCAACCGATGCGGGAATAGCCGACCATGTAGAGAAAATAGCTACAAAATGGTTAGTTAGCTTTTATCTCAAACAAGCAAGTAATCTCAAAGAAACTGAAGCAGCAGCCAGAAAGTGGCGTTATCAAGCTTTAATTGAAATTGCAGATACTCACAATTTTAATTATATAGTTACAGGACATACTAAAAGCGATCGTGCTGAAACTTTTTTATATAATTTAATTCGTGGTGCGGGAGCAGATGGTTTAAGTTCTTTGTCTTGGCAACGTAATTTAACAGATAATATTGTCTTAGTTCGTCCCATATTAGATTTTACCCGCAGTGAAACTTTAGAGTTTTGTCAGCAATTTGAGTTACCTATTTGGGTTGATGCAGTTAATAGTAATTTGAAATATGCTCGCAATCGTATTCGTCAAGATTTAATTCCTTATTTACAAGACAATTTTAATCCTCAAGTAGAAAATGCTTTAGTACAAACGGTGAAACTTTTAAGAGCAGATACTCAGTATTTAGAAGCTCAAGCAACCAATTTGTCAGCAACTATTATTCATTCAGATTATAGACAATTAAACCGTCTTAAATTACAACCAATTCCCTTAGCTCTACAACGCCGTATTATTCGTCAATTTTTACCCCAAGTTATTGCTAAACAGCCTAATTTTGCACAAATAGAAGCCGTTCGTAATTTAATTAATGCTCCCAATAAAACCCGTACCTCTACTCTTGCTAAAGGTATAGCAGCAGAAGTATCTGGAGAGTGGATAGTCTTTAAAGGAATGAGGGATGAGGGATGAATGAGGAAGTAATAAATAATAATAGATAGCTTGTATTTGTATATAAGAGAGAAACCGTTAAACCTTGTAGAGACAGCCCCGTCGCGTCTCTAACACAAAGATTAGACATCTCCAATAATTATGCTGAAACCCTTATGATACCGTTCAAAAATCGGAGTTTCTGGAGATATAGCGTTATGTACTAAGGTTAAGACGGGGCGTACAAGCACCACCCTCGAAGGGCAGTGTCAGCCGTTTACATTTTTGGGCATTTTAATCAAAAAACTCATTAGACCTCTTGCAAAAGTCTAATAAAAAAGAGATAAATAGGTCAATGCGACGGGTATAAACGCCTTTCGTCGACGCGGGGGTGGACAGGGGAGACTTTTCTGGTTTGAGATTTTGCTGCCAACAGTTGTCTATGGTTGGTTGAAGTCTCCCCATCCCCGCGCACCGCTAATCTAATTTTGTATGGTTATATTTATTATATGGAGAGTTTTACAAATAGATTTAGTATGAGATGGTGTTGACTAAAATTTTAAGTCCTATAAGATGGACTTGTGTTGTTAGACAGAGAATAAATTCTCTGGCTGGGAGAATTAAATAACCCTCTAGCTAATAGCTAATAGTTAAAATATTGAAAAATTATCTTTTCTGTAAAATAGCTTTCATGACTGCTCTAGAAGCTTCTATTTGTTCTTGAGTTGGTCTTGTTTGTTGCCAACTAGATCGCTGTCTTAAATTATCTAACCAAGCAGTTACTTGAGGGTAAGGTTCTAAACTAATACCTAATAAGGGAATCGCGTCTACTGCTGTTCCTGCTACGATGTCAGCATAAGTTAATTGTTCTCCTATAAAATAGGAACTATTGCCATCAAGATTGGCTTCAAAATATTGTAGTACTGTTGCCATAGTTCCTTTGGCTTTTTCAATTTGCTTGTCTGGAACTTCTACCTCTAACATATCTTTCATTAAAATAATAGAAGCAGGAGGTAATTCATTAATAGTTACTAACTCAATAGTGCGAACTTGAGCAATCTGCTTTGCTTCTTGAGGCATAAAAGAAGGTTCGGGATATTTTGCTTCTAAATAGTCTAAGATTGCCAGAGATTCAAATAAATTAAAATCACCGTCAATTAATACAGGAATATGATGAAAAGGATTTAATTCTAAAAAATTTGGTTGGAATTGATCGCCGTTGAGCTTCATTAATATAGGTTCAAATTCTAGATTTTTTTCTAATAGCGTCACCCATACTCTACGTGCATTAATGGATAGTTGTGAATAGTAAAATTTCAACATCATTATTATTCCCCTCGATTAGATTAAAAATCATCAATTATCTGTATGAGACAAACGGCTGTTGGCTTTTATCATCCGCAAACCTTAAAACCCCTGCGCTTCAGCCAGGGGATATGAGGTTATCGCCAGCTCGCGCGTGCTTTAGATGAGGAAACCTCATCAAGTTCGCTCGCCTTTAATCGGCAGTAAATATGATATCATACAAGCATTAATTTCTAATAATTAGATGCTTTCTTTTACCTTTCAGTATAAACTAATTCCTAACAAATCGCAGTCTGCTCAAATAGATGAGTGGTTAGAAATTTGTCGTAGAGTTTACAACTGGAATAACTGTGAAAGAAAGGATTGGATTAAAGCAAGAAAAAATAATATTAGCTCTTGTTCTTTAATTAAAGAATATATTATTCCTGCCGAAGCAAAGTTTCCTAACTACAACATTCAAGCTGTTAACCTAACAATCGCTAAAAAAGAAAATCCAGAGCTAAAGAAAGTACAGTCTCAAGTACTACAGTCTACCTTAAAAAGACTGGATAAAGCCTGGACTGATTTTTTCAATAAAAAACAGAAAAGAGGATTACCTAGATACAAACAATCTAATCAATTTAGAAGTTTCACCTATCCTCAAATCAAAGAATCCGTTTTTGAGGGAAACAAAGTAAGGTTGCCGAAAATTGGCTGGATAAAATTTAAGAAATCGAGAGAGTTTCCCACTGGGATGATTCCCAAACAGCTAAGAGTGGTTAAGAAAGCAGTAGGATATTTCATTCAAATAATTTTTGTTTCTACTGAGGATATTCCAGATATTGTGCCTGGGATGTCATCTCTTGGCATTGATGCAGGAATTTCTAGTTTCATTGCTACCAGTGATGGAGAATTAATCGAGACACCTCAATTTGTGAAGAAAGCAGCTAGTAAGCTTCAATCGCTACAGCGCAAGCTCAAACATAAAATTAAGGGTTCGAGTAATTGGTTAAAGCTCCAACGCATGATAGCAAAGCTACACTTTGTAGTAACCTCTCGTCGCACTGATTGGTTGTTTAAATTGGCACATCAATTATACGACAAAACAGATAATATCTTTGTGGAAAACCTCGACTTTAGAGGATGGCAAAAAGGACTATTTGGTAAACAAATAAATAATTCAGCAATTGGCAAGTTCATCAATCAGATACTTCCTTTTGTGTGTTTTAAGCGAGGTGTTTACTACCAAAAAGTAGACAAAAACTATACTTCACAAATTTGTCCTCAATGCGCTACAAATACAGGGAAGAAAAGCTTAAACCAAAGGGTTCATCACTGTGATTGCGGTGCAATAATGAATCGTGATATCGCAGCAGCTAAAGTGATACAGCAAAGAGGAGAAATAGCCGTAGGGCATACGGTTAAAGAAATAGCTTGTGGAGGCGATGCGACGGGGGTTCAACTTCAGTTGAATCTAGTTGGCAGCCATTGAAACAAGAATCCCCGCATTTTTAAATCGGGGGGTGTCAAGTGAGATTTTGCAACTGACTGTGTAAAGTAAATACCGTAATTTCAGGACGAGAGCCAAAACGAACTCTTGGTCTAACCATGCCAACACCTCTATTAGTATACTGAATCATACTTCCTACCTGGTAGCGACCTACAGGATATTTTTGACCGAAAGGAGGTAATACAGGGGGTCTACGAAAAGGAATTCTGACTTGTCCTCCGTGGGAATGTCCCGAAATTTGTAAGGCGAATCTATTTTCTGCTGAACTAACATCAGCAAAATCTGGTTCATGAGCAAGTAGTATAGAAACACCATCTTGAGGTAATTGTTCCATAACTAAATCTAAGCGAGATTTTTGCTTCCAATAGTCATCGACTCCAGCAATATTGAGCTTATTTTCTCCTCTGTTGATAGTGTAAACAGAGTTATTAAGTTCTATAATATTACTGTGCTGAAAAATATCTCTAATAATTTGTGAATTGTAATAATGATCGTGATTACCTAAGACAGCTAAAGTTTTTTCTTTAGGTAATAAATTTACTAAATTATTTTCTAGTAAGTCAATATATTTTGTATCTGGTGTTTGGGTAAAAAAATCACCAGTAATAACAATAATATCTGGTTGCTGAGAGTCGATTATTTGCACGATTTTTGCTAATTTTCTGGGATTCATCGAGTCATCAGTATGAATATCACTCACCTGAACAATTTTAAAGCCTTCAAAGTTGGAAGCTAGTTCGGGAAAAGTTAAATTAATCGGAACAACTTGGAACCAATTAGGTTCTATTTGAGTTGCGTAAATACTAAGAGAAACTAGAGAAATAATCAGAAATACAAATAAATTGCGTAACCAAGCTATAATCTTACGAAACATAATCAAGAATTATATTTTTATTAATTTAACTTCTTGGAAGGCTGCCAATAAAACTGACTTAGTTGCCATTTTAAAAGCTCTACTATGAGAATCTATAGGATGAAATAAAGCTTTGAGTGCCGTTACTTTAATACCTGAGATTCCGTAGTGCTTGGGCAAGCCAGAGTCCTTACAATCTGGAGGTTCTAAATTAAGACAAGCTGCTTCAATACCTAAAATAACACCTGAATTAATGGTTTGTAAGATATCTGAGGTTTCGCTATCTTTTTGCTGTAAAGGATACAGTATATTATATCCTAAATTAATTTTTGCTATTTTGTTGGCAAAGATTGCTATTTGTTTGTTTGTTATGGGTTCAATTTTTAAAGTAATAATTGCAAAACTATTTGTCCCAGAACTCTGCCTGATAAACCTTCCTTCTTTTGTCAGAGCGCGCTCAATAGTATACCAAGATAAATAATTATTTTCTGAAGATTTTAGCTTAATTTCAAATAGATCGTAGTTCATTAGCAAATAGCTATTTTATCTTCTAGAGCGATATCCAAGCACCATTTAGTCAATTGCTATTGATTTATCTAAAGCTTGACGGGCAATTTTAGTTACATATAAAGTAACAGCAACCGTAGCAATCAAGCCAATAATCCTAATCGTCCATTGTGCCAGAGGATTGACATTAGCACCACCTCCATTACAGATAGTATTGATATTTCCCAAAGAACCAAAATAAACATACATAATAGTCCCTGGAATCATACCCACAGAAGCAATCACATAATCTTTTAAAGATACTCCTGTAACCCCCATGCCATAATTAAGCAAATTAAAGGGGAAAATCGGCGATAAACGCGTTAAAAAAACAATTTTTAAGCCTTCATTGCCCACTGCTTTATCAATAGCTGCAAACTTTTCATTACCCGCAATTTTTTGGGATATCCAACCTCTGGCAAAATATCGCCCCACGATAAAAGCGCAAGTTGCGCCAATAGTAGCACCGAAAAAAACGTAAATAGAACCCCAAAATAAGCCAAAAATCGCCCCTCCAGCCAGAGTTAGAACAGAGCCAGGGAGAAACGCCACCGTAGCAATAATATAGATTACCATAAAAGCGATCGCCCCTGTAAAACCCAGACTTTCAATCCAAGGTAAGGCGTTATTACACAGTAAAGCTTTAGGATTAAATCCACTATTATTGGCTACTTCTTGGGCTTGCACGGGTGCAGCAGCTAACACCACTCCAATTAAAATTAAAATTGCTAATTTTAACAATTTCTGACTTTTCATTACTTTTAGTTGCGGATTTATCTTTAATTTAACCTACACAACTAAGTTATCAATTGTGGCTTAAAATCAGCTTAGAATCAGACTAAAAATAACTGATACTAAATAGGAAAAAGAATGCGAAACATCCTGTAATATCAAATCCGTTTAGTAAAAACCCCAATAAATATTCAGTGTAGAGACGTATCATGATACGTCTCTACAAGGTTTAACGGTTTCATCTATAAACAAACTGGGTATGTAATTCGGATTTGGTATAGGGGCGAACAGCCGTTCACTCCTACTCAAGAATTAAATGTCGAGACAATTCATACATTGATTCTAAAGGTTTGGCACAATGTAGATACTTTCACTATATTCACGATACTTACTACTGACATTCCGCAGATAATTTTCTCAAGGAAATAATTAAATGAATTTGCTTGAATATAGCCTTTTATAGCAATCGCCAATCTTCAAAAACACCAAATAATATATTAGTTCTTATTCTGTTTCTAA
>NZ_LR213767.1 GCF_900659865.1 Hyella patelloides LEGE 07179
TTTTTGATTACTTTATATTACACTTTGACGTGCGGAAGGTGGGCTAAAAAATAAGGTGGGCATTGCCCACCCTACTTGGATTTAATTCAGGTTAATTTAACCAGCTATAAGCTATAGGCTATTAGCTTTTTAGTGGTCTTTTTCTCCTTGACTAGACAAGTAACCAAGGGCAAAACAGAGCAAAGCATTTACGCCGAGGAAGCTACGGGCGATCGCACCTGAGCCTAATCCCCATACTGTAGGATCGATTACGGCATTAATGCCTAAGCAAGCAGCTACGCCCAGAGAAGAGCCAATAGCAAACCATTTCCAGCTTTTATTACCTGATAGTAAAGCAACCAGTAAAAAGGGAATTAACACACTGGCAAACAGAGGATTAAAGCTAGTACTGCCTACTACTACGTTACCCAATTCAGGAATCGAACTACCCATTAAACGCAAGGGCCATTGAGGTAAATCGAATATATACAACCCTTGGAGGAAAAATAAGCCAGCACTACCAAAAATCAGCCCGCTATGGAGACTTAAAGTAAAAGTTAGGTAGTTACGAATAAACCAAGCTAAGAGGTAAGAACCAATTACCATACCCAGTTTGGGTAATATTGCCACTGCACCACCATCAATCCAGAAACCAGGATTCAGATAACCGCTATTTCTTAACCAACGGAAAAAGTCATTAAAGGTAATTTTGCCTTTGAGTGCTAAACCAACTGCTGCACCAGCATCTAAATGACCAGCACCGAAGTAGTTTTTAGTATCTTCTGGTACTTTACGCGCCGACTGTTTGAGAACATCAAGCACTTCTGAAGGTTCAGCAACACCACTAGCTTTGACTAAAGCTGCAACTCCTGCTACGTGGGGGGCTGCCATACTCGTACCTTGGAAACCAACAAAGACAGATTCTCCAGTACTGGGATTGATAGTGTTTTGTAAAATTTTTCCTGTTTCACCACCACCAGGGGCGGAAATATCAACACCTGCACCGTAATTGGAATAGTTGGCTTTTGCTCCTGTACTATCGGTAGCAGAAACACTAATTACTTTGGGATAACGAGCGGGATAAGAAGCGGAGTTTTGATTGGCGTTACCAGCAGCAGCGATAATAACCACCTTTTTACGATCTGCATAATCGATCGCTTCTTGCATGATTTGACTCGCACCACCTCCACCGAGGCTCATATTAATAACATCTGCACCATTGTCGGCTGCAAATTTAATTGCTTCGGCGATATCTGCTACTGTTCCGCCACCACCTTTACTAAGTACTTTGAGGGGCATTATATTCGCTTTGTAGGCAATACCCGCTACTCCATAACCATTATTGGTAGATTGAGCAACTGTTCCTGCTACATGAGTACCATGACCATTATCGTCATCTGCGTTAACTTTATCGTTAACAAAGTCGTATCCTTTAACAAATTTAGTTAATTTAAGATCGGGTACTCTGCTAACTCCCGTGTCAATTACTGCTACGGTTATACCGTCTCCTGCGGTTTCTTTCCAAGCAGATTCAACATTGATGCTCCGAAAATTCCATTGCTTGCTGTAATCAGGATCGTTGGGTGCGTCTAAAGCCTGATACTGATAGTTGGGTTCGATGTATTCTACCTGTTTTGCCAAAGACGATTTTCTTAATTGTCTGAGCATTTTGCGATCGCCATTGACAACATAGACGTTATCGCTGACAGAATACATACTGTTTAATTCAGGTTTATCGGCATACTTCTGGTAAATTTCTTCGATATCCTCACTGATTTGAGTAGTGGGAATATTTTCTTTAAAATCAATAATTAAAGAATCAAACTCTCCTTGATTCGCCAAACCAGAAAAACTCATGAGGGCAAATCCGATCCCCAACAAAAATAGTAAGAAAAATACAACTTTCTTCATGGTAACTTATCCATACTCCTTAATCCTTAACTTTCATAGTGGCAAAAAATTGTTAGCCTCTACAACTGATGTTTCAATTTTTGATTTTTTTGTTGACTTGCTTATTTCAAAGATAAAGCAATTAGCCAGATCTTGGCGGTGATTTAAAAACTCATTACAGTTATAAATTAGTTGGTAAATAATTTAATTATGCCTGTTTATTTTTATTGGGGAGAAGATGATTTTGCGATCGCCAAAGCTGTCAAGCAATTACAGGGGAAAATTCTCGATGATAATTGGTTAGAGTTTAATTTCCATCGCTATCAAGGCGATCGTCAAGAGGTGATTATAGAAGCTTTAAACGAAGTTATGACTCCTCCTTTTGGTATGGGAGGACGCTTAGTATGGTTGAATAGTACCACTATTTGTCAACAATGCTCTGCCGATCTACTCGCAGAACTAACCAGTACTTTACCTGTAATTAGCGATGATTCTCATTTGCTTTTCACCACCAGTAAAAAACCCGATGGCAGATTGAAATCTAGTAAATTACTGAAAAAATTTGCGGAAGTCAAAGAGTTTAATCTGATACCCTTTTGGGATGAACAAGGTATTAAAAAAAATATTCGTCAGCTAGCAGCAGAAATTGGTGTGAAATTATCTCCTTCTGCGGTAGAAGCCTTAAAAGATTTCGTCGGTAACGATACCAGACAGTTATGGAATGAATTAGAAAAATTAAGTATTTATCAACATCAAGCTAGTAATAAAATCATTGATGCAGAAGCTGTGAATAGCTTAGTTATTTGTAATACTCAAAATAGCCTCAAGCTAGCAGAAGCAATCCGCGATTCTCAAACAGAAACCGCTCTTTCTCTGATTAATGACTTATTGAACCGTAATGAACCACCATTAAAAATGGTAGCTACTCTAGTCAGACAATTTAGAATGTGGACAACCGTAAAGGTTATTTGGGAAGCAGGAGAAAGAGAATATAAATCTCTTGCCAAAATAGCAGAAATCAGTGGTAATCCTAATCGTATTAAATATATTCTCAACGACATACAAAAACTTAGTGCTACACAATTATTATCGACTCTTTCTTTGCTTTTAGAATTAGAATATAGTCTTAAAAAAGGTGCAGAACCTTATCGAATTTTACCAACTACGGCTCTTAAAATATGTCAGCTATTAAGCAAGCAGTAACTAATAAAAAATCTTGTAGACAAACCATGTAGCAGAAAAATAAAGTAATCGTTAAAGAATAAAAAATATCAAATGGATAATTTTCCAGTATAATCTTGATGATATTTAAAAATCTCGTGAAAATGATTAAAAATGATAAATGGATAATTGAACAATCCCAAAAAGGAATGATTTCTCCTTTTGAAGAAAAATCAATTAGAAAAGCAGTTTTAGGAAAAGAGAAAGAAGTTCCAACTATTAGTTGGGGTTTAAGTTCTTATGGTTACGATATCCGACTATCTCCTCATGATTTTAGAATATTTAGACATATACCAGGAACAGTAGTAGACCCCAAGAAATTTAATCCTCACAACTTAGAACAAGCTGAATTACATACTGATGAAGATGGTTCTACCTATTTTATAATTCCAGCCAACAGTTATGGATTAGGTGCTTCACTTGAAAGCATTAAAATGCCTCCTAACGTAACTGCTATCTGTTTGGGAAAATCAACTTATGCTCGTGTGGGAGTTATTGCTAATATTACTCCTCTTGAGGCTTCTTGGCAGGGTCAAAGCATTACTCTAGAATTTTCTAATGCTTCGAGTGCTGATGTCAAAATTTATGCGAATGAAGGTGTTGTGCAATTAATTTTCTTAGAAGGTGAGCCTTGCGAGACAACATACTCAGATCGTGGTGGAAAATACCAAAATCAAGGCTACGGAGTAACTCTACCCAAAGTGTAATTCTCAAGACTTTCAATTACTAATAGTAAACTCTGTGAACTTTTTTTACTCTACTTAATTTATGGGGACAAATCCTGCTTCTTCAATCGATTTCTGCATTTCTTCGGTAAGTAGTAGTTTGGTAAAAGCTTCCCCTGCCTTTTGCGATCGACCTCCATCTTGTTTAACTACGACGTATAAATAACGAGTAATCGGATAAGTAGCGTGTTTAATAGCTGCAATGTTGAGTTGATTACGCTTTTCGGGACAATTTTCTGGGGCTACTGCTGGAGGAAGGTAAGGGGGGATCAATTGTCCGTTTTCATTAGCTATGGGCAAAGATTTAACCCTACACTGATATATGAGTTCTGGTGCAGAACCATAATAGATTGCTCCTGGGGTGTCTTTAATCTGCTTCAATCCATCAGTAGTTGAATAAACGTACTTGACGTTGTCACCAAAAGACTGATTTTGCAAGACATGATGCTGAAAAAATTCGGGTGTACCGCCATCTTCCGCTCTTCGACTCAAGACTACAATTTCTAGATCGGGCCCATTTACTTCCTTCCAATTAGTAATCTCACCCAAATAAATTTTCTGTAACTGTTTTATCGTCAAACCCGATACTGGTAAAGAAGGATTAACGGCAATTGCGATAGCATCAATAGCTACTTGATATTCTCTGAGGGTAAAGCCTTGCTGATGGGCAAGGGCATGTTCTTTTTGCTTGATCGAGCGAGATGATTCCGAAAAATCCAGTTCCCCTTCTAATAACATACGAATACCTGTTCCCGAACCAGGTGTGCCGTTAATAGCTGGCAAATAACGCATACTAAATTCAGGATATTCCTCAATTATTTTGGGGTCTATTGTCTTCCGAATTGAAGCCCAGGTAGTACTACCGCCATAATTAAATATTCCTTTAGGTAAGTCGTTTACATCCTGAAGAGTACTAACCTTTGTATTTGTGTTCGTCCTTTTTGTCTGTTCCTCACTATGGGCAAGAATTTTACGTTGAAGTCCTCGCATTGGAGAAATTAAATACAAAGTACTTACATCTAGTAAAACTGTGACTATCAAAATAATAATTAGAAAAAAACTCAGGCGAGCTATGGAAGAACTGGTTTTATCTTTCATTCTTTTTAGTTTTTGAATAGATGTGCTTGGAGCTTTTAACTGACTTGCTTCTTTGGTTGTATCGACATTTTTTTGTCCAAGAGAGTCTAATGCTCTTACTAAGCTTTCTCGTTGAGCAGGAGGACATTCTAAAACTTCGAGGACAGAATTAATATTAGTGATTACGCTAGAGAATAAATTTTTCTTTTGAAAATTAATCAAAAGTTCATCTACTCCTTGTTTTACTGCCCATCGACGAATAGCCGATGAATATTCCTGTTGGATATCGGTAGTTAAAATAATCTTTGATGAAGGATTATGTTGACGAAAACATCGGCAAATTTCATAGGCATCTTCTATTTTTAAATCTATTATTAGTAAATTTGGTTTTAATTCTAATGTTTTAAAGTAATCGGCAACATACTTTTTATTAGTGTAATCTTGTTCCCAGGTTATGAAAATATCTTGTTCCCAAAGAACAAAATGCCATACTTCAGCTTGAAACTTAGATGGTTGGAACAGCAGAACCGTCTTTTTACTGTTATTCATTGTATTTCAAAAAACTATCAAAGCTTTTTGCGAAAGTATTATTTAAACTATCGTTTATCTTTATCTAATAATTTAAAATAAAAAAGTGACAAACTAGGAACAAATAAGGTAAATGCAGCACAATTTACCGCTCATTTTAAGCTTAATTTCTTAGTAAAATATCAGGTGATATAAAATACAAAAATTGATGCTGCATATTGAATTTTTATTTCTTCGATCTTCCGCTTCTTCCGCTTTATCTGGAGAGGCTGCCATTTGAGTGTGAGGGATGCTGAGGAAACCTCAAATGTTTACATTGTCAAGAGATGGGGATACGCCCCGTCTCCTTCTGCTTTTTATCTGTAGCAACCTTTCAAGCATTTCATATTACAATGTAATTAAATCATCATTTTTTGGTTCTTAATCCGCTGTAATCCATCTATTTTAATTGTCAGAGCTATTTTTTAGATAGATTTTAGAGATGGGTTTTAAGAGTCAGAATTGTTTTGTGCTGGCTAAATTTCTAAAAAATTGATATTGGGAATTAAAGGATCTTCTACTAAGCCAATTCCTTGATATCCCCAACGTTGTAAAAGAGATTTTAACTGAACAGGAGAGAGAGATTCTACCTTTAAGCGATTGCTCATTTCTTGACCGTGGGCATTAATATAAGATAAGGCTTCATGATCTGCTTTAAAAAGTAGTAAATAACTGGCTTCTGGACTATCTTCATTTTGAGAAATACGAGCCACTAAATATTTCCCGTCTTTTGGAGATCGAATAACGTAGTTAATAGAAGACAACATGAGTAATTAGTCCCAATTAAAGTTAACTGTAAAATTCACCGAGTCAGACATCACAGGTAGGGTGTGGTGTATAAAAGTTCATCAATTAAATTTAGTGACTTACGACCAATTAATCGGTAATTGAGATAGTGTTTCTTCTCTGATTAATTTGGTTTCTCGATCTAAAACCTGTTCTACATTGTTATAAATGGCTTGAGCTTCTTCGAGGGAATTGCCAATACTGGTTAAACCTAATTTACCAAATTCTGATAAAGCACCCATAAGATGAAATACTGTACCCGTGCGAGTACTACTATCAAAATGCAATCTTTCTTGAGCGATAATATCCATCAAGTCATTGGGTAACAAGCCACGGTAATCTTCTTTTTGTAGATTGTCAGAAGAGATATAGTATTTAGGCTGATTGGCTTGACTCAAAAATAAACCTGTAGCATCGTCATAGTTACCGTTGGTAAGTAATTTGAGGGTCATAAAGGGATGGGTTGTACCCCCTTTTCGTAAGTTAATTTCGATCGCCTGAATTTCCCATTGTTGGCTATCGGGATTTTTTACCGTCATGAAGTCTACGCCATAGCGTTCAATTGCACCTTTAGCTGCTAAAGCTCTACCTACTTTAAGTCCTAATTCTTGGATTCGTAAACGATAAGCAGACTCCGCAGGGAAATAACAACCGAGATAGATTTGATTGTCTGCACCCCCTAAAATTTGATCGTGGGTAGAAAGGATCGATACTTCTCCTGATGGATCGATATAACCTTGAACGCTTGGCGATCGCTTAATTACGCCTTCGATAAATGCTTCGACAATTGCACCTAATTCGGGAATACGACGAGAAAAGTTATCCCAAGTTTCTTCTGCTGATTGAAAGCTTAGGTTTTCTAGCTGTTGCTTAAGAGCTTTAATTGTGCTTTGACGATCGCTGTGAGCAGGCGCAAACTGTTTAATAGGAGTGAGGTCTAAGACTGCGTTACCCTCTCCTGAAAAGCCTTCATTGAGTTTAATGACGATTCGCTTAAGATGGGGTTGTCTCTCCCAGAGATTAGCTAATTCTGATAATAGATCGGGGATATTAGTAACGGTGTAGCTACCGTCAGGATGGGGAACTTGACATTCGGCAAAAATTTCTCGACTACCACTTTTAGAACCCCAGTAATTTAATTCAGGAGAAGCTGCGAGTAAAGGAATATTTAGTTTGACAGATAATTCTTGCTCAAGGGGAGTTGCATTGAAACAAACCATATAAGAGCGATCGCTACGTAAAGCACGACGAATTTTTTGTACTAAACGAGGACGTTCTAAAATTTTTTCAGTTAAAGGTCTTAAAGAAGCGTCATAAATACTAATTAAAAGTAAACGCTCCCTTGCATGAGAAAAAGGAATTCCTGATAGTAGTTGTAAGTAATAATCAACAATTATGGGGCATAAAGGTAAAGCGGTAACATAAATAACTCTGGTATGGGGATTTCTCAGACGAATTAAAGAAAATAAGAGCCTTTCTTCGTAATGTAAAAAACCTGGGATTTTTGTTCCCAATTGGGGATCGATACTAAAAGAAGGGATAACCAAGATATCACAGTCGTCGCGATCGAAGATATCAACTTGTTGCCAGCGATCGCGTAATTGATTTTGTAATTGATTGAATTGAATTTGACTCTTATTTTCTTCCATCTAACCATTCTGTTGATAAACTACGATAGTCTAATTTAGCTGCTGAAGGGTGACACTGAACACAGCTTTGATGAACTGTAGGTTGGGGTAACTCTACTTGTGGGTGAAGGGCTTTTAAATAACGAGAATTAGTTACATATTGGGGTAAAGTTTCTCCTGGTGCATAGGGACGAGAATATTGTTTTAAATATGTCCACATTAGTCTAGCTGTGACTCTTACCGAAGTAGGTAAAGTTACGCCGTAATGATTTTGAGTATTATTTAATATATCTTGCCAACGTTCTGTAGGTAAAACTTCCGCAGGTATCGGGATATGGCAACTAGCACAGTTTTCTAAATAGAGTTCTCGTCCTAAAGAACTACTATTAGTGTTAGCTTGAGCGAAAAACAAATTATTATTTTCTGCTAAAACAGTATCGATCCCCAAACACCAACTAATACCAATTATCAAAAAACACAAACTTATTTTCATTCGCCAAGGCATAGTGATAGCTAATCAATAAAAAATGATAAATGATAAATTTTAAAGGATATCACGCCAAGAGTGACCCCTTTTAATATCTCTAATAGTCCATTTACTTACATCATATAGCTCAGCTATTTCTCTAATACTAAATTTTCTCTCTCGCAATAAAACTTTAATTTCCTTGACTTGTTCGGCGGTTAATTTAGTCCGATAGCGACGAATTTTTGCTGTGGAATTAGCAATGTAACCCGTAACTTTACTCCAAGTTTTGCCATACTTGATCTTTTGTATTGTTTTAGTACTAACATCAAAACAGAGAGCAATTTGGCGGGCGGATAATCGTTGTTCTTGTAATAATTCCCAAATTTCTAAAACTTGTGCTTCGGTTAATTTAGAATTAGTTTGCGAACCGTGAGAATTAAATAAACCATTGTCAATAGCGTGTTGATGGTTTTCTGCGTTGGTAATCCATTCTAAATTGTCAGCGCAATTATTGTGTTTATGACCATCCATATGATTTAAGCAATAAGAATCAAGCTTACTACCTATTTCCCCTTTTGGCGGGGGTAAAAAAGCCTTTGCTACTAGATGATGTACCCCTTTCATTTGTACTTGGGAATTTCGACAGAGATAAACTTGAAGATAGTTATTGCGATCGCTGTGAAGTTTTAATAGCTTACCAGGAATTATTTGTAACTCGCCATTTTGATTGTTAATGAAACGATCTAAAGAGCGAATTCGACCTCGATCTGATACTTGATAAACACCCTCATATCCAGAAATCGCTACCCATTTTTCTTCATTAGCAGCTATCTCTTGGTCTTCATTACGATAATTCATGGCACACAAGCAAGTAGACAGAACTCATCATATACAAGTTTTACTTTTATCTATTTTTTATAGCAATCTTGTCTGGGTTGTGATACCTATTAAATGGTGTTGTAAGGTTTTGGGTTGTAGGGTTCTGGGTCGTAATAAATTTAGTTTTGTTTGAGTACCTAGCACCACGCTTTCCCTATTCCTGATTGCTATCTTGATATAGGAATAAGACTTTTACCTCATTTGTAAGTTTTTTTTCAATAAAACAAATGATAATCTAATGCAAGTTAAAATTACTTACGTATTCTGAATCAATGTCCTCAGTCTACAATATCAAAAATTAGATAAAAGAATGACAATAGTTGTCTTTGGCAGTATTAATCTCGATTTAGTAGTCGAAGTTCCTCATTTACCTGTAAGGGGCGAAACTGTAGTCGGTAATCGTTTTTTTTCCGCTACAGGAGGCAAAGCAGCCAATCAAGCAGTAGCTGTGGCAAAGCTAGGAGTTCCAGTTTATTCCATAGGAAGAGTGGGTAGTGATAATTTTGGTAAAGTACTACTAGAAAACCTGCAAAAAGCAGGAGTAGATACCAGAGGGGTCACAATCGATCCTGACACCCATTCTGGAGTAGCATCTATTGTAATAGACGAATATGGAGATAATGCAATTGCTTGTGCTGCGGGAGCAAATAACCTCGTCAGAGAGCAAGAATTAAGCGATTTTCAAGCTTTATTACCCCAAGCAAAAGTAATTTTAATGGAATTGGGAATTCCTTTAGCAACAGTTATGGAAGCTCTTAAAAGGGCGCAGGATAGTAACTGTACTATCATTCTCGATCCTGCTCCTGTAAAGTCTAAACTACCCGATGAAATCTACCAAATGGTAGATATTATCACTCCTAACGAAATAGAAGCCAGTCAGTTAGTAGGGTTTACTGTTGATGGTATTACTACAGCCAGACAAGCTGCATTTTTTTTACACCAAATGGGCGCGAAAACAGTCATTATTACTTTAGGTAGTCAAGGAGCTTTTTGTAGTACAGGAGAAGAAAGCTATTGGGTTAGACCGATACCAGTAAAAGCTATTGATACTGTAGCTGCGGGAGATGCTTTTAACGGTGCGTTAGCAGTAGCTCTAGCAGAAGGTAAATCCCTTAAAGAGGCTATTCAATGGGGAAACGTAGCTGGAGCTTTAACCGTAACAAAACGAGGCGCACAATCTTCTCTACCCCACAAAGAAAGTTTTTTACAGCTATTAGCCCAACAGAAAGAAAACAATTAGTTAGTTGGTTGTTGGTAGTTAAGGACAAGGACTCGGATTATTGTTGTTTGAAAAATCTTCCTCATCCCTCATAATTCATCCTTCATCCTTTATGCGAAGCGGTATCCTTTAGGGCATCCCCCTTCGAGGACGTAGTAATTCATCCTTCATTCCTTGCTTGACTTATGTTCTCCTGACTTCCTTAAAAAATGAATAATTCCCGATCTTGGTCTAAATTATTAACCTTTACTTTACTCATCGCGGGTGCAATCATTATTTTGTTGCCGTTAGGGGTGGTTTTCTTAACCTCTTTTGCTACTCCAGAAGCAGCTACCAGCGAAGCTGTTAATTTTAATTCTTTTACTTGGGCAAATTACCAAGAAGCTTGGCAAAGAGGCAGCTTTTTACTGGCTTTTACTAACTCTACTATCGTTGCTTTAGGTGTAACTGCTCTGCAAATTTTAACTTCTGCTTTAGCTGGGTATGCTTTAGCAAGATTACAATTCCGTGGTCGAGAAGCTATTTTATTATTAGTAATTTCTACTTTAGTAATTCCCTTCCAACTATTGGTAATACCAATTTTTGTCGTTTTAAAATGGGGCAGTTTAATCAATACTTATTGGGCTTTAATTTTACCCACTGCTGCTAATGGCTTCGGTATTTTCTTGATGCGACAATATTTTGCTAGTATCCCTGTTGAGCTAGAAGAAGCTGCTATATTGGATGGTGCAAATCGTTGGCAGGTTTTAACTAATATTATGTTACCTTTGTCCCGTCCTGGTTTAATCACTTTATTTCTCTTTACTTTTATTGGGGAATGGAATGATTTATTTAAACCTTTAGTATTTACGACTCGCCCAGAATTAAGAACAGTACAATTAGCATTAGCAGAATTTCAAGAAGAATTTACTAGTAATTGGCCTTTGATGATGGCAGCAGTAGTAATTAGTACAATTCCTGTAATTGTTTTGTTCTTAATTGGTCAGCGTCAGTTTATCCAAGGTATCGGCTCAACAGGAATCAAAAATTAATTAACAAAATAATACTTATTTCTTCTTTTCCCAAGTATCTAAAATATCTTTAAAAATTGCTTCTTCGACCCAAGTTTTAGCTACTACAGTTAAAGGTAAAGCTAATAATAATCCCATCAGACCAAAAGTTCTTGCAAAAAAAATTTGAGCCGTTAAAGTAATTGCAGGGAGTAAAGAAACTTGTCTTGCCATTACAGTTGGCGATAGCCAATAGGTTTCTATATTTTGAATAATAAAATACCAAATTAAAACAGCAGCAATTTTCCAAGGAGATTCTAGCACTGCAATTGATAAAGGAAAAACAACGCTAGTAGCAGGGCCAATATTAGGAATAAAATTGAGTATTCCAGCAATTAAAGCATGAACTAAAACTAAACGAATTTGTAAAATAGCTAACCCAATACCACTAGCAATACCGATAAATAAACAATTAATTAAAATACCTTGTAACCAACTTCCCAAAGCTGTTTCTGATAAAGATAAGATGCTATCAGCACGCCGACGGTAGAAAGAAGGAAATAAACTTAGAAAAGCTTTGCGATATCTTTGGGGGTCTGCTAACATCATAACCGCGATCGCAAATACCAATAAAATTTGTAAAATTGCGGTTACAGAATTAGAAAAAATGCCTAAAAATCCTGAAAATAATTCTTGCACAGATGGTAATTGAGCAAGCAGATCTCCACGAGTTGGTAAATCAGGAAAATCATCGGGTAATCGGCTTTCTAAACCCGCTAATTCCCAGTCAATTTTTGCCCAAACTCGCGGTAATTCTTCTAGTAATTTTTGTAGCTGTTCGCTAAAAGGAGGAACAACTAACCAAATAAATAAAGCCAGAAATGTCACAAAAGAGCTAACTGCACAAATAACAGCTAATCTATGGGGAAATTTCTTTTTTTCCAACCATTTCACTAAACGATTTAGAGCAACAGCGATCACAACTGCGGTAAATACCAAAAGCAACAGATGCCTAATTTGCCAGAGAACAAACAAAGCAATAATTAAACAAACAAAACCAAACCACTGACCCAGATTCATTGATAATGCTATATTGCCATAGTTGATTAGCGATCTTGCAAACTCGTGAAGGAAGCATAGAGTATAGCAGACTAGCCAAATATTACACGATTGCTATAGAACCATCCTACTAAATTACAGAATAGATAAATTGAGAAGTTTTTAACGAGCATAGTCTGGAAAATCGCTAAAATTATCTTTTAAGATGTTTTTTCCTAAAATAAGACCTGTATCTGTACCGTAAAAAATTTCTCTCCGAAATAATCCTCCATCAATGCGGTTAGAAAGAACAATTACTAAAGTTTTATTGGGATCGTCATACTTCAGAAAAATGGCATTTTGCGAATCAGTTGCACCGTCATGGCTAATCATTTTTCCGTATTCAGATGACTTTTCAATTGCCCATCCATAACCATAATAGCTTTCATCCTCATTATTTTCTTTGATGTAGGGCGTAAATAGCTTTGCAGTAGATTTTTCAGCAAGAATCAGGTTATTTTCTAGGGCAGTATTCCATAAATAAAGATCGCCTATTGTTGTCAATACACCACCAAAGCCAAGCAATCCCCAAGATGGACCTGGTCTTGTTGCAGCAGAGCCAAAGTCTTTTTTCTTGTTATACCCGTGAGCAACCGTTATTTCTGACCATTGAGGATCGTTATAAAAGCCTGTATGAATCATCCCGACAGGATTGAACAAATGCTCTTTCAAATAAGCTTGAAAAGGTTGTCCAGATACAATTTCGATAATTGCTGCGAGTAATCCATAACCAGTATCAGAATATAAGTATTTTGTTCCTGGTGGAAATTTTAATTTGGCATCAAAAGCCAATGCGACAGCTTCTTGACGACTGGTTTCTGTAAAATCATTTTGATAGACATAACTTGGTAAACTAGATGAATGAGTTAATAGTTGATGCAGAGTAATATCAGCTTTATCTGGTGGAACATCATCAAAAAAATTGGCCAAAGTATCCGTAACTTGTAATTTTCCCTGCTCCTCTAAATGTAGTATGGCTGTTGCTGTGAATTGTTTTGAAAGCGAACCCGTATCGAAAACGGTTGCAGGTGTGATGGGGATATTTTTGTTTTGATCTGCTAAACCATACCCATCCTTAAAAATTACTTCGCCATTTTGAGCTACAAGCACTGCACCAGAAAATCCAGCTTCTTCAAGACGATCCAGATAAGTTTTAATCTGATATTCAAGGTTGTTATGATTCAATCGTTCATTGATAGGTTTTTTATTATTAAAGTCAATTTGTTCTGAAGAAACAGTTTTTGCTGCCAAATAAGAACCAAATAAAGAAATGAGTATTCCCAAACAAAAAAAGGCAACTAGTTGAAAACGGCTACGCTTTTTCAAAACTTATCTCCTGACACCAGTGTTCAAAAATTTTGTTAGATTCCCGACTGAATGCCAAGAATAGTAATCTGTAATTGTTGTCAATCGCTTTTTTCTGCTTCGGATTAAAAAAATAGCCAATTACAATTTTTCTGTTTCAAGTTGCTGCAATAACTCAACTGCTGCTGGTTGTCCGAATTCTTTTGCCCAATCAAGAGGTGTATAGTTATGGATGTTATCCTTAGCATTTAGATCGGCTTGATACTTTACTAATAAACGAATTAAATCTAAATTTCCTTTAGCTGCTGCACCCTGAAGAGTGGTTAATTCAAGTTCCCCAATACTTTTAGCGTTAACATCCGCTCCAGCTTCGAGCAGAATTTTTGCGATTTCAATTTGTTCGGTTTTAATAGCTGCGTGCAATGGTGTCAAATTAGCAACAAAATCACCTAATTTGTCTTTGATTCTAAGATTAATATCTGCGCCTCTTTCTAGTAACCAAGATGCTGCTGTTGTTAAACCTTTTTGAATTGTGTAATGGAGTAACAAAGGTTTTTGAGAAATGATAGTAGGCTGTGTATCCAATAAAGCTTGAGCTTGTTCCCATTGTTCGGCAATAATTAGAGTAGATAGATCGATTTGAGCATTATTTGCCATTAATAAATCAATAATCTGCTGATGCTCGGCTTTCGTAGCCATACATAAAGGAGTTACGCCAAAACGGGTTAGAGCATTAACATCAGCACCTTTTTCTAACAGAAATTCTACTATTTCAGTCCTATTATTAGCTATAGCAAAATGGAGAGGTTGAAACTCATCCATCGCAAAACCCAATCTTTGGGTAAGTACTTCTGGATTTGATTCAATTAGAGAACTAACTAAATCTTGGTTCTTAAGAGAGATCGCACTAAAGATATCTAATTGCGCTCCTTTACTAATCAAATATTCTCTAATTTCTTGATGACAATCGCCCATAACACAATTAGGAGGACATATTTGAAAAATGGTTGTCCAACCTAAAGGCGTAAGATTATACCAGTTATCTTTGGCATTAATATTGGCATCGTTTTCAACTAAAAGTTTAGTAACTTCTAAATGACCTCCTGTAGCAGCCCAGTGCAATGGGGTAGTCTTACTATAGTTGCCTTCTAAAGCATTAACATTAGCACCAGCATCTAATAGTAACTTGACAATATCTAGATATCCTCGATGAGCAGCATAATGCAACGGAGTACTATGAATACAATCATCTTTGATGTTAGCTAAACTAATATCTTGCTTAAGCAGGATTTGTATTGTTTTTTCATTCCCGCTACAAGCAGCTTCAATTATTTGAGTGATTCTGCTAGCAAAAGTATCATCTTGAGAAGGACGTTGATTGTCTAAATAATCTTCTACCATGTTCATAACCTCTGGTTTAAGTCGGTTTCTAGCACTGTGTAAACGGTTTTTAATTGTTGAGATCGGAATTTCTAAAAAAGCACTAATTTCTTTCTGAGAGCGATCGCTAAGATAAAACAAAGTAATCACTTCTCTCTCAGTTTTGGGTAATAATTCAATTGCTCGACCAATTTTGGCTTGTAATTCCCTGACTTCAGCAATACTTAGGGGATTGGGTTGAGACGACATTAATTCTTCTGTCTGAGTTAAAGAGACGAAAGAAGGGCGTTTGACTCTTATCGTGCGATCGCAATGTTTGAAGACAATTTTTTTGAACCAGCTAGCAAATGCACCATGATTACGCAGTCGAGACAGATTAAGATAAGCTTCGATAAAAGCCTCTTGTGCTGCTTCTTCTGCTTCGGGGAAATTTCTTAAGATCGAGTAAGCGTAACCCACTGCTAAATCTTGAAATTGTTTAACAATTCGATTGTAGGCAGAGCGATCGCCATTCTGAGCTTTTTCTACTAGAGTAATTAGTGTTTCTAGGCTCAACCTTGGGGTCATCTTGAACTAAAATTGTCCTCTGTATTAATAAGACCCAATTTGTCTAAAAAAGGTTTGTTGAATTCAAAATTTAATGCTGAAAACTTGCCATTCTTGGGATAAATAGCAATCATCATGCCACGAGAGCTACGAAATTTACAAATTTCCCAGTTTTCGGAATCTGACATAAGAGAGCTATCTTCATCTCGACGCAATGGCAATTACAGACTAAGTTAAAAAACTTTAGTCTTAAGTAAATATACTTAATTTATCAACTTAAGTAAGAGAAGCTTTATGCCTTTCGTTGAGGAGCAATTCGAGACGTTTTTCAGATGTTTATTCTTCTGGGAATTTTTATGATTATTTCAGTTCTTGAAAAAAACTAAACAATAGTTTTTCTTCTAAACCTCATCAGTAAAATAATCGAGGCGATCGCGAATGCGCCCTCTCTGCTGTTCGCGCAGTGTCAGGCTCCGCCCAATCGCCTCTTACTTTTCTTGTCAGCTTCGATGAAACCGCAGCCTTAACAACAAAAAAAATTACCAGGAATTGGTTCTTACAACTCCATATCAATCAATATCGCTAGTCGCTGCTCGAATCTCTGAACAAGGAAAATTAGTCTCTATCATAAAAAAGTAAAAATCTAGAGAAAATATTGCATAAAACAGTCAAATAAACCTATGATTATAAATAACACTAACTTCATCAATCATTCCTAGTAAGTATTTACGGAGTGAAGGTTTACTCTGTAATTGCCCCATAAATTTTTTTCAAGGCAAAATCAAGAAGCGGTTTTTGGTGATTTGGGTAAATGTGCTGAAACTGATGTCAGAAACTAATTGCCCAGTAGTTTATCTACTTACCAACAAAACTGTAATTTACCGAACTTGACTTTTTACTTCTCGATCTTGCTATTGATGGGGTTAGTAGTTGAACAGTTTTACTGTTATCGACAGCAGAATCCACAATCATCCTCCACTCAAACTACACTACTCACCATGCACATTACTCCACCTTTAATGACCCTGTTTCTCAGCGTAATTTATCTTGTATGCGTTTACATCCTCTTAATGTTCTGTCAACTCAAAATCTCAAAACGTTAACTGGAGAATTTAGGCATAATCAGCCGTTATACTAAATCCAATTGATATGGTGTGATGAACATCGGTTGACGGGGAGACGGGGAGACTTGGCGACAAGAAGAGTTGAAGATATCTTGACGATCCTGATACATCATCTTGAAGAAAAGGATTTGGTATTTATTAACTTCATTGATTTTCTAGACAAATTTAGACAATTAACGACAAAAATAGATTGGTACAAAGCTATACTCTGGTACAATGATCTTAATGAAACCTATTGTGTACGTAACCTCTGTAATTCAAGTGCATACCTCTCCAATAGTTAACGTCATTGTAAAAGTAGTTGATAATTCCAATGTTTTTAACACTTTGGACAGTCAATATCGAGGCACGTAGTTTGTCCGTTCAGATATATGCTGATAAATGCTTAAGACATATTTGTCTATAAAAGCAGCAACTATTAGGTCAAGTTAATCGATTGACAGTAGTTGATTGAGAACACAATCATAAAAAATCAAAATTTTGTAGGATTAATTCATGAATTAATCCTACAGTACCAAAATGATTTTCAATTTATGTTCCAAACATTTATCCTTTAACAGAGCCAGCTAATAAACCCCGTACAAAATACTTCTGTAAAGCCAAAAACACAATTAAAGGTACAATCATCGAGACAAAAGCCCCTGCGGTGAGTAAATGCCAGTCTTGACCCCGATCGCCGACTAAGTTGCGTAAAGTAAGAGTAATGGGTGCAACGTTTTGATTTCCACCCAGGTAGACTAAAGCTACTAAAAGATCGTTCCATACCCAAAGAAACTGAAACACGGCAAAAGAAGCGATCGCAGGTGTGGAGAGAGGTACTACTAAACGGGTAAATATTTTCAAGTGAGACGCACCATCTACAGAAGCAGCCTCAATTAATTCTCTAGGTAGAGAGCCAATATAGTTACGTAACAGGTAGATTCCTAACGGTAAACCATAAGCGGTATGGGCTAGCCACACTCCTAAAAACGAGCCTGCTAATCCCAGTTGATTGTAGGTACGCAGCACGGGTATTAAGGTCATTTGCAGAGGTACAACCATTAAACCGACAATAATCATAAAAATTAACTGTCGCCCAGGAAAACGCATCCAAGCCAACGCATAAGCAGCAAAAGTTGCGATCGCAATGGGCATAACTGTCGCGGGAACCGCAATTACAAAGCTATTGAGAAAAGTTTGACCCATTCCTTCACTGGTTAACACCTCTACATAATTACTCAGATTTAACTGAGTCAATTCAAAAGGATGCAGCAATACTGTCCACCAACCACTCCTTAGTAAGTCTTCTTGGGGACGAAAAGAGCTGATCAGTAAACCCATAGTGGGCAAGGTCCAAATTAAAGCAATTAGCACTACCGCAATATGAACGGGAGTTTTAGCGATTATTTGGGCAAATTTACTTTGTTTACGAGATTGGTTAGCAATCTTTAGCGTTCTAGTCATTTTTGCTATCTACTTAGAAAAATTGGGATTTTGGCTAATATCTAAATTTTCCAATTCAGTATGTCTGGTGTGAATTAGAAAAAAAGAGAAAAAGACACAATACTTCTTATTTAAGCCCAATAAGGCTTGATAAAATGAACTTGAATCTCTTGAAACTTCATACATAAAAATCTCTATAAAATTCTTAATCAAAAAGTATTGGGAAAAGACAGAAGATAAAAGTTATCAAGCTGTCCATCTCAAGATATTTCCTTATGAATGGCATAGACTTAAGTATTCATCTAAGTAAAAATATTGACAAACCCGTGCCTTCTGTTTCAGAATTATTTACAATCAAGTATTTAAGCCTTTTCAAATAAAAAACTTCGACCGTATATTTTGCTACTTTCAAACATAAGGGGCTAAGGTAGCCATTTTACTTTCGAAATTTCAATATGTTGAAACTAACTTTGATCCGAAAAAACCGTAGTTGTAGGCTTAGGTAGCAGATGTTGAAACAAAAATATTCGTTTAGTCTAGCTTCTCATCTATCCCACCTTCAGTCACGACCTTTTAGATGTCGGCTCGATATTGAGGCTTCAAGGGAGCTAAAATGGAGTCTGTATTTTTACTTAGGGCGTTTAATTTGGGCAGGAGGAGGAGCGGACCCTTTAGAACGTTGGCATAGGCTTTTAAATCATTACTGCCCTGAAATCAGTAAATTAAAGCAAATCAATCTGGAAACATCTAAATTCGACGGATATTTGCGCCTTTCAAGCATATTAAAACAAGACATGAGCAGGCGTTCTCAGATAGCAGCTTTAGTTAAAAACACTTTAGATGAAGTTTTATTTGACATCTTACAATATGAGCATCAATTAGAGCATAAGCAGCCAAACCGTCGGCTTTCCTTTACCTATGATGATAGCGATTGTCCTAAAGCTGGCTTTACTCTGGCTCGAATAGACCGTACTTTAACAGAAATAATACAAAAGTGGCAACTATGGCAGCAGATGAAATTAACTCCCTACTCACCCAACTTAGTTCCTATTATTGAGCAACCTGAACAATTGTTACTGCAAAACTTAGACAACTCAATGGATGAATATTGGCTATTGACTAAGTTTATAGATGGCAAGCAGACCCTACGAAGCTTATCTTTATTAATGCAGAAGCCTCTGCCAGATTTAACTTCATTGTGTGTCCAATATGTCAGTTTTGGGATAATGAGCTTCTTAGAAATTCCGAAAACTAGAGAAAATTATTCTGTGAAGAATACCCAGGATTTACCAGAACACAGTCGAGAAATCAAGCAATTGTTAACTGGTGATTTGTCAGCAGATCGATCTTTTGAAGAGTCTATCCCCTTAGTAATGTGCATTGATGATAGCCCAACAGTAGCTACTCAGATGAAACAGATTGTCACCAGCCAAGGTTGTCATTTTTTTGAGATACAAAACCCCATAATGGCAATTCCCAAGTTGCTCAAAATTCAACCAGACATAATCTTTCTCGATCTAGTGATGCCAATTGTTAATGGCTACGAACTCTGCGCTCAAATTCGGCGTATTTCTCAAGCGAAAGACACTCCTATTGTGATTTTGACAGGTCAAGATGGACTGATCGATCGAGTGAGAGCCAAAATTGTGGGTTCTAGTGAGTTTATTTCTAAACCAGTCAATCAAGAACGGGTATTATCCATTTTGCGTAAATATATGCTGCTTAAATCGTAAGGGAGCATTGATTTTAAACTGACATTAGGAGCTATCTGTTTTTTCGTGGTTCAAAGTTTATTTGATAAAAGTTTTGCTAATAGAATTGAAATTTACCTACTAGAAGTTTCTATGACTTCACAATATTCAAGAGATAGAAATAAATGGCAATAAATACAGTGATGATTGTAGAAGACAGTATGACAGATATGGAGCTATTAACGCTCTATTTACAAGAAGAGGGTCTTTCAGTAATGCCAGCTAGAAGCGGGGAAGATGCTCAGGCTAGGCTACAGCAGCAAAAGCCAGATTTAATTGTTTTAGATGTGATTTTGCCAGGGCAAAGCGGGTTTCAACTTTGCCGTCAACTCAAATCCGATCCTCAAACCAAAAGTATTCCCATCGTACTTTGCTCTACCAAAAATACAGAAGTAGATAAGCAATGGGGAAAAATGGGGGGAGCAGATGCTTACCTAGCTAAACCAGTAAATAGAGATAAGTTGCTGGACACAATTCGTCGATTTATTTAAGGAGATAGCTATAGATGAGCCAAACAGAACCTCTTGCGGAGTTAGTTAAGTCTAAGCAGATTCAGCAAATAGAAGTTTGGGAAGCTGACACGTGCCGATTTTTACGATTTCCTCTGGGGGAAGAAACTACAGGTTTATTATCTTTAGAGCGACTAGTTGAGGTGATCGAAGTTCGTCCCAAGGAGATTTTGCCAATTCCCGAACTGCCTAAGTATTTATTGGGAATTGCCAACAGAAGGGGTGAAGCTATTTGGATAGTGGACTTGTTCTATTTAATGGGGGCTACTCCTCTACATTGCCGAGAGCTAATTCCCGAAGTCTGTATGGCAATACTAGTTCAAGCTCAAGAGCAAGCCATCGGACTCTTAGTGGAGCAAGTTAGTTCGCTCGAAGTTTATAATCTGAAAAATTTACAGCCTTTTACTGCCCAGACGTTGCCTTCTAGATTATTGTCTTTTTTAGAGGGTTATTTTGTTGATTCGGAGGGAAATACTTTGGCTCTGTTGAATGTCGATACCATTATTGAGAAAGTCGAGAATTTGGATAGAGAGATTTAGTCACTGCATTCGGCGGTAATCAAAAAGCAGAAGATTCTAGGAAGCGAGCAATTACAAGCAACAGATTAAACAATAACCACTAGTGGGGAGAGTGATTTTATGACCAGCCTGTTTAACTCCGCCAATAAAAATAATAGCTCCAGTAGCTCTGACAATGGTTCTAGAGAGAAGAGTTACGTCGATCGGCAGGTAGTAAAGAGTGCATTGCAATCTTTAGCCAAGGATTTGGGCAAGATAGACTCTGAGGAGAAGAACCATTTCCGTGAGAAAATCGCACAGATTATCAAACTGACAGCTGCCGTCGATCAGCAGGAAAGGTTAGAGAAACAAACTCTCTGGGCGATCGCTGAGAAACTGCGTCTCGCGGAAAATAATGTGACTTTGCTCAACACGACTGTGAAGGAAGTTGACCAGCTTTTAAATACAGAACGGGTTTTGCTTTATGCTTTTAGCTCAGACAGCAAGGGAATTGTGGTAGCCGAAGTAGTTCGAGAAGGATTTACCCCCACAATAGGAGAAGAATTACCCTCATTGTGCTTTGGTTTATCAAATGCTCAGAGCTATCAACGATCTAGAGTATCAGCGATCGCGAATGTTCGGCAGGCAGATTTATCTCCCTATCAGTTGCAACTGATGGAACGTTTTCAGGTTAGCTCCAGTTTAGCAGTGCCTGTGTTGTTGCCAGGAAAAGTTTGGGGTCTGATGGTGGTACAACAGTGCTTGAAACCTCGACGTTGGCAAGATTCAGAACTCCGCTTGCTGGAACGAATAAGTACAGAACTAGCGGTACAGTCACAAATTGAAGAAGTGCGAGTGCAACTGCAAGGGAAGCTAAAAGCTGAAAACGCTCTGGCTAAGGTAATTGAAAAGCTACGTCAACCCTTTGACCTTGAAGTGGTGTATAAAACTGCCACCTTAGAAGTACGTAAGCTGCTAGAGATTGAGAGGGTTTGTATCTACAAGTTTCGCTCAGACTACTTCGGGGATTTTGTCGCTGAAGCAGAGCTAGCGGGATTTCCCAGGCTGGTTGGTAGCGGTTGGGAAGACTCCTATTTACAAGAGAATCAAGGAGGTCGGTTTCGTAAGAATGAAGCCTTTGTTTGCGATGATATTAATCATGCTGACTTGAGCGACTGCCATATTGAAGCGTTGCAAGAATTCGGGGTCAAATCCTGTGCCGTGGTGGCAATTTTCCAGGGTCAGAAATTATGGGGCTTGCTGTCAGCTTTCCAAAACACGAGTGCGCGTCATTGGTCAGATTGGGAAGTACAATTGCTCAAGCGGGTGGCTGCTCAGATTGGAATTGGTCTCGAGCAAGCAGAGAACATAAACCAGCTCCAAACCAGAAGTAAAGATTTAGAAAAGCTAGCCAAACAGGAGCAAGCCTTCAACCGAGTGCTGGAAAAGCTACGTCAACCCTTCGACCTTGACTCGGTGTATAAAACCGCGACATTAGAAGTACGTAAGCTGCTAGAGATTGAACGAGTTAATATCTACAAGTTTCGCTCAGACTACTTCGGGGATTTTGTCGCCGAAGCAGAGCTAGCGGGATTTCCCAAACTAGTTGGTAGCGGTTGGGAAGACTCCTATTTACAAGAGAATCAAGGAGGTCGGTTTCGTAAGAATGAAGCCTTTGTTTGCGATGATATTAATCATGCTGACTTGAGCGACTGTCATATCGAGGCGTTGCAAGAATTCGGTATTAAATCCTGTGCCGTGGTGGCAATTTTCCAGGGTCAGAAATTATGGGGCTTGCTGTCAGCTTTTCAAAGCACGAGTATGCGTCATTGGTCAGAGTCGGAAGTACAATTGCTGAAGCGGGTAGCTGCTCAGATTGGAATTGGTCTTCAACAGACAGCGTCATTTGAACAAGTTCGGGCTAAGAATACCCAATTAGCCAAAATTGCCGAGCGGGAAAAATCCCTCACTAGAATCATCGAAAATCTTCGGCAAGCCCTTAATGTCCAAACTAGTTTCAGGAGAACTACCCAAGATTTACGTTCTCTCTTAAATTGCGATCGCGTTGCCATCTACCAATTCAATCCCGATTTTAGCGGTCGTTTTGTCGCTGAGTCTTTCGCTCGGGGTTGGGAGAGCTTAATGGAAAATCAGGACAAAATCCCCAACCTGCAAGAGAGTGTGAGCGATTGCCAGGGCATTAAGAGTATGACCAAAAACTCATTAAAGTTTTCTAGTGATACTTTCTTACAAGAAACCCAAGGAGGGAATTTTAACGATCGCCAGTTATTAATCAGAGAGGATATTTACCAAGCTGGCTTGACACCCTGTTACATTGAAGTTTTAGAAGAGTACCAAGCCAAAGCCTATGCGATCGCGCCTATATTTTTGGGGGAAAAATTGTGGGGATTACTAGCTGCTTTTCACAACTCTGAACCACGCCATTGGGAAACAGGGGAACTGAATGCGTTGTCTCAAGTAGGAACTCAGCTTGGTGTGGCTCTGCAACAAGGACAATTTGTGGAGAAACTTCAGGAGCAATCCGAGCAAATCTCCAAGCTAGCCGATCAGGTGATAGCTTCTGCCAGAATCATCTATGAACTGGGACAGCAATCACCAACTCAACTCCTAGACAGTGACTTCCTCAAGAGTTTTTTGCGCTTGTCCGTTGTCGAGGCTCGCAGACTGTTCGATACAGATCGGGTGACGATTTACGAGTTTAACTCAGATTGGAGCGGACAATTTGTGGTAGAAGATCTGGGCAAAGAATGGAAGCCCCTCATCGGCACACCCATAGAAGGAGTAAAAGATACTTACCTCGAAAAAACCCAAGGGGGACGTTATGCCAAGAACGAGTCTCTGCGGGTGGACAATATCTACACCCAAGGATACGAAAGCTGCCACATCCAAATACTGGAGAAATTTGAGGCAAAGGCTTATATGCTTGCCCCCATTTTTAAAGGAGAGCAACTTTGGGGACTGCTAGCAGCCTACCACAACAGTGAACCACGCAACTGGAGTGAGAACGAGCTAAGGCTATTGACCCAGGTGGCTGCCCAGCTAGGGGTTGTCATACAGCGAGCAGAGTACCTACAGCAGCTAAATCTTCAGCAGCAGCAATTGGCTGAAGCAGCAGAACGAGAGAAAACAGACAAAGAAAGGCTACAAAGAGAAACATTAAGCTTGCTCAGAACCATAGAGCCTTCTTTACAAGGAGATTTGACTGTAAAAGTTCCTCTCTGGGAAGATGAAGTAGGTACGATCGCTGACGCTTACAATACTACCTTACAAACTTTGCGAGAACTAGTAAAACAGGTAAAATCCTCTGCGGAAAAAGTAGATCAAACCTGTAGTAATAGTAAACTTGCTGTTGGTCAACTATCTTACCAAGCCCAAAAACAATCCCAGGACTTAAGACAAGCCTTGAAGGAACTACAGCAAATGGTAGAGTTGATTGCCCAGGTAGCGGTTAATGCCCAGCAAGTAGATAAGGCAGTACTAGATGCTAATCGAACTGTTCAAGCAGGAGATTCAGTCATGAAGGAAACCGTAGCAGGAATTGCGGAAATTAGAGAAACCGTGGCGGAAACAGCTAAAAAGCTCAAAAATCTGGGAGAATCATCGCAAAAAATTGCCAAAGTTGTCAACCTAATTGATAACTTCGCTAATCAAACTAATCTATTAGCTATTAATGCTGCCATTGAAGCAACTCGTGCTGGTGAATATGGACGGGGTTTTGCTGTAGTAGCCGATGAAATCAGAACCCTAGCTTATCAGTCTGCTAATGCGGGTACAGAAATTGAACGCTTAGTACAGGAAATCCGCACCGAGACTCAATCAGTCACCGAGGCAATGGAATTAGGTATTATGCAGGTTGTTAAAGGGACGGAATTAGTCAATAAAACTCGCCAGAGCCTTGATGAAATCTCCTCAGCAACCAACCAGATTAGCGATCGAGTCCAACAGATTACCGCTTCGACTTCAACTCAAACTGAACAGTCGCAGTTGATGACTAAAGCGATGACAGATGTGGCTGATATAGCGCATAAAACCTCTTCAAACTCGGTCAATATCGCTTCTTTATTTGAGGAATTGCTCGTCACCTCTGAACAATTACAGACCAGCGTCAGTAAATTCAAAATCGATTAGTTTGACGATTAATTACTAGGTTTTCCTGCCGAAGCCCTTGAGGACGTAAGAGCTATTGGCCTTTAGCTATTAGCTCTGAGCTTTCTTCTAATTCACATTAGACGCATCAATCATCATTGTAGCCGTATAGGAGAAGTATATGACCAACGAGCAAGATATCCGAAACCAAGTATATCAGTGTTTTCTTACCGAAGCTTCTTCTCTACTGCCAGCGCTCGAGCAAGACCTTTTGAGTGTTCTGGAAGAGCCCAGTATCGATAAAATTCATAACTTGATGCGAAATGCTCATACCTTTAAAGGTTCTGCTGCTAGTGCAGAACGAGAAACTATTCGCACCGTGGCTCATCATTTAGAAGATGTCTTTAAAGCTCTCTATAGCCCTAATATAAACTGGGACGAGGAATTATCCGCACTACTCTGGGAATGTTATGAATGTCTCCGTGAATCAGTGACAGCAGAAATAGCTCAATCGTTCGAGCGATCGCAATATCAACCAAAGCACACCGATAGTACTCTTGAGGAAACTGAGATTCTCAACCGAGTAGCTGTAGTTTTTGCCAAACTACAAACTAAACTAGGGGATTTTTTCGATCGCGAAGCTCCCCTGCCTACTTCAGAAGAGTTGGGTTTTGATGTCGTTGGCTCTATCTTTGCCGAAAGTATGCAGCAAGAATTACAACAATTGGCAGCTATATTGGCAACAGAGAATTCTGAGCAAGTTGCTATTACCTTAAGTTCCGAAGCCGAGTTTTTTATCGGCATAGCGGAGTCCTATAATCTTCCTGGCATGAAAGAACTTGCCCAAACAATTTTAACTGCCCTAAAGCAACATCCGAACCAAGCTATCCTAATCGCTAAATTGGCTTTAGAAGACTTACAAAAAGCACGAACTGCTGTCCTCGATGGCGATCGCTATCGTGGTGGAGAACCTTCCATAGCTTTGCGGGAGCTAGCAGCACAAGGATCGTCGTCGTCATCATCTTCTTCTCTTACTCATTTAGATCGACTAGTCAAAGCAACCAACTCAAAGTTATTTCTCGAACCAGAAACTCCTGAAGATACCTCAGAAAGCGAGTCAGAAGTTTCTTTAGAGCCAGTACCAGTAGAGCCAAATTATCAACAATTAGGGACTACTGTTTCACCACAAGAGCAGCAAGCTCCCGATACTGTCTCTAGTCGTCAGTTGAATGCTGGAGATGCTATAGACCAAATTTTACAAAAAATAGGATTAGATCGGCAAGAGTCTGAAGTTTCTGAAGACTCAGATTTTTCTCATCAGTCCGATCGAGAGCAGAAGACAACACCACCAAAATCTGATTTTTCTTCTCAATCATCAGGAAAAGAGGTTCGGGTAGATTTGCTACAACTCAAACGCCTCAACTCTATATTCGGTGAATTAACGATCGCTCAAAACCAGCAGACATTGCAAACTAACCAGTCCCAGGAGAATACTCAGAAAACACTGAAGCAGTTGCAAAGGTGTCAGCAAGGGTTGAACCTAATACGAGATTGGTCAGATAAATATTGTTCTGCTCAAAGGGAAAAATTACCTCATTCCCAAGCTAGTGAGGGCGCGTCCCCATCCTTGATAGGAGAGAGGTTTGATTCTCTGGAAATGGATGCCTACAGCGAGATGCACATTTTGATTCAATCGGTAAGGTCGACAATGGTGCAGTTGCAGTCAAACATCGAAGAAGTTGATTTTTCCGTCAGGCAATCCCAACTGATGCTCAAAAAGAAAGGGAAACTCCTAGCTGATGCTCAGGACAATTTGCTTCAAGCGCGTATGCTTCCTTTAGGTCTACTTTTAAAGAGATTTCCACCCATTATCAAGCAACTTGCTACTGTTAATCGTAAACCTGCCCAGCTAGAACTGATTGGTACACACATTTTAATCGATAAGAGTATTGCAGAAAATTTATTCGATCCTTTACTTCATTTAGTGCGTAATGCGATCGCCCATGGCATTGAGTCTCCTGAAATGCGCCGTCAACGAGGTAAATCAGAAACTGGCAGCATTAGAATTCATGCTTACCATCAAGGTAACCGTACCATAATTGAAGTGGCAGATGACGGGCAGGGACTGAACTGGGAGCGAATTCGTGTCTCTGGTGTAGAACAGCAACTACTTGACCCCGATCGAGCAGAAATAGCTTCAGAGAGGGAACTGGCAGAGCTTCTATTCGAGCCTGGTTTCTCTACAACAGAACAGATTACTGAGTTGTCTGGTAGGGGAGTAGGACTAGATGTAGTTCGCAGTCAGATTCAGAGACTTCAAGGCTCAGTCACAGTTAGTTCTGTTGCAGGAGAAGGAACAGTATTCTCGCTACATCTTCCTTTGGTCTTAATCACAGCCAAGATGCTAGTTTGTCAGTCTAACGGACTTTCTTATGCCTTGCTGACAGAGTCGATCGAACGGGTGTTGCAACCAGAACCCGATCGGATTAGCTCCCAAACCATTATTCAAGGGCATCCCCATCAGAAGTTTTTATTGTGGGGAGAGGGTAAAGAAAGACAACAAGTACCCATTAGAACCCTTGCCAGCTTGTTAGCTTACAGTTTTCCCACTGATAGTTTCTCTGATTCAATTCCGACCCAGCGTCAAAAAATAGCTCCTCTAGTAATGCTACAGCAGCAAGACCAACTCTTGTGTCTCGAAGTAGAACAAATTGTGACTAAGCAGGAATTCGCAATTAAATCTTTGGGTAAAAAGCCTACCTTACCTAGCTACATTCAGGGATATAGCGTCCTCAGTAACAGTCGTTTGGTTATGGTTCTAGATCCATTAGAATTAGTTAACCAGACTTGGAGTCAGTTTAATTCTTCTCGGCAAGCTAGGATATTGCCTGAATCCATTACAGTTTCGACTTCTCCCCTAAACTGGTCGGCTGAAATAGAACAGTCGAGTTTACCCACTAGCAATTCCTCAAGCGATCGATTACTTAGTCCTTCTGGTAGCTTAAATTCCACCTTGGCACTACAAGGACAGTCAATCTTAATTGTCGATGATTCCCCTACTCAAAGAAAACTGCTGGTCTTGATGTTAGAAAAAGCTGGTTGCTCTGTTCTACAAGCAGAAGATGGGCAAGAAGCACTCACTCAATTACGTCAGCATTCAGAAATTAAAATCATAATTTGTGATATCGAGATGCCCAAGGTGAATGGATTTGAGTTTTTGCATGCCTATCATCAAGATGCTAACTTGTCGCCAGTGGATACGATCGTGTTAACTTCTCGTAGTAGTCTTAAGCATCGCCAAATGGCTTTTGAATTGGGAGCTAGGGCATATTTAACCAAGCCTTACTCTGAGCAGAAATTGCTTAGTTTGCTATCCGACTTGATCTCTCAAAAAACAGCAAATATCTCAGTTTCTTAGCAGAGAAGATTTTACTTATGTTCAACACCCATTTTCCACCCCAACGACTCTCTCACATTACTTCTGATGTTAAATTACTCAAAGTGCTTGTGTTTGAGATGGCAAATCATTTTTTCGCTTTGCCAATTAGTACGATCTTCAAGGTAATCAACTGTCCTCCTGTTACTAATACAGCAGATAGCAGTTTGGGAATCACAGATTTTGAAGGGCAAACCGTAACTGTTGTCAATCTTGCTCAGAAATTATCTCCCCAGAATTCTGCTACTGAGCGAATGCAAAAACGCTTTTTAATCCTGAGCCAAACTCGCCAAGGCGAACTCTATGGAATTCCTATTGATAATTCTCCTGCTTTGATAGAACTACCAATGGATAACATTCGTCCATTACCTTTGTCTGCTAGCCAAGTTAACCCTCTTAATATTGCTACTCATGTAGCTATTTTGCCAAAATCTGAGGGTTCTCTCAAAATTTTTTTACTAGGGCATATAGTCAATTAAACTAGATCGTGGTGGCGACTAAATAAACAGCCCCCAAAAAATTTTTGGCAGTTTTATCGTAGCGCGTCGCAATCTAATTAAAATTCCTAGTTACTCTAAGTGGCTCGTTATCTTTTAAATGCTCTACTTTTGTGGTTAGCTCCCAATGGGATTTTAATTGCCCTAATTGAAAAGTGCGACTCATGACAACATAGATTGAGGTTTGATCGACTCCAATACCCGCAGAATGTACCTTAGCCCAAGAGTCGGCGTATAACTCATCATAGACTTGCCAATGTCCATCTTGCCAAGATAAACAACGGAAAAACTTAAAAGGTGTGGATTTTTTCCCTGTAATGAGGATTTTTTGTAAGATAGTGCGGATGAGATTGGGAAAGAATCGCCCGATACTAAGCATAACTAACCGCAGCGCAATTAAGTTAAAGGGGTTCATTTGCTTTTGTTTTGCCCAACCTAAAGAACCAGATATAGTTATCTTATCGTCTTCTACAGTGATTTTATAGTTACCAATCAGATGTCCTACAGCATTTTTTAGTTTACTTCCTTCTACCACCAATAAGGAAAATTGAGTATCGGAAGCAATTAACTTACCATCACGAAATAGTTTAAACACACCTCCTTTATTCAAGGCTAAATATAGCTCTGTATCGTCACGACGATCTATTAAGATACCTCCCTCTTGTAACCAAAAACGCTCTTTGGGTAGAGGTTTTAAAGGAGGGCGAGCGGGTATATAATCACGCCATGCTAGCAAATAATTCCAGGTATGATGTCCAATTATGCGATCATCACTGTAACAAGCACCTAAACCATTAGCTAATCCTTGTAAAAAGCGATCGTTGATATTTAATGCTTCGGGTAACCATTTTCCCACTAATTCAAAACCATGAGGAAAGAAATTGTAAGTATTACGACTGGTATATTCTCCTCCATAAGAGCCGTCAGGATGGACAAATTGAGCAGTTAAGAGAGTTGCTTTCGCGATCGCGTCTCGTAATCTATTATTAGGGTTAAGCTCGTATACCCTTGCTAAACAGGAAATAGTTAAAGTGTGGTAGCCTGGATCGCAGCCTTCGTATTCTTGAAACCAGCCTTCAGAATTTTGCCAAGATAATACTTGTTCGAGGCGTTGTGCTTTACTCTCATCCCAACGATCTAGTTTGAGTAATTGAGATAATAGCTCTAAGCACAGTACTATTAATGCCTGGTGATTAGTTAATCTGCCACTTTCTTGATGATGAGCTAACCAATCGGCTCTTCTGACTAAAAATTTTAAGGTTTCGGAGTTATCTAACTCCATTAGGGTATAGCTATCGATAAAAGCTAGTAAAGAAAAGGCTGCTGCTCCTGCTGCTCGCTCATACGGGAAATAATCATCACAAGAGCCATTACTATGAGAGCTTCTTAAACCATAAAGAATACCCGCCTCGATCCATTCTTTGAGTATCGGTTGCTGATAAAATTGATTATCAGGTAAGTCTGTATGGTATGCCAACGCCAGAGGATAGACAAATTCTTGAGACATTCCCGCAGGAAAATCTATTACCTTGTATTGCCAAAAGGTGCGATCAAAGCAACCATAGGTAGGACTGTGAGGATTACGATCTAGTAGGGTTAATATTTTAGGAATTTGCGCTAAAGCTTCGCGAGCAAATAAGTCTCTATTCATAATTCCCCTTTGTTGCACCCTAAATGGTTTCAAGTAATTTAGATTTTATTCACTAAATTAAAAATAGAATAATTGTAAATGTAACAATACCTAAAACTATGTATTGTTAAAAAATATTCACATCTTTTACATAAATAAACACAGATACAAGCGAATTATCAAACTATGTTGTCTGAGCTTTTTACGAAAATAGATTAATATAATTATTTGTAGGATGGGTATAGCTATTGCCAAAATCATTTAGATATTTAGCTTTTGGCAAACTTGCTTAAACTCGACCTTAAATAAGATATTTTAATTAATATATTCAGTGAAACTTTTTTTAAAATCCAAATCCAATTTTTGGCTTACTGTAAGTATTATTACAGCGATTTTATTTAGTCTTAGTGGATTAAAAATTGCTTTACAGTCTCCCTATACAGTACAAGATGATGCCAGACAGTATATCTTTTGGATGCAGCAGTTTAATGGTAATGGGTTTTGGCAAAACGATTTGATTGCTGATTATTTTAAATCTGTAACCCCTGTGGGATTTACTAATTTATATAGGCTAGTTGGTAGCTTAGGTATAGATGTCTTTTTCTTTAATAAAATATCAACTTTAATCATTGGTGTTACGACAACTATTTATTGTTTTTTAGTTTGTGTAGAAATTTTTCCCATACCTTTTGCTGGTTTTATTAGTAGCCTATTGCTTAATCAAAATCTTTGGATGGTAGATGATTTGTCTTCAGGTACGCCAAGAGCCTTTATTTACGTTTTCTTATTAGCATTTATTTATTATCTATTACGACAAAATTTAATCTTGTGTTTATTAATGATACTGTTACAGGGTTTATTTTATCCTCAAGCTGTTTTAATTTCTGTTATGGTTTTAAGTTTAAGGTTATTGCAGTATCAGAAACCTCAAAAGATTGAATTATGGGGGTTATTTGTAAGCGTTATTATTTTAGCTGCTTATGGTTTTAAAACATCTAATTTTGCACCAGTTGTTACCGCTAGTCAAGCAAAATTATTACAAGAGTTTTTGCCAGAAGGAAGGAGTGCTTTTTTTTCAGATAGCTTCAGTGGATTTTGGTTAACTGGCAGAAGAAGTGGGTTTTTCACAATTGAATGGCAATACAGTTTGATGTGTATTTATGGAATTAGCTTATGGTGGTTACAACAGTATCCTAATCGCTTTCCTTTAGTCAAAGAAATCAAACCACAAATCAAAGTTTTATTGGAATTATTTCTGGCTTCAGTATTATTATTTTTATTAGCGCATCTTTTACTATTTAGACTACATTTACCTGCCCGTTATACCCATCATACTCAGAGAATTATTATTGCTTTAATTGACGGTATTACGATCGCAGTTATTTTTAATAAATTTATTTCATGGATTGACAACATATTTTGTAAGAAAAGTTATGTAAACATTTCTACGAGATTCATTTGCTTAATAGCTTTAATTTGTATATTACTTTATCCTACCTATGCCGTGCAAAGCTATCCTGAAAGATTAGGTTATGTAACAGGGGAATCCGAGGAGCTTTATCAATTTTTGCAACAACAACCCAAAGATATTTTAATTGCTACCCTGAGTAAAGAAGCAGATTTTATTCCTAGTTTAGCAGCACGCTCTGTATTAGTAGCAAAAGAATATGCTATCCCTTACCATCGAGGTTATTATCAACAAATTAGCCAGCGAGTTCAAGATTTAATCTCAGCACAGTATAGCTTAGAGCAAAATACCCTAGTTGATTTTATTAAAAAATATAACGTTGATTTACTATTAATAGATAATAACTCTTTTACTGTAGAATACCTGACAAATAATCAGTGGCTACAACAATTTAAAATAGAAACTAACCGCGCTATCGATCTCTTAAAAAATAAACAAAAACCCATTTTAATACATTACAGCGATCGCTGTAATGTATTTAAAACAAAAAATCAGATTTTATTAGATACAAGCTGCATAGTAAAATTAATCAAATAAATTCTAGTAGCATTATTACCTGTCGATCGTATACTGTTGCTGTTTTTTTAGTATCTTGGATTTAAACAACAACAAAATTCTTCTTTCGATCTAACATCAAATTCTTGGCAAATCGAGTTCAATTTAAAGTAGATTTAAGATAGTTTATAAAAAATTAGATCGTGAGTTAACAGTAACTTCCAATAGATTTTCACGATTTAATTTTAACATTTTACACAATATTCTAATGCTATATTTTGTTGATAAATTTGATAATATTTTAATTATTTCCAGATTTTTTTTGATTTTTTAAAACATTCATACAGTGTATATACTTGTAACAAAGCCAGAACATTTAAATATATTAAACTAAATTAATAGATCTCAATTGAAGCTCTCTGCAACTTTGCACCAAACTAAGCGGGACTTGTACCCATCGCATTAGGGTATAAACGACTCTGCACGAGATTCAAAATAGTTTATGATGGATAACCATTACATTTATTCAGTCTTCAATCTCTAATGATAATTGATAACTGATAACCAACAACTGATAAAATGCCCAATACCAATCAAAAAACTAACATCATCGACTTATTAATTCCCCTATTAGCATTAGGATTATTCACTTTTGGTATTGGTAACTATGGTTTATATGAACCCCATGAAAGTCATTTTGCAATGGTAGGGAATGAGATGATATGGCGAGGAGATTGGATTACACCTTATCTTAATGGCGCACCTTATCTCAATAAGCCTCCACTGATATATTGGTTGATTGCGATCTCTAAAACTTTTTTTGGTAATACTGAATTTGCAGCGAGATTTCCGATTGCGATAGCTGGTTGGCTAGGGATAATAGTTGCAGGAAAATGGAGTAAAGATTTATGGGGAGTTACTGCTAATCGGATTACGGTTTTGATGCTATCAGTAAGTCTCGGCTGGTTTATTTTTAGTCATCAAATATTAACTGATGTTTTACTGGCTACTTTAGTGCTTGCTAGTAATTATTTTTTATGGAAATTACTCTATAAACCTCAATCATTAATTTATTTTTTTTGCTTGTATTTTTTGATTGCTCTATGCTTATTAACCAAAGGATTAATTGGAATATTTTTTATTGCTTGCAGCTATATAGCGATCGCAATTTATCATCGTAACTGGTATATTTTTAGGAAAACCAAATTACTTTTAGGTGGCTTATTTATTTTAGCTTTGGTATTGCCTTGGTGTCTGGCAATTGAACGAGCAAATCCTGAGTTTTGGCATTATTTCATTTTCAATGAACATATAAGTCGTATTTTTGACCGACGTTTTCCTCCAGATTATGTAGTCTCCAAAATTAATGCTTTAGGCTATTTAGGCATTACAGCTTTATGGTGCGTACCTTGGAGCTTATTTTTACCTTCTGTGTTTAGGTTTATTTGGCAACAATTAAAAACTGATAGCAAGAGCCAAAAAACACCACAACAAGATGCTATTTTATTGTTAACTAATACTTTTATTTTACCAATTATTATATTTTTACCGTTATCTTCTCGATTAATTTATTACAGTATTCCCGCCATACCTGCCTATACAATATTGTGTGCTAGCGCATTTATTAATCAGTCATCAGCAGAAAAAATACAGCTATTCACAAGATACTGGATTTTCAAAAAAATTAATCTTAATTGTGTTTTTGATATTTATGGATATATTGTGATTGTTATGGGGGTTATTGCTACTATAGCGATCGCTATTTTTCCTCAATTATTTCAGTCTTTTACTGTAATTAAAAATTATTCTATCTTTACCAGTTTAGTTTTAGCAAATATTTTAATCTTAGCATTAGGCTTTTTGGTTTCGGGTATTGAGCTATTAAAACAAAATTATGCCTTATCCTTTAAATCTTTAGTAATTAGCTTATTTGTTTTCTACAGCATGATTACTATTGGCTTTGCTTTTTACCAAGATATTCGCTCTAGTAAAAATTTAGTCCGAATAGTAGATACCAACTTACCGATTAATGCATTATGGATTTTTGAAGGTTCAAGAGAAATAGGTGCAGCAGGAGGTATAGCTTACTATCTCAATCAAGGACAAGAAATTAATCAAACCGAAGAATCCATTACTGATAACAAAGAGCTTCCTCTGGGCTTCATCTCAGGAAAAGGAAAAAAAGTATATCGTAATGTTCTGATTTTAGAAGATAGTGGAGAAAACAGAACACCACCCCAATTTCCAGGAAAAAAACCCAACTATTTAATTAATAAACAACAATTGCAATCCCATTGGGATAGTACGCGCCCTGTAGTTTTTGTCACAGACTTTATGAGAGATTTGACAAATCCTCAAGACTCTATAGATCTCAATTTACCAAATAATGCTGGTAGAGCTTTATTGAGTATTGGCAAAAGACAGGTATATATCAATCAAGCTGCTATTAAAAACTTCAGAAGACAAGATCGGCGACTATACTAAATCAGTAGTTTTACTACAAGATTGGCGATTTCATTATTTTCTTAAAACACAACGAATTACATCAGGCTGATCTGCATCAAAGTTTTTTCTAATATTGATATCTGATACTATTGCATCTAGCATTGGTAATGCAAGTAACATTGTTTACCCAGTCATACTCACACTGACATCAAGATTTGATAGTGCCATCAGGCATTATGGTATTGCCAAAATTAACATTACTAAAACTAACTTCTCGAAAAATAGCATTTTTGAAATTAGCTTGTCTCAAATCAACATTTTGTAGATGTACTCGACTTAGAATTGCTTCGGTGAAATTTGCACCAAACAAATTTGCGCCACCAAAATAAGTCTGGTTTATATTAGCTTTACTTAAATTAGCTTGTTTTAAATTGGATTTCCGTAAATCTGATTGATCTAAATTTGCTTTCTCCAAATCAGCTTCAACTAAGTAAGCTCCTAAAAAAAGTGTTTTGCTTAAATTCGCTTCTTTCAACAAAGCTTCGCTTAAATTAGCATCTGATAGCCTTGCTTCAGTCAAATCTGCATTACACAAATTAACTTGAAAAGATTTGATTCCACCTAATGCTGCTCTACGTAAATTTGTCTCAGCTAAACAAGTTTTGTTTAATGTTGCACATTCCAAATCAATCCCTCTCAAATCAACTTTGCGTAAATTCACTTTACTTAGGCTAATTCCATAAAGTCCTTCTACTTCAAGAAGATTAGTATCTTTTAAGCTTACTTCATCTAAACAAGCCCATTCAAGATTAGCCCCGCTTAAATTTACTTTTTGTAAATTTGTCTGACTTAAATTCGCATTGTACAAATTTGTTTTACTGAGATTTGCTTTATATAGATTGGCTTGAATAATAGAAGCAAATTCTAGATTTGTATTACTTAAGTTGCTATCTTGTAAATTAGCTTTGTTCAGATTAATATCACATAGTTCGAGATTACTCAAATCGCTCCCATGCAAATCAAGATTAGAAAAATTTCGTTTTCCTGATGAATATCGGTTTAAGATTAGGTCAATTTCCATGCTTTTGAATTCTATATTAATGTTTTAAACTGGATTTCATCCATCTTTTAACCAATCTAAAATTAGAGGAATAACTGGAGGAAATTCAAAATGCGGAAATTAATGTTACTATCAGTTTGATTGATAATGTTGCCAAAGCTGTCATAGCTGATGTGGTTGAGAAAGTTACCGTTACTATCGATGACATCTCTGATGGTGCTTTGGCGGTCTGTCAGACCCCAGAGAGTTGGTATTACTAGTTTCAAATCAATAGTTTTTTTGTCCTCACCTAATCTTGTACGGTTATATATCTGATGTTAATTAGGCGTTGGTGACTGCGTAATGCTTTTGATGCAAGTATCTACGAAAAAATAATGTTTTAACGATCTGATTTCTTGATTAGCATTCTCTATTCAGCAACGCCGTTAATTATTAACCTTCTTGAATTTGCCTAACCAAATCATCAAAAGGTTGCCAATTATCTTCTTCGACAATAGGTTGCCATACAGACTCAATCACAGGGCGAATCAGAGTAAACTGAGGATTATGTTGGGATAGGCGATCGCTAATAAGAGCCATCTCTATTTCAGAAAGCTTATTCAAACAACGATGGTACAGACTTTTCCACTGTTGAGTTACTTCCTTGGCAAAAGAAGCATTTTCCAAAATTAAATTCGGCTCATCTCGCCAACCATCATTAAACCCCAAAGCAAGTTCCTTAAAAAAGTCCTGATAGAGAATCTTACTATTACGCAATAGTTGTATGGTGGCAGTAAGTAATTCTTCTGCTATGGGTGCAAACAAACCATCAAAACCCAACCTTTGCATCATTAACTGCTCATAAGTAGACTGATAGCAATCTTCAAACTGCGCTAACCCTGATTCCAAATCTGTTGATGAGATGACTATTCCTAAAGGTGTCTGCAACATCTCTAAATTTAACTTACAAACTATAGGTTGATTTCCATAGCTGTAACGTCCACCATAATCAAAATAAGCTGCGATAAACTGCGGATTATAAGTATCTATAAAAGCATAAGGGCCATAATCAAAGCTTTCTCCCGTAATAGACATATTATCGGTATTTAATACCCCATGGCAAAAACCCGCAGCCATCCATTGTGCGGTCATTCTGGCTACTCTTTCTACTAATTCTGCATAAAATAAGCCGTATTTCTCCTCATTATCAGGAATATGGGGATAATATACCGCAATCACCCTATCTAAGAGCTTAGTAATTAAATCGGCTCGTTTAAGATAATGTAACCGCTCAAAAGTACCAAAACGAATGTGAGAACGACTAAAACGCACCATAACACAAGAACGAGTTGGTGAAGGTTCATCACCTCGCCATAAAGACTCCCCTGTCTCTACTAAACTAAAACAACGGGAAGTATTAACCCCTAAACGATGTAAAGCCTCTGCTGCTAATACCTCTCTGATACCACCTTTCAGAGTTAATCTGCCATCAGCAGTACGAGAATAAGGGGTGCGTCCCGATCCTTTTGTGCCAAAATCGTAAAGGCGATCGTCTATCCCTCTTACCTGTCCATAAAGAAACCCTCTACCATCTCCCAGGGAAGGATTATAGTGACCAAATTGATAACCGTGGTAGCGTAAAGCTAAAAATGGTCTAATGCTCTGAAATTTGCCAAAAGCTTCGATAAAATGAGCTTCCGTTACCTCTTCAGGATTTAAACGCAACTTGGGTAACAACGAATCATTGCGAAATCGCAGAATATGTTGAGGAAACTTAGTTGCGGGAACAACATCATAATAGTCTTCCCCCAGATTATCTTCTACTTCTGGTTCATAGATTAGATGCAGAAATGGGTTATCGGTAGTTTCTTGTGGAATCATTTTAGGTGTGTTCTCGAAAAAGCGTTTGTTTAATCTTTAGTCTACAAAAAGCCTGGAAAGTCGTAATTTGTGCGCTGTCGTTAATATCTTGTTATGATTTGTTTTGGTTAAGAAATATTACGGCAAAGCAATCGTGGACAATTTAACAGAAATTTTAAAGCCAATCGCTGATTGGTTCGGTGGTTTAGGAACGCCTGAACCCATCGTTCATTGGGGACATCCCTTCTTTATGAGTATTGTTGTTTTTGTGATGGGAAGTTTTGTGGCTTTAGCAGGGTGGCGTAGTCGTCAGCTAGCAGTAACTGATCCTGATGGTGCAATTAAAAATAAAGCAGATCATCGTAAGATAGCTCCTTTAATGTATATTTTTTTAGCTTCTGGATATACAGGAGGTTTGTTATCGCTGGTAATGCAAAATCAACCAATTTTAGAAAGTCCTCATTTTTGGACTGGTTCAGTTGTTATTATTCTACTTACTATTAATGCCGTAATTGCTGCCACAGGGTTTATTGGTAATAAAGAAACTTTACGTACTGTTCATGCTTATGTAGGAAGTTTAGCTTTAGTTATTTTAGTTTTTCATGCTGTATTAGGTTTGAAGCTAGGCTTATCAATTTAAGATTGTTAGTGAAGAATATAAATATCAAATCTGACAAAAATTTTTGAATAATTTGCTCGTTGATTCTCCTCTATGATTATTTATTGTAGGGGATTTTTATTTAAATATTTTTAAATTTGCAAAGTTATTTTTTAGGTAAATAATAGATAATGGATAACGAGCAATAATATTTATTGTAGTAAAGCAAAAAAATAATTACTTGATTGATTATTACAATTAATCCCTGAAAATATTATAGTTGCTAACTTTTTACTTTTTGATGCCTTTTTTGTGTTTTGATTAGCTACAAAGTGTCCTATAGATTAAAGACGCGGGATCGTATTGTTTGATCGCTATTTTTTCAAAGGAAAAGTTTCTGCATTACAACTAAGGAATAAGATAAGCTATATAAAAAGCCTAAAATATTAATTAAAAAATATGCCAAAAGTAAGAGGATTAGTTAACAGATATTTTGTTAGTATCAAAGAGAAGTCTAGTGATTTATAATAAATACATTTTGAGAATTAATTCTTTTGGACAAATGCGTAAACAACTGTTAGTATTCACTGGCATTCTTAGCTTAGGAACATTATCTGTATCTCCTGCATTAGCTGATAACCATACAGATTCTATGGAATCTACTAGTGAAACAGAGATAATACTTGTAGATGAAACAAGTATGGAAGCAGGTAATATTGTAGAAGTGGCATCAGAAAGTGAGTCATTCAATACTCTAGTTCAAGCAGTAGAAGCAGCAGAATTAGCAGATACACTATCAGATTCTGATTCTTCTTACACATTATTTGCGCCCACTGATGAAGCCTTTAGTCAACTACCAGAAGGTGCATTAGAATACTTGTTAGAACCTGAAAACAAAGAAGTATTACAACGGGTACTTTCTTATCATGTTGTTCCCGAAGAAGTAGCTTCTGGCGATATTACTGGCGGTGACGTAGAATCTCTTGACGGCGGATTAGTTACTGAAATAACAGAAGATGGAGTTATTGTTAATGACGCAAACGTTATTACTCCAGATATTGAAGCGAGTAATGGGATTATTCATGCTGTAGACAAAGTTTTACTACCAGCAGATTTACAAAGTACTTTAGCTTCTGAATTAGGTGTAGAAGAAAGTATTTTTCAGTAATATTTAATTAGTTATAAAAGCGATCAAAGTGCGATCGCTTTTTCTATTTGGCTTCTTTCCCGACTGCGATCGCACTTTAGTTTCTATAATTATCAGATCGTACAATTCGATTTTGGACAATTTAATTCTACAAAAGATGTAATTAGAGTTAGTTTTGTCGAAACAGTCGGTTGCCGCTTTCTAAAAGTTAGACAATATTGGACAATGGCAAGGACAACTGTACATAACCATTATCTTTTTCTTGTTGGTTATTAGTTCCTGCTTCACCAAAGAGAGTCGGCTCTTGCTTCTCCACAGGCATGACATCGGGATTAGCTATCCCTAGTAAATTTAAAAGATTTATTGCGGCTGAATAGTCTCGGTCAGCTACCCAATCGCAGCTATCGTTATCGCATTTATAAACTCTTACATTTAATGGGAGTTTGTCTTTTTTGTGTCCGCACTGGGGACACAGTTTACTGCTGGCAAAAAAGCGGTCGGCAATAACTAACTCACTGCCATATAGCTCGGTTTTATATTCCAATTGACGGCGAAATTCGCCCCAACCAGAGTCAGCAATAGCTTTTGACAACTTTCGGTTTTGGATTAAACCCGATATACATAAATCTTCAATCGCACAATGGCTGTGGTTCTTAGCCAATCGTGTGGTTAATTTATGAATAAAATCGGCACGTATACAACCAATACGATAATGTAACTTAGCTATCTTGCTTTGAGCTTTCTTCCAATTAGCCGAACCAACTACTTTATGGCGATTGCGCCATTGTAATTTAGCCAGCTTTTTTGACAACTGTTTGTATGGTCTGGGGGAATGTATTTCCTCCCCTGTCGATAATGTAGCAAATCTCAGCAAACCTAAGTCAACTGATACTGGATTGTTTGCAGGCGCAACATAAGTTACACTACTTTCTATCTTCCAACTAATAAACCATTTATTTGCTCTTTTGCTAATGGTTACAGATTTTGGGTTGCTATTAATTGGCAGTTTTTCATAAGTCTTTAGCCATCCAATTCTAGGAACTTTAATTCGTTGATTTTCTACAGTTATCGAACCATCTAAAGTAAAGCTATCTGACTTTCCTTTTTTCTTAAAACGTGGTGGTCTTTTGACTTTTTTAAAACAATCATCCCAAGCTTTCCTTAAGTGCCTCAAAGCATATTGTGGCGCACATTTCGATACTTCGTAATACCAAGGGCATTCGGGTTTTACCAGAGCTACCAACCATTTATGCAGGTCAATAGAGGTCGGAAACTTGATTTTTTTAGGCGAAGCGGTATCCTTTAGGGCTGTTGGCTTGTCTCGGTTATTATCTAAAATTTGTTTGGTCAAACCTAAACCCCAATTCCAGGCGTGACGAGCTACTCCTGCGTGTTTGGCTAACAGAATTCTTTGTGTATTATTAACTTTTAATTCCGTCTTAAAACCTAACAGCATACTATTTTATCTTGTCTGCTATCTCTCTTAATTCTTTCACTAAAGCTTTGTTTTTGTGGCTTCTAGAACCATACAATCTAGCACTAAACACAGTAATTATCTCTAGTACATCCGATGCTAAATCTTCTTCAAACGTAGAATCTTCACTCCGATTAATAATAATTACTTCTGTACCGTATATTTCACACAGCATAAAAATTAATTCGCTACCAAACCTAAGTAGGCGATCTTTATTGGTTAATACCAACCTTTCCACCTGATAAGTGCAAAGTAGCTTAATTAGCCTGATTAACCCTTTTTTTTTGTAGTTCATTCCCGAACCTAAGTCTTTAATAAGCTCAAATGACCAGCCTTGTTTCGCGCAATAAGCTTCAAGCACCATTGCTTGTCTATCTAGAGCTGATTTTTGGTCATGAGAACTAACTCTGGCATAGGCTACAGTCAATGAAGCATCAGATTTGTTACCTAACAAATCGCTGACATTAAATCTTCTGTGACCTCCTTCAGTTCGACAAGAACGAATTTTCCCCGACTCTTCCCACCTACGGATGGTTTTAGTCGATACTCCTAGTAGCTCTGCTGCTTCTTTTACTCCAATTAAATTAGACATATGCCTATTATAGCCTTTTATTTGTCAACTTATGTCTAATATTGTCTAATTATTAAGCTTCTGTTAATAGCCCTTACTATACTTAGTCTGTTTTCGGTACAATTTAGCTAGCATTAGGCATTTTCTATATTTATAAATCATGGTATCTGCACCTCAAAAGCTAACTACTCAAGAATTAGCAAACCTCGCTGTCAAACTAATCGAGCAGGCTGGTTGTGAATATGGAGATATTCGTCTGTGTAACTATCGTACTCAGAGATTAAGTGCAAGCGATCGCTCTTTAAAAAATCTTTCTGATAATGTAAGTTCGGGTTTTGGTGTCAGAGTACTTTTAGATGGTGCTTGGGGTTTTGCTGCTTCCCATAAAAAGACACCTGAAGAAATTACAAGAATCGTTAATCTAGCGGTGGAAATTGCTAAAGGAAGCCGTTTAAGCCAGCAAAAGCCCATAAAGTTAGTTCCTGTGGCAGCTTATCAAGATAAATACGTTACTCCGATAGAAATCGATCCTTTTACCATATCTATTGGTGAAAAAGCAGAGCTACTATTGAATATTAACGATCGCCTGTTAAGCTATGGTGAACAAGGGATTAAAAAGGCTTACTCTTTCCTCCGCTTTACCAAAGAAGATAAAGTATTTGCCTCTACTGAAGGCTCATTAATCGAACAAACAATTTATCGTAGTTATCCTGGCTTTAGCTGTACTGCTATTGCTGACGGGGATGCTCAAAGTCGTAGTTATGAACGCTCTCCCCTTAATATCGGTTACGAACACATAGATAAAAAAGATTTACTAGGTAATATAGACAGGGTTGCCACCGAAGCGATTGAAAAGGTAAATGCTCCTCAATGGGAACTCGATACGAAGACTACTTTAATCCTGCAACCGACTAACCTCTTTTTAACCATTCATGAATCTGTGGGACATCCTACGGAATTAGACCGTGTTTATGGTTATGAATCTAATTTTGCTGGTACTAGCTTTGCAACTACTGATAAATGGCAAAAGCTCCAATATGCTGCACCTTGGATTAATTTAGTCGCCGATCGCACCCAACCTCACGGACGGGTACTATGGCTTATGATGATGAAGGTGTACCCGCCCAAAAATGGTATGTGGTTAAAGATGGTATTCTCAATGATTATCTAACGGATCGCGAAACTGCTCATAGGTTAGGTCGTGGTAGTAGTAATGGTAGTGCCTATGCAGATAGTTGGTCTAGTGTACCGATGGTGCGTATTCCTAATCTTGGTTTAGAGCCAGGAAAGCCAGGAGGAAGCCACACGGCAACTTTAGATGAGATGATTGCTGATACTAAGGAAGGAATTTTAATCGATGGTATTGGGAGCTATTCTATCGATCAACAACGTCGTAATTTCCAATTTGGCGGAGATGCTTTTTGGAAAGTAGAAAACGGCAAGGTAGTAGGAATGTTGAAAAATGTTACTTACCATAGCATGACCACAGACTTTTGGAATAGTATAGATGCGATCGCTCCTGAAGCGGAATTAAAGCAGTGTGGAACTAATATGTGTGGTAAAGGTGAACCCATGCAAATTGCTCAGATGACTCATGCTTGCGTCCCCGCTAGAGTGCAAAATATTCATGTGGGGAGAGCGAGTTAAATATAGTTTAGTAAAATTAGAGATATTAGCGATCGCATTTATCTCAAACACTAATATCAATCGGACTGTTATTCTAACCATCGACAGTCTATTGCATTTCATTTTAGGACATGAAAGATCGGGAAATTTTAATTACAGGGTAGGGTGGGCGACCGAAGGAAGTACTTTAGTGCAATGCCCACCTTACTACAAATTTTCTGTTTCTCTTAGTTATGCAAACTGCTGTATATTAGACTGTGTCGTTAACTTATTTTGTTTTATTTTTGAAAATATTTTTATCTGTGTTATTCAACAATGCTTTTCTAATATCTGAGGGCGTATTTTTATTATTGGCTACAGCTTGACGAACGTGCTTGCTTCTGTCACTTTTTAAGTTATCTAATATACTTGCAGGAGTTTGAGGATTTTTCGCTAAAGCTTGACGTACCGAGGCAATTTTATCTTTAGCTAAATATTCTATAATTTCTAATGAGATACTAGGATGTTTAGCAACTCTTTCGCGAGCGTGTTTGTTTTCATCGGTTTTAAATTTATCTAAAACTTCTAATGGCGCATTAGGATTTTCTGCAACGCCATTACGCACGTTATGATTTTCACTTTTGGCTAGTTCGATTAAAATTTCTGGTGGCGTACTGAGATTTTGACTAACTCCAACATGGACGTAATCATCTTTATCTTTACTTAAGCGTTTGATAACTTTAATCGGGATATTAGGATTAGTAGCGAGTTGTCTCCTAACGTGACGTGAAGTATCTTTTGATAAAATATGAGCCGTTTTTTCTGGTATATTTTCTCTTAATGCGATCGTGGCGCGTACAAAATGAGAGCGATCCCTGGTTAATTTATTAATAGTTTCTTCTGATATATTGGGGTGTTTTGCAACGAGGTTGCGAGTATGTTCTTCATCATGAAAAGCTAATTTATCTAAAAGTTTTATAGAAATATTAGGATGAAGAGAGCTTGAATAACCATTATTAAGAGTAAAACTTGTTAAACTTAAACGATCGATCCAATTATCTTTATGGCTAACTAATGTATCTAAAATAGGATCGGGTAAACTAGGATTATATCCTAACGCAATTACGACATTTTTATTATCAGAATATACCAGCTTTTCTAATCTCTCGATTGATGTTGTCGAACTACGAGCCAAAGAAACTAAAACGAATTCACTTTCAGGGTTTTCTAATAACAATAGGTCAAAGATAGGATTAGCTACAATTTCATCGGGAAATTCTTCCCCTAATTTCGCTAAAGTTTCTACAGGTGTATTGGGATTGCTAGCAACATATTGACGAATCAGTTTATCTTCACTACTAGCCAATTGAGTTAATACTTCTGGCGCGGTAGTTTCATTCTTTGCTTGCAATCTTATCTGTTCGATAGTCATCTCAAACTTATTATAGTTTTTATTTGTATATCTTTAATAATTCCCAGATAAGTTAGAGAGATTTACGCTAAGGTCATGATTATTGTGGAAAATTTTTTCTAATTGGTACAATTGTTATAACGGTCGCTGGTAATAAGTAATACGTAAGAGGCAATGGTGACAAGTTAAGATGATTTGTCTTTTGTCAAATTTTGGTCTTGATTGAATTGAAGACCTTTATTCAGTCTTGATGACATCAGCCTTCATGACCGCCAAAGATTGAAATCTATGGCTGATACTTCATAAGTCCTCTCAAGAGGACTAAAATTAGAATGCGCTCGCGCCTTTTAGTCGATTTCAGGAGACTTATTCTGTGAGCTTGCCACTTAAGGAATGAGGCGGTCTAGAATCGGAGTGCAAGATGCTAATTAAACCTTAAATCTTGTTTGGGTTGTAATTTACAAATACCATTTTTGCGCTTTCTTGTCACCAATGGGTAATAGGCAATAAGTAAACAAAATGCATCAATAATTTTGCCTAAATACTTAATACCAATTCTTCTTCACTAGCCAGACAGATAGCAGATTATACCATTTTCCAAAAGTATCCCTCTTATAGCAATCGAAGCAAAGATTAGAACATAATAAGTAAAATAGGATTCTAGCTATATGTGTATTCTCGGATTGACTAAATCAAATTATTTTTTTATAAACTAGAGATATAACTTAGTAATTAAATGAAGTAAATATGACTACAAACATAGAGCTAACAAGCGAAAAAATTATCGATTTACAACAGAACCCTTTTTTGGGCATTATCTGATATTACTCTTTTTTATCTCTTATTATATATAACTTTTTTAAATCGAATTTAGGATTAGATCACAGTCAAAAATGAAAAGTCTAATTTATAGTGAATAAAAGATCCATTCTTAATTATATATTTTTGGTTTTAAATCAAAATGTAAATATTCTTTATGAACATGAATATTAACGATAATAGACATCACAAACTCTTAGGTGAAATTTTAGTTGAAGCAGGTTTAATTAGTATTATTCAAATAGAGACTGCATTAGGAGAGCAGTTAAAAAATGATTTGAAAATTGGCGAAATACTAATTTCTCATGGCTGGATTAAGCAATCAACTATTGACTTTTTTCTTGAAGAATGGCCAAAAATAATTAAATCAGACAAGAAAAAATCTTTAATTTTTTATTTGCTTAAATCTGGTTTAATAAATACAAAAATAGTTAAGGATTTAGCATTTAAACACAAACAAAAAAAATCTTATAAAAATAAAAAAGATAGCTTTTATGAATTAATTATAAAAGAAGGCTATATAGAAAAAATTACAATAGATTATTTTCAGATAAATCTCTTTAACAATTCTAACTTTAATATTTACCATTTTACTGAACCTTACAAAATTCTCAAGAATTATATCAAAGGAGAAACTGATTTTAAACAGAGTCAATTAATCAAAGCTAGATTAAAAGGAATTACTCTTAAAGATGTAAAGCTAGATAAATCTGATTTTAGATGTGCTGATTTAAGAAGCTGTAATTTAAGTTTTTCTAGCTTGACTCAATCCAATTTAAATTGGGCCGATCTGCATAAAGCAGTTTTATGTGGAGTGAATTTAAGACAATCTTGGCTACAGCAAGCAAATTTAAAAGAATCTTGTTTAGAAAAAGTTAACTTTCATGGTGCTAATTTAAAATTTGCCAATTTGAGAAATGCCTATCTTTTAAAAGCTTCTTTTTCTAATGCTGATTTAAGAGGTGCTAAATTAGCTTCACATTATCCTTATGATGTATATTATAATTCTAAAACTCGCTTTGATGATGATTTCGATCCTATAGCTGCTGGTTGGATTAAAAAATAAGAGAAAAGTAGAAAAAAATCAATTTCACTATTATTATTATTTCATTATTTATTCTATTCCCATCCCATTATAAGATTACCTAAAATAAAAGAGAGCTAATAGAGCAATACATAACTAATAGGACTTACGCAAAAAAAACTTAAAAACACCATTGGTAGGGTGGGTGTACCTCGCCCTACCGCACATATTGAGTAAAAATTTCCATAATGCGTAAGTCCTTACTAAGTCTCTAAATTGATTTTGAAAAGAGTTTTAATTAAGCTCAAAACCCTCTACTCATCACGCCTCCTGCCTTCATTTAAGCATAAAGCGATCGCAATTTAAAATTTGTTTCGGATCGAATTTTTGTTTGATATTTGTCATCATCTCTAAAGCGTTACCACTATAACCCCAAATATCTATCTGTTGCTTAATATTTTGGGGTGCAGTTAACACAGAAAGAAAACCAGATTTATTTTGACAAAATTCTCTGATAGTTTGGATTATATTTGGTTCAGTTACGGAAAGTTGTAACATCCCAATACCGCTTCCGATATGAATCATTGCATAGCTTTGAGAATCAATGCTTTTTAGTTGCTGTAATAATTCCATTGCTTCTGTGGATAAAATTCCGAACTTACAGATAGTAGCTTCTAGTGTTTGTGGAGTACGTACTAAAGTAGCTAATTGATGCCATAATTGCTGTTCTGATTCTGCTTGGTAAGGAGTTATCTTGACAGCTAAATTATCGAGCATAGTTGCCAATTGAGCAGTCTGATCTTGAATGCTTTCAGGAATAGCTTGAAAACGAACTAACAGAGCGTTATCTTCGGTGATTTCTAATTTTTTAGCGACGGAGGCTGTAATTAAATCCGCAGCAGTGGGTGTTAAACTAGAATTTTTGAGTAATTTAATTGCTTGAGCGATTTGTTCGCCTTTTCCTGCAATGGCTAAAGTTTGAGAAGCTTGGGGAATAGGATAAGTGCGAAAGGTAACTTGAGTAATAATACCTAACGTACCATAAGAGCCGATAAATAGCTTCATTAAGTCGTAACCAGCAACATTTTTAACTACCCTTCCTCCAGCTTTAGCAATTTCACCATCTCCTCGCACAAAAGAAATACCCAATACTAAATCTCGGATTCCACCGTATCGTTGGCGCAGACTTCCTGTATCTGCGGTGGCTAAGATACCCCCAATAGTGGCTGTTTCAGGAAAAGCAGGATCGATGGGTAAAAACTGATTGGTTGCTTTTAGGGTTGCTTGTAACTTAGCTAGTGTGATTCCTGCTTCTACTGTGATGGTTAAATCATCTACAGCGTGTTGTATAATGCGATCGCATTTTTGGGTACTAACTACTAATTGAACATCTTTAGTTAATCCACCCCAATCTAGTTTACTACCATTACCACAGGGCATTATGTTCCACCGTTCATAATAAGCAGTTTTTATAACTGTAGCCAAGACATCTACTTTATGGGGAATAACTAAGTAAACTGATTCTAAAGAGCCTGTGACTGACTGTTTAATTTTATGTTGCCAATCAGAATCAGTATGGGGAAATTTGATGATTGTAGCGTTGCAGTTTGTTATTGATTGTAGCTTATCAGCGATCGCATTAGACATGAAATTTTTATCTCTTTAGGAAAAAGGTTCATCTTTTCAGCCTACTAAAAAATATTTAATTAATTTAGTTGGCATTGCTGATTTTAAGGTATCAAGTAAATAACAGTGAGTAATTGGACAAAGTTAATTTTATTGATGGAGAGTAGGTAATCAGGAAATTCTGAACAGGGAACAGAAAATAATTTGTGCAATTAATTCTGTCTAAGTACTTACTGTTAGTATCTATGGGCTATTAACATTTTTAAGATGTATGAGAGATGAAGTCAGAATCACGACGTTTTATCAATAATATAGGATCGCGATTTTTGATTCTTGCTTTTGCGGTACTAATTTTCTTAGGAGGAATTAGTTTCAAACAGGCGAGAAAGGTGTTAATCGAATCTACTTTTGAAAAATTAAAAATTGTCACTACAATTAAAGAGGATGAAATTAAGCTTTGGTTTCGTCAAGAAAAAGCTAGTTTTTTATTAATTAGTCAGTTTGCAGAAGTAAGTAACTATACTGAAATTTTATTAGACAAAGACTCTTCTAATAAAGAAAAAGTTCAAGCCGAACGACAATTAAGCGATTGCTTAAAGCATATTTTAGAGTTTAAAAATAATTGGAACAATATTTCAATTCTCGCTCTTAATGGTGAGGTTATTTTAGGAACAGATTCTAGCCTAGAAGGAAAAATCATCCCCATTGATAAATTAAATTATTATGATGTTTCAACTACCAGAGATCGTATTAATCCAATTTTTTATCAATCAGAATTTACAGGAAAGCCCACTGTTACTTTAGGTATTCCTCTTTTTAATAGCGCAAAAAAGCAAATTGCTTTAGTTACCACAAACCTTAATTTAAGACAATTAGCTCCTATTGTCGGCAAACAAACAGGACTAGGTGCAACAGAAAAAATATATTTAGTCAGTTTACTTCAGGGAAATCCTACTTTAATCTCTCAAGATTCTCAGGCTTCGGATTCTAATTTCAATAGTTGGCTACTCAAGAATATCAACCCCAAAAATAACAGTCAAAAAATTTATTATAACTCTCAAAAACAACCTATACTTGGAATTTATCAGAGTTTAAATGACCAAAATATTGTTTTAATTGCCCAAATACATCAAGCAGAAGCTTTAATACTCGCTCATAAATTAGCTCGAACAATTACATTGTTTGCTATAGCGAGTATGGGAATTATTTACGGAGTAATCAGACATTTCACTAAAGAGTTAAAATGTTCTCGATGGCAACAAGAAAAACAACAAAAACAATTAGAGCAAGAAGTCATTGAAAAAAGAAAAATAGCTCAAGCTTTAGCTAGAAGTAATGCCATTCTTTCGGCACAACAAAAGACTTCTATTGATGGTATTTTAATTATCGATAAACGGCAGCATATCGTTACTTATAATCAACGTTTTATTGATTTATGGCAAATACAACAGTCATTTCCCATCGGTAGTTCTGGAGAGAGTCTACTAGCTTATTTAAAGGCTCAGCTTCAAAATTCGACTTTTGATTTTCAACAAAATATCACAATAGAAAGTTACCAAGAAATTTTACTTCAAGATGGTAGATTTTTTGAAGTTTATTCTAATGTCATTGATACGCAACAAACCAATTATGGCAGTATTTTTTATTTTCGCGATATTACCAATCGTAAAAGTTTTGAGCAAGAGATCGAGAAGTCTTATCAATTTTTATTGCACATTTTAAACACTATTCCCGACCCGATTTTTGTCAAAGATGAAGAACATCGCTGGCTGTTAGTTAATGATGCTTTTTGCGAATTTTTGGGTCATTCTAGAGCAGAACTTATTGGTAAGTCAGATTATGATTTTTTTCCACCTCAAGAAGCCGAAGTATTTTGGGAACAAGATAATTTAGTTTTCGCCACGGGAAGAGCTCACGCTAATGAAGAATATTTGACTGATAGTGATAGTGTAGAACATACTATAGCCACTCATAAAGCAGTTTTTCAAAACGTGAATAATAGCTATATTTTAGTTGGTGCAATTAGAGATATAACTCAATTAAAACAAACAGAAACAAAGTTAAAAGAATCCGAAGCATTTTTAAAATTAATTATTAATACTGTTCCTCAAGCAATTTTTTGGAAAGATATTCAATCTGTATATTTAGGCTGTAATCAAACTTTTGCCATCGCTGCTGGTTTGGAACATCCAGATCTAGTTATGGGGAAAACAGATGATGATTTTCCTTGGTCAGAAGCCGAAACGAAATGTTGTCTTGAAGGAGATCGCTATTGTATAGAACAAGAAAAACCTTTATATCATATTGCAGAAACTCAAATTACTCCTAGTGGAAAGCAAATTAATGTAGATATTAGCAAAGTACCTTTACGTAATTTAAAAGGTGAAGTAATTGGAGTTTTAGGAACTTATGAAGATGTTAGTAAGCAACAAAGAAAAGTCGAATCTTTACGTCTCATTGTTGAAGGTACAGCTAGTAAAATTGGTCAAGATTTTTTCCAGTCTTGTGTCAAAACTTTAGTCAATATTTTGGATGTTAACTACGCCTTAGTTACGACATTTGACAAGAACAATCAAGCGGAAATCATGGCTTTATGGGAAGATGGTAACTTGACTAGCAATTCACAATTTGAGTTCTCTCAAACTTTTTTAATTCAGCTTGAAAATACCAAAGAAGTTATTCATTATTCTCTAACAGAACAAGATTTATTACCGCGACATGATTCCTTAAAATCTTTTATAGGAGCTAATTTTTTAGGGATTGCTATTGCTAATGCTTCAGGAGATACTCTAGGGTATCTAGCGATCGCAGATCGCCAATCTTTAGTGGACAAACTGGAAGAAGCAAAACTAATTTTACAAATTTTTGCAGCTAGAGCCAGCGCAGAATTACAACGTAAATACACTCAACAAGCTCTAGAACATCAATTACAAAGAGCTAATCTACTAGCTAAGATTACTCAGCAAATCCGCTCTAATCTCAGAATAGAAGATGTTTTTCAAGCTACTGTAGATAGTATTGGTCGAGCTTTTGCTGTTAGTCGCTGTCATTTAATTACTTGTCAAGAAGCAACTGTCTCTTCCAGCCAAATTGTTGCAGAATATTGTCTTGCCGATTATATTTCTTTATTAGATGCTTCTATTCCTCCTGGGTCAAATCCTTATATAGAGAAAGTCTTAACCCAAGATAAAGCAGTCGCTTCTGCTAATATCGATCGAGAACCGTTACTGAGACAGCAAAAGCAATTTTCCCATCAAATAGAACTAAAATCGATCTTGGCTGTGCGAACTTCTTATCAGGGAAAAATCAATGGGTGGTTAACTTTACATCAATGCGATCGCTATCGTCAATGGAAATCTGAAGAAATTGAATTGTTAGAATCTGTAGCCGACTCGGTAGGGATCGCCTTAGCACAAGTACAACTGCTCAAACAAGAAATTACTAGAAGAAACCAGCTAAATATTCAAAATCAGCAATTACAAGCAGAAATAACCGAAAGACAAACAATTCAGCAAGTTCTTAAAGAAAAATCCCTTGCTATCGAATCCTCTTATGATGGGATGGCAATCTTAGAAGATTACAAATTTATTTACCTGAACCCTACTCATATAGAGCTATTTGGTTATGACTCCGCAGAAGAATTATTAGGTCAACATTGGAGTGTTTTATACTCTCACGAAGAGTTAATACACTTGGAAACCAAAATCATGCCTTTGCTATTAAAGCAGGGTTATTGGAAAGGGGAAACCCTCGCCAAGCGCAAAGACGGTAGTTTATTCGATGAAGAAATTAGCCTTAATTTTACTTCAGAAGGCAAAGTGATCTGCATCTGTCGTAATATTACAGAACGCAAACAAGCCGAAAGAGTCTTAGAACAACAGTTACACAGAGAATTACTGCTGAGTCGCATCACCTACGAAATTAGGCAACGCCTTGATAGTCAAGCAATCTTCCATACTGCAACCACTCAAATTGGTCGTGCTTTTCGAGTCAACCGTTGTGTGATTCATACCTATGAAACTATCCCTGAGCCTAATATTTGTGTTGTGGCAGAATATTTAGAATCAGAATCGGACTATGATTCTTTGTTGGGTTTGAGAATTACCGTTAAAGATAACCCTCACGTTACTGCTTTATTAAAACGAGATATAGCGAACGCTACTCCCAATGTCTATAAAGATCCTTTGTTCGAGAAGATTATTCCTCTTTGCCAACAAATCAAGCTCAAATCTGTGTTAGCTATTCGCACATCTTATCAAGATGAACCCAACGGCTGTATTTCTCTGCAACAATGCGATGATTATCGTCAATGGACTCATGAAGAAATTACTCTTTTAGAAGCTGTTGCTACTCAGGTAGGAATTGCTATTTCTCAAGCTAAACTACTCGAACAAGAACAAAAACAACGCCAAGAGTTAGAAATAGCCAAAAGCAAAGCGGAAGTCGCATCTTTAGCTAAAAGCGAGTTTCTGGCAAAAATGACCCATGAATTACGCACTCCTCTCAATGCTATTTTGGGTTTTACTCAGCTAATGTGTCGTGACTCGACTACCACTTCCGAACAAAAAGAGATTCTTAGTATTATCAATAGCAGTGGCGAACATCTACTATCTCTAATTAGTGATGTCTTGGAAATGTCCAAAATCGAAGCAGGAAAAACTACCCTACAATGTCTAGACTGTGACCTGAATCGTCTTCTCAATTCTCTATTTGCAATGCTGCAAATTAAAGCAAAATCTAAAGGGATTGATTTAATCTTTAACCTCTCTCCTGACTTACCACCCTGCATTAAAATCGATGAAGGAAAACTAAGACAAATCCTAATTAACCTCTTAAGTAATGCAATCAAATTTACTTCTCAAGGAACAGTAACTCTGACGGTAAATAGTCAACTGATGACTCCGCGTACAAGCTCTGCGGGGTTCACAAGGGGGCGAGGAAACCTCGCCCCACGACCCCTTGCTCTTCGAGGGTGGGGTCAGCCCCTCACAAAAGCTAATTCTCTTTGCGAACAAGCTCTATTTTTTACCTTACAAGATACAGGAGTTGGTATTGCACCAGAAGAATTAAAAAACCTTTTCCAAACCTTTAGACAAACCAAATCGGGTAAAAATTTAGGAGAAGGAACAGGCTTAGGTTTAGCCATTTCTCAGCGATTTATTCAAATGATGGATGGTCAAATTTCTGTGGAGAGCCAAGTCAATCGAGGAACTAAATTTGAGTTTATGATTCCTCTCAAAATGGGCAATCTACAACAAGTAAAATATTTAGAACAGCAAAAAGATCGCCAAGTGGTTAGTTTAGCTGCGGAACAACCAGATTACAAAATCTTAATCGTGGAAGATCAATGGGAAAATCGCCGTATTTTGCATCAATTGCTTAATTCTATAGGTTTTATCACCAAAGAAGCCATTAACGGTTCACAAGCCATTAATATAGCTCAATCTTGGCAACCAGATTTAATCTTAATGGATCTGGAACTACCAATTCTTAATGGTTATCAAACAACCAAAAAAATCAAGCAACACATGACAACTAAATGTCCTATCATAATTGCTATTACCGCCAATGCCTTTGATGAAGAGCGACAAAAAATGCTCTCCGTTGGTTGTGATGATTTTATGGCAAAACCTTTCCAAGCAGAAAATCTTTTTGAAGTTTTGGCTCATCATTTGAAACTCCAATACATCTATGAAAAGTCATCGGATATTACTCACGTTTCTCAACCACAACACAATGAAATATCGCCCACAGCCATTAAGTCTCAACTTACTCAAATGCCTCCAGAATGGCGCGATCAAATGGAAGAATGTGCGATCGCTCTAGAGAGAACTATTGTCTTACAATTAATTGCCGAAATTCCTGACTCTGCTAGGGATTTAGCAATTACTTTTAAACAATGGGTAGAAGATTTTCGCTTTGATAAAATTACTGAATGCTTGAAAAAGTAAAGCCGACATTTCATCATATTTTAAGCCTGATACTTTAATATTGAAGTTTGCTCATTGAAGTTTGCGCGCTTACTTACCTGCTGACTCTCAACTAACCACTTATGCCTAATCATGAACCAGTCTAATACTAATAACTTATCAGCAGACATTTTAATTGTGGACGATCGCCCTAACAATTTAAAGCTGTTATCAAAAATTCTCGCTAGTCATAAATATAAAGTTCGCTGTGCAGTTAGTGGTGTAATGGCGTTACAAGCAGTAAAAGTCAAAGCTCCCGATCTCATTTTGCTGGATATTAGTATGCCTGAGATGGATGGTTATCAAGTATGCCTAGAACTCAAAAAAGACCCCGAAATTAGTCAAATTCCCGTCATTTTTATTAGTGCTTTAGATGCTACTTTTGACAAAGTAAAAGCTTTTCAAGTGGGGGGTAGAGACTACATAACCAAACCCTTTGAGATTGCTGAAGTAGTAGCCAGAATAAAAAATCAACTACAACTCAGACAAGCACAAGAACAATTACACGATCTTAATCAACAGTTAGAAACCCTCAACAATCAGTTAGAACAAAAAGTAGCCGAAAGAACTTTCCAACTAAGAGCAGAAGTAATAGAACGTCGTCAAGCTCAAGAAAAACTCCTGCACATGGCAATGCACGATCCTCTCACAGACTTAGCCAATAGAAATTATTTAATAGAAAGATTGCAAACTTCTGTGGATATAGTTCGTCATTCTCCAAGCGAAAAATTTGTGCTGTTGTTTTTAGGTTGCGATCGCTTTAAAATAGTTAATGATTCTTTAGGTCATGTTGCAGGAGATCGACTCTTACAGGCGATCGCTTATCGCTTACAAAATTTACTACCCAATCACAGTTTTTTAGCTCGTTCGGGAGGAGATGAATTTATTATTGTCTTGGAAACGACTAACTCGATTGAAAAAGCCATCAACATTGTTAAAAGTATTCAACAAGAATTCACTAAACCCACAGTTTTTGGCAAACGAGAAATTTTTATAAACTTTAGCGTGGGTATTGTCTTGGGTACAAAAGACTATGAAAATCCCGAACAATTAATCAGAGACGCTGATATTGCCATGCATCAAGCCAAAAAATGTGGCACAACTACCCATAAAGTATTTAATGCCGAAATGCATCAAAAGGCAATCTCTAATTTACAGCTAGAAACTGATTTACGCTTAGCAGTTCACAGAAAAAAATTCATACTTCATTATCAACCCGTAGTATGTCTGCAAAATGATCGGATTATAGGTGCAGAAGCTTTAATTCGTTGGATGCATCCTGAAAAAGGACAAATCCCACCCGAGCGATTTATTTCCATTACTGAAGAAACTAATTTAATTGTTCCTTTGGGTATGTGGGTGATTCAAGAAGCTTGCTCTCAGTTAGCTAATTGGCAACAACAAACCAAAAACCCTTTCTTAAATTCTTTAGAGTTAGAAATTAATCTCTCAATAAAACAACTAGCACAACCTGATTTGATAGAGCAAATAGAACAAGTTATTCTCGAAACTGGAATACAACGCCAAAAGTTAAAATTAGAAATTACTGAAAGTATCTTTATGGAGCGAGTTGAAACCTCTCAATCCGCATTAGATAAACTAAAAGATCGTGGCTTAGAATTAATACTAGATGATTTCGGTACGGGTTATTCTTCTTTAGAATACTTACAAAAACTACCTATTAGTACTCTTAAAATAGACCGCTCTTTTGTGATGGATTTAGAACAGAATACTCATAATCATAAAATAGTCCAAGCTACCATTAATTTAGCTCATACTTTGGGTCTTAAAATTATTGCAGAAGGTATCGAAACCACAGAACAATTAGATATCTTAAAACAGCTAGGATGCGATTATGGACAAGGTTATTTATTTAGCAAACCCGTAGCCGTTAATACCCTAGAAGAAATAATTGAAACCTTTAATCAGAAGACAAGCTAACAATAGGCAAATAGTATTATTCTCTCCGCTTCCTCCGCTTCCCCTGCTTCCCTTCATCTTTAACTTAATTACGCCTACCTACTTAGATATCAAACAACCATTTAATAGCTACTGTTATCTTACGAGTTTCTACTGTTTGATTATTTTTTAAATTAAAAATTATAGAATTTTTGGTATTCCAATTTTTGCTGCAATATTATACCAATTCTCGCGCAATAGCTAGATAGATAGAAAATTATTTTTAATTGACGAAAAAACACTCAAACTACTGTTTACACTAACTCCTGATATGCCCTAAAGGACTTCCTTCGGTCGCGCGATGCGTAGCGAGTCCTAAGGCGGAAGCGGTATCCTTTAGGACTCCTAGCTTTAAACCTTCGTCTCTTATTACTTTTAAGAAATGGTATTACTTAATCAGTTATTCTATTCTTTGAGATTTTAGTTTATATATAGTCTCTAAATTTTACTCAAATCTGGTACTACACTCAAAAATTACCCGTTAAGTAAGTCAACAGAAAAAAGCGGATTAGTTATAATTTTTGATTGATGAGTAAACCTTGCTGTAGTACTAGTAGTGCTACAGTAAGAAATGTGCGATCAAATGTTAAGCAAATATAAAATTTAGCAAAATATACTTAGGGATCAAGGGTAAAATGATGAAATAAGAAAATAATGTGCTTACAATGGACAATATATATCTATAAAACATCAGTTAAAACTAGCTAAAAAAATCCCTAACTTTAAATTAACTTTATAAATAATTAAAGCTGTAGTATTTTTGACCAGCTAGAGTTGACAAATTACAACAAGAAAATCAAGTTTTTAAAATGAGTATTAAACAAACAATTCACTGCCCTAATTGTGGCGATCGCGCTGAGAGATATCGATGTTCAGAGACGAACATTCTTCGTACTTCTTGTTACTATTGCGATTATCTTTTAGTGCAATGCAGCCAAACAGGTAAAGTAATTGAGGCTTATGCCCCTGGAATCGATGCTACTACGTTGCGGAGCGAGATGCCCGTAACTGCCCACAGGCAGCATTAGCTTCTAAACCGCGAGAATAACGGACGCTAACCGCTATTTTGGCTTTTTGTAAGACATTGGTAAATTTTTCGATTCTTTGTTGACTAGGACGCTGATAATCTGCTTCAGAAATCGGATTATAAGGAATTAGATTAACGTGGGTTTGAAAACCTTTAAGATGCTTGATTAATTCCTGGGCGTGTTGAGGAGAGTCGTTGACTTCGGATAGTAGTATATATTCAAAAGTGACTCTTCTCCCTGTAATTTCTACATATTCACGACATTCCGCTAAAAGCTGTGGTAAACGATAGTTTTTAGCATTAGGAATCAATTCTTCTCTTAATTTTTGGTTAGAAGCATGAAGACTAACCGCAAACGTTACCTGTAACTTGTGTTCTGCTAATTGACGAATGCGATCGCTTATTCCTACAGTAGAGATTGTAAGCGATCGCTGACCGATCCCCACATCTTTATTAAGAGATTTTACTGCCGATACTACTTCATCTAAATTGATTAAGGGTTCACCCATTCCCATAAACACCACATTACTAACTCTTTGTCCAAAGTCTTCTTGTACGGTGAGTACTTGATCGACAATTTCATAAGCTTTTAGGTTGCGGGTAAAACCCCCTTTCCCCGTAGCGCAAAAATCACAAGCCATCGGACAACCCACTTGAGAAGAAACACAAACAGTTAACCTTTTGGCTGTGGGAATACCTACCGCTTCAATAATTAAGCCATCTGCTAAACGTAACAGGTATTTACGGGTGCTATCAGGCGCAGTACTTTCAAAATGAATCTCAGAGCGACCTATAGGGTATTCTGCCACAGATTCGCGGAATTTTTTCGGAAAAACGGTGATTTCACTCAGCGATCGCGCTCCTTTTTGATACAACCATTGATATAGTTGCTTTCCGCGATAAGCAGGTTGTCCTTGCTGCTGTACCCATTGAGTTAATTCTTCTACAGATTTACCTAACAGGACATCTTTCGTTAATTGATTGGTCATTGTTTTTGTTGGTGGTTAATGGTTAGTGGTTAATAATTGGTTGTTCGTCCACAGATGAACACAGATGAACACAGATAATTTAATGGTTGTCATTTGCTACTGCGACGTGATAGCGAGTCCTTTAGGGCTACTTCTGGATCCTTCTGACTCCAAATAACGGTTGCATAAAAAAATACCTTTTTTCCTATAAATAATCAGAACGTAATATTTTACTCCTCTAAAGTTATTCCGTAGCAATTTTATTGAAATCTTTACCCACCATGAAACCTTTAAACCTGTTAAAATCTTTATTCTTTGGTACATCTATCTTAGCTAGTTCTTTCGCCTTAGACGCACCTCAAGCAATGGCTTTTGGAGAACAAGAAGTAAATCAACAACAGTTTATTGCGGTTGCTATTCCCTACAATTACAAACAATACCGTTTAGAGATCATCGAACAACTTCCAGGGGGACAACAATGCTGGCGAGAAAGTGGTACTAACCCCTCTACAGTAGAATTATTACTTGATAATTTCGATCATACCAATAGTTGCCGACGCATTTCTAACACCAATGGCTATACCCTCAGAGTTGATGGTCAAGATGATAGAGTTGCCCGTATCGATAAAATTGTACGTCGTAATGGAGAATTACAATTAATTGCCTTTCATAAAGACCCTACTCAACCTGATTTAGTCATTGGTAAAACAACAGGTATTAGTGACACTCAGCCTTTAAAAATTAATTTTAATCCAGGGTGGAGCATTACCAAACGAGTACATGAAGGACAAACCTTAAATCATGTTTATATTAGTGGAAGCTCTGCCACTGCAACTAATAATAACCTCAACAATACGCTGCAAAATACGACATCAGTAGATAGTGCTAACTTAATCAATACTGTTAATCAAGTGTATGGTGATTATGTTAATCCCTTATTAAACACAGTGGTTAGTAGTCTTTCTAACGCATCCAACAATGGTAATTTCTGTCAAGGAATAGTTACTATTAGCGATTCCTCTTCCAATTCTCAAAATGCTAGCATTTATGCAGATGGGACTTTAGTTTTAAACAATCAAAATAAAATTAATATTCGTCCTGCTTTGGCTCAGTATGGTATTAATCCAGAGCAGTTTTTGTTTCAAAAAGGTACAGCAACTATCGATTTTGATAATGACGGCGTAGCAGAAGAGTTAACTATTCAACAACCCGTTGCTGCTTGTCAATAAATCAAGAAATCTCGCTTAAAGCGATCGCCATTTCTATTTTGTAAGGTGTACCAACTTAATTCTATAAATATGTTTTTGAAGTGAAAAAGAGGTTTGCTCACCCTGCTTTCAATTACCAGAATTGCTAATTTTAGCGATGAATTCTTTATGCTCTGTTATTTTTAATCCCTCTTGCAAGACGGCTAATACTCGATCCATCTCTCCTGATAGCAATTGAGGAATAGCTAACCACAAACCAGGAAATATCAAAGAGCGGATAATACCTTTTTCGTCTGCTTCTAGTTTGATATAGTCTCCTGCTTCGAGGTGAAACCAATCTAATTCGCGATCGTATACCCGCCAGACAAGATATTCTTGCACTCCATTACGTCTGTAGGCTCGTTTTTTATCATACAAATCATAAGCTACACTACTAGCAGCAATTTCGACAATTAATTCTGGTGCGCCTTCAATGTAGTCATCATCACTAATTTTGGTTTGTCCACCATTGATTAAAAGCACTGCATCTGGTTGAGGAGCATTGTCTAAATCTAATCTGACAGTAGGATTATCTCCTAATTTCACACCTGGAGTCGAAATTTGGTAAAACCATAACCAACCCATAAGATTAGCGTGGGGTTCTGCATGGTTTTGAAAACGTAAGGCTGCTGGCACGTAAACTACTCCTTCAACTAATTCTGCTTTCTTAAGATGTGGCATTGCAAGATAACGCTTTTCAAATTCATGACGATTCAAGCGATCGCCATTTTCTAAAGGTGGCATTGAAGTTGTTAATTGTTGATTGTTCATGGTTAGTGGTTAGTGGTTAGTGGTTGCTACTTGCTACTTGCTACTGCGACGCGATAGCGAGTCCTTTAGGGCTACTTAATAACTTCCTCATCCCTCATCCCTCATCATTTATCTCTTGTTTCTCCAAATTAAGTTGATAACGATAAATTGCTACTGGGCGATCGCTTGCTGTAAAATAATCGGGATCTTGAGGTGAAAGATAAATAGCTGTAATTTGTTGTGCTTGAATTTTTCCTGGTTCAATTAATTGGTAATCGGAAGTTGTTTCCACTTCATTAAGATAAATTCTTTCTGGCGATCTAAAAAGTTGTTTGGTTACTTCTGTGGAGATAAAACGATTTGGGGTAGGGGTTTCACTAGCTCTACCTGTTACGGTAGAAATTAATTGGCGTTCCCCTTTTAAAAAGGTAATTTGCTTGTTAGGATTATCAGGGTCTATTTTTACTTGAAAAATATTGTTGTCTCCTAAATAAGCTGCTGCAATATGTTCTCCATTAAATACGCGATCGGCTACTATATATTTTGGTTGATTACTATTATTTAATGAGGGCAAAAACCATTTATTTTCTGGGACCAAATATTCTGTGCCAAATCTTACTAAAAAGTTGACTGGTTGATTGAGATATTGTTGATTATCATTAAAACCTGGAGTAATAATTTCTGGTGCTAGGGGTGCTGTCTGCTCGACTAAGATACTCTCTGCTAACCAAGTTCCCGCCATCCATTGAGGATAATATAAGTCACCTTGAGCTATTTTAACAGGGGGTTTATGATTCCATTGAGGATATTGCTGGAGACGATTTTCTAAAGGTGAGGCGATCGCATTATGAGTCAACAGAACAAAACTAAACAAAATCAGAAAAATACGATATAACAATATTGACTAACCTCATCATCGGCACTGAGGATATTTTAATACACAATAATTCTGATTTGAAGGATTGAAAATTCTGTCTAAATCAAGAAAATATGTTTTCTAATCAAAAATTAAGAATAATCTAAGCAAAAAATTCGCTCAATAATGGTTAATGGTGAATTATTAACTATTGGAACAAATGAAACATCCTAATAATCCTCAGATTACTGTGATTATTCCTGTATTTAATGAAGAAGCAATTATTCAGAATACTTTAAAACAATTTAAAAATTACTTTGATATAGAAGTTCTTGTAGTAGATGGCAAAAGCACAGATCGAACCAAAGAAATAGTCACACAATTTAGCTTAAACAATAAGCAGATTCATTTAATTACAAGTAGCAAATTAAGTAGAGCCACTCAAATGAATTATGGTGCAGAATTAGCGACAGGAGATATATTATTATTTCTCCATGCAGACACTATATTACCAAACAATTTTCAATTGTTAATTCAGTATATTTTACAAAAAAAGAATATTATCTTAGGGGCATTTAAACTAGTAATTAATGGACAAAAAAAATCTTTAAGATTAGTTGAAAAAATGGTTAATTTGCGATCGCGTTGGCTATCTCTTCCCTATGGAGATCAAGGTTTTTTTATTACTAAAGATAATTTTAATCGTCTTGGTGGTTTTACCGATTTGCCTATTATGGAAGATTTTAACTTTGTTCAACGAGCTAAAAGACAGGGGGAAATTGCGATCGCTAATGCTGCGGTAATTACTTCTGCACGTCGTTGGCAAAAATTAGGAGTTATTAGGACTACTATCATTAATCAATTAATTATTATTGGTTATTATCTCAAAATACATCCTGATAAATTAAGAGCTTTTTATCGTAGTTTTAATACCAAAAATACTTAATTGTTAATTATTATTAGAATCCTGATGTTTTCATAATATCTTTAATAGTATTAACATAATTAGTTAAGCCAAAATTAGCAGGAGTGATGGGATTTTTATATGTAAAATGACGATATTTTAAAGAAAAATAACTCCAAGAATCCATTTGAATCCGAAATACTTTAATCAAAAAATTAGTCAACCAAGGATATAAAGGAATTCCAAAATAAACTTTTTTACCGAAGTAGCCACAAATTTGAGCAATTGTCTCATTTACCGTAATCGCTTCATTACCTAATACTACTCGTTTAATCGATGGTAATTCTTGATAGTTATCATCATCTGGCTCTTCTTCAATTACTGTATTAGGATGTTCCACTAGATAAGTAACCACTATAGCAATATCACGACCATGAACAAAATGAAAACTACCATCTGTTTTAATCCAACGAATTAAATTCAGCCATTTAACTATCTCAGGTAAGCCAGAAGAAAGGTGAGAAACTGGCTTATTACTATCACCGCCAAATACCAAAGTAGGAAACAAAGCAACGATGCGATCGCTTAATTTTGACCTTAATAACTGAGAAAAACATTGATATTTAGTACGAATATAATCAGTGCCAAACTCACTAGCAGGTAATAATAAGTTATTATTTCGATCCAGAATACTAGCGGTAGAAAAATATAAAATTTGCTCACAAATTTTAGGATTGAGCATATCAATTAAAGCTAATGTTTTGACGACATTAATATCATAGCTTTCTGCTGTTCCTCCCCAAGAAGTAGCAGCTAAAATCGCAATATTAATTTCTTTTAGCAATAAATCACTATACTCTTCAATATCTTTTAAATTACCTGATAAAACCTCAATGCGTGGATTATTTTCCCATTCAAATTGAAGCTTATCGGTATTTCTTACTAATAAATATAAATAATGATTGGTATCTTGTAATAAAGATTCCACAATGTAGTGACCAATACACCCACTCGCACCCGTTATAAAAATTTTTTTCATTGCTAACTAAATCCAGATATTCTGAATTTTAGCTAACAATATACCATTGAACAAAAGTTAGAAGTCGTAGAGACGCGAAATTTTGCGCCTCTACAAAAGTCAGAAGTCAAGCAATCAAAAATAAACAATCAACAAACGAACCGATTAATTATTTCTTTGTATTGATTAATTAAAAACGTTCAACAATCAACCACTAACCATTAACCACCGTAGAAACTTCGTATTTTCTGTCTTTACTTATATTATCCCGCTTGACGGCATACCAACTATCTAAACAGCAGCCATCAACTTATCTGCTTGTTTTGCAGTTTCAAAGAAGTAGCGAACATTATCTTCGGGAGTCCCCACTAAAACGCCATGTCCTAAATTGAGAATATGTCCCCAATTACCAGCTTTACGAATAGTATCAATAATGCGATCGCGGATCAAATCATGAGAACCGAATAAGACACCAGGATCGATATTACCCTGTACTTTCATTTCTTTACCTAATCTTTGTCTGGCTTCTGCCATATCTACTGTCCAGTCTACACTGACAATATCTACTCCAGACTTACCCATTCTTTCTAAGACTCCAGCACTACCACTGATGTAAAGAATTAGAGGGGTATCGGGGTGAGTTTCTTTAACCTGACGTACTATCTGTTGTTGATAGGGTAAAGCAAAAGTTTCGTAGTCTTGAGGACTTAAATTACCAGCCCAAGAATCAAATAATTGAACCACTTGTGCGCCACAGTCTATTTGATATTTTACATAAATTGCGATCGCATCTGCAATTTTACTTAAAAACTGATGCAACATTGCGGGTTCATTAAAAGCCATTCCTTTGATAATAGAATAGTTTTTCGAGCTTTTACCTTCAATGGCGTAAGCTGCTAAAGTCCAAGGCGAACCTACAAACCCTAATAAAGTAGATTGATTGTTAACTTCCGATCTTAAAGATTGCAAAATAGTTTTGATAAAAGGTAAAGATTTATCAGGATTGAAAGAAGTTAATTTATCAATTTGTGCTTGAGTTCGGATTGGGTTTTCAAACAAAGGACCTTTGCTTTCTACAATATCAAAGTCGATTCCAATACCAGGTAAAGGAGTCAAAATATCAGAAAACATAATTACGCCATCTGGTTTAAATGCTCTCCAAGGCTGCAAAGAAATTTCAATAGCAATCTCAGCATTTTCCGAACGTTCGCGGAAGCTAGGATATTTTTCTCTTAAATCTCTATATACTTTCATATATCTACCCGCTTGGCGCATCATCCATACAGGAGGACGCTCCACCTGTTCACCACGGGCTGCTCTTAATAGTAAAGGAATATCTGTAGCCATCTGTTAAAATCCTTAATTATAGTAATTTGTTAGGGCAATTGCTAGCTTACCATTGCAAGCGGTGTTGCAAACCCGTTGTAATTGTTGAGTTATATAAAGTAATTTAGTTTTTTTTTTTGAGATGAATGGTTAATAGTTAATTGTCAGTAGTTTAGTCGCTAGTGGCTAGTGGCTCGTTGGTTGTCAACAATGCCCATTACCTCCTCATCCCTCATAATTTATCATTTATCCTTTGTATTTACGACGACGAGGAACTCGGCGATTATATCGAGAATCATTAGGGTTTGCGCCACCACCAAGCTGACGACTCACTTCTAAAAAGACATCTCGTTGCAACCAGGGATAAGAGCCAATCCAAATATTTTGACTGGGAAGATAAACATCTGTCACTTTATCTACAGTAGATAAATCTTTGCGATTAGAAAGTAGCAACAATTCCGCAGTTTGTCCTACCTTAATTCCTTTATGGGTGCGTTGCAAAGGAGCTTGAACAGTGATGTAAAAACCCGTTTCATCTCCCAAAACTAGATTAATCCGTCGTTCCCGATTTTCCACAATTACTAATTCTCCCCGTTGATTGACGGTTTCCTCTTCTCCAATAAGTTCTTCTGTAAGATAAACATCCTGTATACGACTGCGCCAAAAACCACTGTATTGTAGACGACGTGCTTTAATATTACGGATACTTGCTTGATAAACAGGACACCATAACCAATAAAATCCCGCAATAATGGCTAGGAGTAAAATTAAGGCTTCTACTGAATCTCCTAATATAAGCCTCAAAATCAACACCACAACCACCGCTACAACAGAAATTAGTAAGCGATTAATTACATCTTGCCATTTTCCCCAATAATGAGCATATTGCGCTCCTGTGGCAATAGTAGGAATAAGTTGTTCAAATTTAGCGCGAGTTAGGGACTTTAGCATACAAGTGGCAAGACTTTTAAGGGATGAGGGATGAGGGGATGAGGGATGAGGGATAAGGGATGAGGGATGAGAAAGTAGCAGATAGCAAGTAATTAAGTCATAAGTCAGATTCAGTACAACGAACAACGAGCCACGAGCCACGAACCACAAACAACTAGCCACTAACCATTAACCATCAACTACTACAATATCTTTTCTAAACCATAGACTAAAGAAGTGAGTTCCGTTACTTTACGGATAGCGAGTAAAACTCCAGGCATATAACAAGAACGATCGCTGGTATCATGACGAAGGGTATAAATTTGCCCTGGTGCGCCAAAAATCACTTCTTGGTGAGCAATCAAACCAGGTAAACGTACACTATGGATACGAATATTTTCATCAGCGAGACTACCTCTAGCACCTGCAAGATGTTCTTTTTCTGTAACTAGCGGAGGATTATAAGTTTTACCCATTTCTGCCAGCATTTGAGCAGTTTTAATAGCTGTTCCACTAGGCGCGTCGGCTTTTTGATTGTGATGTAGTTCAATAATTTCTACATGGTCAAAATACTGAGAAGCGCGAAGGGCTGCTTGTTGCAATAACACCATGCCAATCGAAAAATTAGGGATTACCAACGCTCCTGTACTAGCTTTTTCGGCAAATTCGCCTAAATCTTGGAGTTTTTCCTCGTTTAACCCCGTTGTACCGACTACTGGTCTTACTCCATAAGCGATCGCACTACGGACATTATCGTATACTGTATCAGGATGGGTAAAGTCTACCATCACCCCCTGAATTTTTTCTTGAGTAGCTAAAACTAAAACACTCTGTAAATCATTAAGAATAGGAACTTCTAAAGCACCACAACCCGCGATTTCTCCAGCATCTTGACCCAAAATATCAGGTTTGTTATCCACCGCCCCAACAAGGGTCATATCTTCGGCATTGGCTATGGTTTTGATTACTTCTTTTCCCATTTTTCCCGCAGCACCATTAACCACTACAGGAATAGAAGCGCGTTCTGTCATTGCTTATAAAACCTCGAATACTATCGAAAGAATTTTAGCATTGTGAACATAACTCATTTCTGATTTTCGATAGAAAACCCATCGGTCGAGTTGGCGACCGAAGGAAGTACTTTAGTGCATTGCCCATTCTCTAAAATCTATAGTTATTTCCATTGATTTATCTTTAAATGTTCACAAATAGATTAATCTATTTCAATTATGAAGAATAAAAACGTTTCATGAAACTTGCTATTACAATTATCTACCTTTTAGATGAAGTTTTTCAGCTAATTTTTAATTTAATTGATAAATTTTCGATTCGTTAATTATTAATTTGTAAGATTGAAGAAGTTTTTTAGAATTCTGGTCATGAAACCTTTATCTTCTTTACCTTTCAGCGTATTTTTTACTTTAGCACTACCGATTTCTGCGGTAGCCCAGGTAACAGTAGACAACACAACTTCCACGACGATTACTCCTACCGATACAGGAGTGCAAATAGACAATGGAAACCGCGCTGGCGATAACTTGTTTCATAGCTTTGACCAGTTTTCTATCCCGACAGGAAGTGAGGCTTTTTTTAATAACGCCAATGAGATAGCCAACATCTTTTCCCGCGTTACAGGAGGAAATATCTCCAATATTAATGGTTTAATTCGTGCCAATGGTTCAGCTAATTTATTTTTAATTAATCCTGCGGGTATTATTTTTGGCGAGGGTGCAAGTTTACAATTGGGTGGTTCATTTTATGGCAGTACTGCCGATAGTATCATCTTTCCCGATGGTGAATTTAGCGCGACAGACTTAGATAATCCGCCTTTAATTACGGTTAATGCACCGATTGGCTTAAATTTTCGCGATGAGCCTGGAAATATCATTAATCGTTCAGTGGCTAACAATCGAGGTTTATCTGTGGCGGAAAATCAGAATATGGCCCTAATTGGTGGCGATATAAAACTAGAGGGGGGCATAATTACAACTTCTGGAGGAAATATTGAATTAGCCAGTATTGCCGAAAATAGTGTAGTTGGTTTAGAAGAAACTGATACTAATTTTAGTTTTCAATATGATGAGCTCTCCAATTTTGGCAATCTTGAATTAAGTCAAGGTTCTCTGATTAATGCTGGAGGAGAAAATACTGGTTCTGTTAATTTGCAAGGAAACCAAGTATCTTTAATTGATAATTCTCGGATTACTTCTGAAAATAGTGGTTCTCAACCAGGCAAAGACATCACAGTTAATGCTTTTCAATTATTAATCGAAAATAATTCCCAGATTATAACAACAACTATAAATGATGGAAATGCAGGAAATATTAATCTGAATGTGGAGGACTCAATCGAAATAGTCGGAACAGGATTTCCACAATTTGAAGAAATTTTTGTGAGAAGTCAGCTTTCACAGCAATTTAATTTAGAGTCACTAAACAGTGGAACGGGAATTTTTTCGGTAACAAACGGATTAGGAACAGCAGGAGCAAGCACTCTCAATACCACTAACTTAAAGCTTCAACAAGGAGCAGTTATTGGTGGTGGTGTTTTTGGAGGAGGAAACGCAGAAAAATTAACTATAAATGCTACGGAATCTGTAGAAATTGATAGTTCGGGAATCTTTAATAGTCTGGCTTTTAATAGTACTGGTAATGGTGAAACATCTGAAATAAATACTATGAATTTAACGATGAAAAATAGTGGAATAATTACCAGTAGCCATCAAGGAGCAGGAACAGGAGGTAATATTGTTATCAATGCAGTGGAAGAGGTTAATTTATTAGAGACATTACCTGGTTCATTGAGCCCCACAGGCATATTTACTAGCAGTTTTTTCGGTAATGGAAAAACTGGAAATATTGAGATTGAAACCCAAAAATTAAGTATTTTTGATGGGAGTCAAATTGCATCGTCTAGTGGAGCTGTATTCGGAGGCGAAACTCCAATCGATATAAATATAATAGATATAGGTGGTCCAGGAGGAGATATAAATATAATTGCTTTTGACTCTATTCATTTATCTGGCTTTCGTCCTGATAATAATAATCTCTCTAGTGTCATTACAAGTAGTACTTTAACAGATAGTGATGCTGGTGATATTAACATTCAAACTGGAAATCTAATGGTCTCTAATGATGGAGGAATTTCAGCAGCAAATAGAATTGATTTAGGAGGTATAATTGCAATTGGTTCTGGAAATGCAGGCTCGCTAGAAATTACTGCTGATTCTATTCAATTAGAAAGAGGTGGAATTAGTGCTGCTACTGAAGCTGGTAGCGGAGGCAACATTGACTTAGTTGTAACTGAAAATATAACTTTACGAGATAATAGCTTAATTTCTGCACGAGCTTTCAATGAAGCTGATGGTGGTAACTTGAATATTGATACAGAATTTATTCTTGCTTATCCTAGTCGTGGCGATGGCAACGATATTTTAGCTTCTGCTCAACAAGGACAAGGAGGCACAATCAGAATCAGGGCTGAATCTCTATTAGGAATTCAAGAGCGCGCAATTTTTGAGAATAATAACACTAACGACATCAATGCTAGTTCTGGAATCAACGGCTTAGATGGAACTGTCTCCATAGAAACTCCTGAAACTAATTCTCTTCAAGAAATCTTAGAATTATCCAGTAATCTTGTTTTAGCAGACATTGTGACTACTTCTAATTCTTGTTCGCCATCAGATACAGAAGGGATCTCTAGTTTAGTAGTTGAGGGCAAAGGAGGAATACCCGCCAAACCAAGCGAACTTTTTACGGCTGATGCCATAATTATTGATGGGGAATTAGACACATCCAACAGCTCCCAAATCAACCACAATCGACATAGTAATAATTCTCATTTAAACCCCAATCATAATCCATCTAAGATTGAACCAGTTACTTACAAAGATAATGGTGAACCAGTTTATCTCGCTAAAGGACTCATCAAACAAGAAGACGGTTCAGTAATTTTAACCGCTTATCCGACTGCCGATACTCAATCTCGTACTCCTGAAAATCCTGATGGTTGTAGTCAGTAAATATCGAGTTGTCAAGTGAGCCTACCTTGATTGATACTTTCTGGAAAATATTTTTAAGGATTCACGAAGTCAGAGGAAGCCCCGTCTTTTCAAGGCGGGGTCTCTCTGACCATAAAGAATCGACTTTTTGATTGTGATGCAATTCAATGATTTCTACATGGTCAAAATACTGAGAAGCGGGAAGGGCTGCTTGTTGCAATAACACCATGCCAATCGAAAAATTAGGGATTACTAACGCTACTGTACTAGCTTTTTCGGCGAATTCACCTCAATCTTGGAGTTGTTCCTCGCTGAACCCTGTTGTGCCGACTACCGCTCTTACTCCATAAGCGATCGATCGCACTGCGGACACGATCCTATACTGTATAAGAATGAGTAAAGTCTACCATTACTTATTATTGAAAATCTATAGTTATTTCCATGGATTTATGTTTAATGTTCATAAATAGATGAGTTTATAGCAATTATCATTATTGTAATATAAACATTTCATGAAACTTTCTACTACAATAATTATGACTTTTAGATGAAGTTTTTCAGCTAATTTTTAATTGATAAATTTTCGATTCGTTAATGGTTAATTTGTAAGCTCAAAGAAACTTGTCAGAAATCCTGGTTATGAAACCTCTATCATCCCTAATTGTCAGCGTATTTTTTACTTTAGTACTACCGATTTCTGCTGTGGCACAGGTAATAGCAGACGACACAACTTCGACAACTATTACTCCTACCGATACAGGAGTACAAATAGATGATGGAAACCGCGCTGAGGGTAATCTGTTTCATAGCTTTGACCAGTTTTCTATTCCTAGAGGAAGTGAGGCTTTTTTTAATAATGCTGAGGATATAGCAAACATCTTTTCCCGCGTTACAGGAGGCAATATCTCCAATATTGACGGTTTAATTCGTGCTAATGGTTCAGCTAATTTATTTTTAATTAATCCTGCGGGTATTATTTTTGGCGAAGGTGCAAGTTTACAACTGGGTGGTTCATTTTATGGCAGTACTGCCGATAGTATTGTGTTTGGTAATGGTGAATTTAACGCAACAGACTTAGATAATCCGCCTTTAATTACGGTTAATGCACCAATTGGCTTAAATTTCCGCGATGAACCAGGAAAGATTATTAATCGTTCAGTGGCTAACAATCAAGGTTTATCTGTGGCGGAAAATCAGAATATTGCCCTAATTGGTGGCGATATTAAGTTAGAGGGGGGGTTAATCGCAACTTCTGGAGGAAATATTGAATTAGCCAGTATTGCCGAAAATGGTGTAGTTAGTTTAGAAGAAACTGATCCTAATTTTAGTGTTAAATACGATGAAATCGCCAATTTTGGCAATATTGAATTAAGTCAAGGTTCCAGAATTGATATTGGGGGAGAAAATACTGGTTCTGTTAATTTGCAAGCCAATCAAATATCTTTAACTAATGGTTCTCGAATTACTTCTAAGAATCAAGGTTCTCAACCAGGGAAAGACATCACAGTTAATGCTTTTCAATTATTAATCGAAGATAATTCCCAGATCATAACCACAACCACTGGTGAGGGAAATGCAGGAAATATTAATCTGAATGTAGAAGATTCAATCGAAATAATCGGCACAGGATTTCAAGAATTTGAGCAAACTTTTCTCAGAGACAATCTTGAGGGTATATTTAATTTAGAGTCACTAAACAGAGGAACAGGAATTTTTACAGGAACAGGTGGAGGGGGAACAGCAGGAAAAATTACGCTTAATACCACCAGCTTAAAACTTCAACAGGGAGCCGTTATTGGTGGTTTTGTTTTTGGAGAAGGAGACTCAGAAAAATTAACCATAAATGCCACTGAATCTATAGATATTGATAGTTCGGGAATATTTAATAGTCTTATTTCTGGGAGTACTGGTAATGGTAATTTATCCGAAATAAATACTACTAACTTAACGATGCAAAATAGTGGACTAATTACAAGTATTACTCTAGGATCGGGCAGTGGAGGAGATATTTTTATCAACGTAATAGAAGAAATTAAATTATTAGAAGCATTATCTAGTTCATTAACTTCAACAGGCATATTTACTAACAGCTTTTATGGCAATGGTAAAGCTGGTAATTTAGCTATTACAACTCAAAAATTAAGTATTCAAGACGGGGGCCAAATTGTATCGTCTAGTGGAGCTTTATTTGGTGGCAGAACTCCAATAAATATAGGTGGTCAGGGAGGAGATATCAATATAATTGCTTCTGATTCTATTCACTTGTCTGGCTTTCGTATTACAGATAATATTCCTAGTGTTATTTCAAGTAATACATTTACAAGCAAAAGTGCTGGGGATATAAATATTAAAACTGGAAACTTAATAGTCTCAAAAAATGCAGAAATTGTCTCTGGAAATATAGCCAGAATTAACTCTGATGATTTTGGGGGTTCTGGAGATACGGGCTTTATAGATATTTTTGCTAACTCTATTCAATTAGAAAGAGGTGGAATTGTTGCGGAAACTCAAGCTGGTAGTGGGGGTAACATCAACTTAGATGTGACTGAGAATATAACTTTACAGGATAATAGCTTGATTTCTGCACAAGCTTTCAATGAAGCTGATGGTGGTAACTTAGATATTAAGGCAAGTTTTATTATTGCTTACCCTAGTCGTGGCAATGGTAACGATATTTTAGCTTCTGCTCCACAAGGACAAGGTGGCACCATTGAAATAAGGGCTGAATCTCTATTAGGAATTCAAGAGCGTGACAATTTTGAGAATAATAACACCAATGACATCAATGCTAGCTCTGGAATAGACGGTTTAGATGGAAATGTCTTCATAGAAACTCCTGAAGTTAATTCTCTTCAGGAAGTATTAGAATTATCCAATAAACTTGTTTTAGCAGACATTGTGACTACTTCTAATGCTTGTTCGCCATCAGATACATCTTCTGTATCTAGTTTGGTAGTTGAGGGCAAAGGAGGAATACCCGCCAAACCAATCGAACCTTTTACGGCTGATGCTTTAATTATTGATGGGGAATTGGACACATTCAACAGCTTCCAAATCAAAAATAGTGGATATAGCAATAACTTTCGTTTCAACCCCAATCGTATTCCATCTGAGATCGAACCAGTTGCTTACAAAGATAATGGTGAGCCAGTTTATCTCGCTAGGGGAATCATCAAACAAGAAGATGGTTCAGTAATTTTAACCGCTTATCCTACTGCCGATACTCAATCTCGTACTCCTGAAAATCCTGATGTTTGTAGTCAATAAATATTAGTTGATAAGCTGGGCAAAATGAAATGATTGATGTAAAAATGTGATTTTTTGATTCTTGGTAGGTTGACCACCCTACTTTTATTGATGTTTATCATAGAGTTTTTCTTGCAGAGAGCGACGCATAATATCTATAGGTGCAGATTGTTGTAGCCAAATTTCTAGGGCTGCTGCTCCTTGTTGTACCAGCATTTCCAATCCGTCGATCGCCTTTGCTCCTCGATCTTGTGCTAAAGTTAGAAACTTAGTAGGACTAGGATTATATATTAAATCATAAGCGATCGCATTTGGTTTTAATTTTTGCATTAATTCTTGATTTATAGGAGATGCATCTACTTTTGGGTGCATCCCAATAGGGGTAGTGTTAACCAACAAATCAGCAGTGGGTAACAGTCCCGATAGGTTTTCCCAATAATGAATTTTGAGTAGGGAAGCAATTTGATTACTATTTTGCCAACTTTGCCCAAATTGCGCCAATTTATCTTTATTTCGCCCTACAATGTTGATTTCTGAACAGCCCAATTCTGCTAAACCTGCGACTACGGCTCTGGCTGCACCTCCATTTCCTAGCACTACAGAAATGCTATTACTCCAATCTCGATTCATGGTTTGTAAGGGTGCAATAAAGCCCGTAACGTCTGTATTAGTGCCTTTCCAACCATTTTTAGTCCGCCATACTGTATTAACTGCACCGATAGCTTGAGCGGTGGGCGTAATTTCCGAGAGTAAAGAGATAATTGTCTGTTTGTGAGGAATGGTCGCATTAAACCCAACCACATCAACCGCAGCAAACCCAGCGAGAGCTTGTTCTAAGTTAGCAGCTAGCACGGGAAAGGGAAGATATATATAGTCTACACCAATATTTGTGATCGCAGCATTTTGCATTAATGGTGATAAAGAATGTTCTACAGGGTCGCCAATAATACCTAAAAGCATAGTTTTTCCTGTAATTGCCAGCATTTAATAATAATCCTGATTAATTTTCAACGAAGAGTTAACAAATTGAAGTCGAGGGATGCTCTTCTTAAAGACAACGCATATCAAATCGACTTTTTGAATTCCAGTTTCTAAAACCTCAAACAACCCAAGTCTTTCGCTAATGCACGATAATTTCTTTAAGAGTTATAAAGAATCTCTTCGGATGCTACTTCAAAGTCATCATTTAGCCAAGTTAAGGTTATGTTGCTAACAAGATTATTTTTGAGAGTTACTAAAGAGAAATTACGAATCGTATCTTTTGCAGTTTCAATTATTCTAGGGACAGAAGCAGCATTGAGATAAACAGTACCTTCTGGACTGGTATTAATGATAGTCCGCAAGCGGTCTTTACGATGACGCAAACTATGATGCATATGTCCAAAAGTGACTAGGGAAATAGATTTACCGTAGCCGATCGTTTTTTCCATAGCTTCTGTTAAATCAGGGTCGCCGTGATCTCCGCCTATTTCACCCCAATCCTTGCCACAAGTGTCTTCTGGTTCTTCTCCCAGTCCCAAAGGCCCATTATGACCGATAAAAATGAGATTGTCGCACAGTGTATCTTTAGCAGCAGAGAGAATTTTCGTGGTAGATTCAGCAAAGCTACTTACATTATAGAGATCGCTGTAGAACTCTGAGTTTTTCCAATCTGACCCACCCCAACTAAAAGGACGACCCCCCACTACAGAGAGGCTAAATTGAGGGAAGTCCAGTTTGCCATAACCAACATGACTTGCTCCTAAAATGTCTAACTGTTGTTGTACGCGGTCTTCTTTATTGCGGTCATAAGGGGCTTTTTTCTGTCCCCAAGGTGAGGCGGTATACCAAGCGTCATGATTTCCCAGAATCACTGCTTTAGGGAGGTTCAAATTAGCAACAGTGCGCACAATTTCTACGGATTCATTACCAAAATCACCCACAAAAAGTGCTAAGTCTACCCCTAAATATTCTAATGCTATGTTATCTTGTTCTTCCCAGCGATCGTGAATATCCCCAATAACTGCAATTAATAGCTGCTCTTTCCCTCTATTCATAAATAGTTATGTGAGTTTTTTAACTAATTCAGAAAATAACATCCTTGCGACACGGACTGCAATTCTCATTCTAACTAACCTAATCTAACCTAATTGGTTTAGCCGATACTTTTTCAGTATCCCACATTTTACCCAGCATTAGTCTTAGATAGTAATAAATAACAATCGTAATGATGCTTTAGGCATATTAACAGAAGAAAAAAATTGTCTCCAGAGAATTGGAATAATCTTTATGGTTAAATATTTACAATCTGGTGGTTTAGATGAAATTGCTGATGAACCAGTTATTAATTAGTTAGGAGGTGATTAAAGCGGACTGTAAAGCTCACGAATCGTGATGTCTAAATTAATGGTATCAGAAGCCAAAAAATAAAAGAGGACTATTGGGAATAAATTAATAAATTATAGACTTTTTGCTATCTAATTTAAGTTGGTTTAAAATCAGCTCTAAGCCATTAGCTATAAGCTATAAGCTTGAATCGCATAGTGGAGGCCAACTCCTCCACTATGCCCTATTCCACTTAAAGAAGTGGAGGAGTTGAACCTGGCGATAAGCTTGGAGCTTAAAGCTGTTAGCTGGTTAAATAAAATCAAAATGAAAACATCTGTATTTAATACAATGAAAACATCTCAATATGCGATCGCAAACCTAATTAAATATACATTTTCTCTGTGTATTTTTTTCCTAATAGCGATCGTTTTCTTAAATTTTAGCTATGTTCCCCAAGCAATAGCTCAAGAAACTAACTACCGCAATTATTATCGCACTAAAACCTTCCATAATCCTGATGGTATTGGTAAATACTATATGGAACGAGAAATCGCTCAAGTTATGGGACATCAAGCAATGATGTGGTTAGAAAGAGACGGTAGAGAAAGAGAAGAAAAACCTCAAGCAGTTGTCGAACATCTCGACCTCAAATCAACAGATAGTGTAGCAGATTTAGGTACGGGAACAGGCTATTTTGCCTTTCGGATTGCTGAGTTGATTCCTGAAGGAAAAGTTTATGCAGTAGATATACAACCTGAAATGTTAGATGTTGTTAATTTATTAAAAGAAAAAAATAAGATATCTAATATAGAAACAGTTTTAGGCACGGAAAATAATCCTCAGCTACCAGCAAACAGTATCGATCTAGCTCTTATGGTGGATGCTTATCATGAATTTGCTTACCCCAGAGAAATGATGGAAAACCTTTATAGTGCGCTTAAACCACAAGGAAGAGTCATTTTAGTCGAATACCGTCAAGAAAACCCCATGATTATGATTAAGCCACTGCATAAAATGAGCCAAAAACAGGTGAAAAAAGAAATGAAAGCAGTCAACTTAAAATGGCTAAAAACACAAGAATTTTTACCAGAACAGCATTTTATGATCTTTCAGAAACCTGGTAAGTAGAAAAGGTTTGTAAAGGTTTTTGACTAATTTAAAATTTGTGTTTGATGGCTGTGAAAAACGCTGTGTTAACCAGAATTGCTGGCAAGAATACGAAATTTTACTACTTTGAACTTCATACTTAAAATTAGCAATTTCCTCTAGATGACTAACTTTCGTTAATATCTATGTTTTGGTTTAATTGATTAGCTTTGTGAATATGAACTAGAAGCACAATCAGGGAATAATAACTATAGCCTAAAAAACCGATGAATATTAATAAAATAAACCAGTTTTCAGGGTTATTAAGCGTTAAACTACTATTAATAAACTGCATCACTTTTTCTTGTTGGCTTTCTTACCAAATTAGCTTATACCTATCAGAATTTCTGTGATGGAGAACACCTAGTTAATGCTTATCTGGTAATGATAAGTAATTAAAATAAGTGGCTTCAAACAAAGAACTCGATTACAAAAATAGCTGAACATCTAATTGTTATCTTACTATATTTAAGAAAATATTATTCAAGAAAAAATTTATTTTAATTTTAATTTAATTAAACATTAAACTATAAGTGGTCAACAGCCCTTTCAAGGACTTGTAAATGTCTTCAAATTATAATCAGCTATAAAAATAATGTTAGAACAATTTGCTAGCGATAATTACTCTGGCATTTGCCCAGAAGCAATGGAGTACATAACTAGAGCAAATCAAGGAAGTGCGATCGCTTATGGTAATGACGAATGGACAAAAAAAGCAGCCGACTATTTCCGCAAAATTTTTGAGACTGATTGTGAAGTATTTTTTGTCTTTAACGGTACAGCAGCCAATTCTTTATCTCTAGCTGCTCTTTGCCAGTCATATCATAGTGTGATCTGTCATGAATCGGCTCATATTGAAACTGATGAATGTGGCGCACCTGAATTTGCTTCTAATGGTTCTAAACTGTTGTTGGGTAAAGGAGAGGGGGGCAAACTAACCACCGAAACCATTACTACAATTATTAATAAAAGAACAGATATTCACTATCCCAAACCTAAAGTTATTAGTCTTACTCAGGCAACAGAATTAGGAACTTTGTACACTATTGAAGAATTAATGGCGATTAAGGAAGTTGCTCAAAACTACAGCTTAAAAATTCACATGGATGGTGCTAGATTTGCCAATGCAGTGGTAGCCATGAATAAAACTCCAGCAGAAATCACCTGGAAATGTGGCATAGATGTTTTGTGTTTCTGCGGTACTAAAAATGGCATGGCATTGGGTGAAGCAATTATTTTCTTTAACAAAGAGTTAGCAGAAGATTTTTCCTATCGTTGTAAACAAGCTGGACAACTAGCTTCTAAGATGCGCTTTATTGCTGCTCCTTTTTTGGGGATATTAGAAACTGGTGCTTGGCTCAAAAATGCGCGAAATGCTAACGAATGTGCCGAGTATTTAGAACAGAGATTATCAGTAATACCGCAGATTGAGCTAATGTTTCCGAGGGAGGTAAATAGCGTTTTTGTCAAAATGCCTGAGAAGGTAATTGAGGCTTTAAGAGCCAAAAACTGGCACTTTTATACTTTTATTGGCGTTGGTGGTGTTCGTTTTGTCTGTGCTTGGGATACAACTAAATCCAGGATTGATGCATTAGTTAGCGATATTAAAAATGCGATCTCATTCTGAGCCAGTGAAGCTGGGCGCGCAGTGCTAGGGAAGCCAATCGCTTATTTTCAAGGAATTTTTAATTCTTCAGCAAGACTTTTAGGTTTTATGGTAATTTACTAAACAACAACGAAAGTGATTAATAACAAGATGTTTCTACACAAAATACGTTATACAGTCTCTCCACCTCCTACCTACGTTCGATAGGGTAGGTAAAGTATCGCAGTACGCTAATAGATTTGGACAGAAAAGTTAATTGCTCGTAAGTAATGAGTAATAAGTAATAAGTAATAAGTGTCCTAATACCAGTGCGTATTGCTGCTATAAAAACTATTAAAAGTAAGGGGATGAATAGTAATTCCCTGTAAAACGAAGGAGCTTGCATTCACTTCGTTAATTCCTACGTGCTTTCATCCTGCCCTAACACAAGACCGTTAATGACGTTTTAAAACAAGGGTAGGTAAAAAATGAAAACTCATGTTGACGCCCATAAGGGCGATCGCTTTGGCTTGCTAATGGTCATGTTTGCAGCAATCCTCTGGGGAACTGTTGGTGTAGTGGTTCAAACTATTTACACACAATCTGCTACAAATCCCCTCTCTATTGGATTTTTTCGGTTGGCGATTTCTGTCCCTGTGCTGTTTCTTGCCTGTGTGCGTACTCTAGGATGGAAAATGTTTCAAATAGCCAAACGCGATCTAGCATTGATGGTGCTAACTGGAGTAATGACTGCATTCTCGCAAGTTTGCTACTTTGCATCTATTAGCTACATTGGTGTTGCTGCTGCCACACTAATCGCAATTTGTACTGCACCTATTTGGGTTGCTTTACTAGCTTCGCTGCTACTGCGTGAAAGATTTACACTGGCAATTCTCTTAGCTCTTATGTGCGCTGTTGGAGGAACAATATTGTTAGTCGATGTTCAAACTAGTCAGATTACCGTGCAAGCTCACACTGTTTTTGGCGTTTTTTTAGCCCTGAGTTCAGCATTGGGATATTCCTCATTCACCCTATGTAGTCGATTTTTGGCAAGACGAAATCATCCTCTCCAATCTCTTACTGTGGGATTGTTGGCAGGAGCAATCTTTCTTTTGGCAATCGCCTTAAGCTCTGGATTGGTGATTCAATATTCTTTTATCGGTTGGATATCTTTGTTGTACTTAGGTACTGTCACAACTGCTTTGGCGTACTTGCTGTATTTTAGTGGGATGCGTCATACTCCTGCTACTATTGCCAGTATTGCTACTTTGCTTGAACCGTTAACCTCAACCATTTTGGCATGGTGGTTGTTGGGTGAAAAATTAAATTCATTAAGTTTTGTCGGAGGTATATTGTTGTTAATTGCGATCGCCATACTTTACAGGGAGAACCGGCATGGGAATCACCGTAATTCGCCAGAGGAGCTAAAAGATCAACAAAGTTAGAACAATCTAACAATTAGGCTAAAGCGGGCAGGCTTTCTGTCCGTTTTTTCTGAGTTAAAAGCTATTGACTATCGCTCAATTTTATAGGGCGATCGCATATACTTCTTTACACAAACTTCCGTATCTAGTTAAGTACCCGCACAAAATAGATTACGAGCGTGGAGATAGGCAAGAGGCAAGAGAGAACAGGCAAGAGGACTCGCGCGTTCCTTGGCTGAGGAAACCTCAGCAGGTTCACTCGTCAATTCTAAGTGTGTAAATAATTATGCTCCAATACTTAATGTCATTTTTACTATCTACTGTTTAAATAAGCGAAGCTTTCTCTATTTTGTTATTGATACTAAAAAATCTCTTTAATTATTTGGTGAGTTGCTCAGAGTGGATTTAATATTTTTTTTAATTGTTTCGTTTACTTTACTTTTAATTAGTGTTTTCAAAGGATACTTTATTGCTTATCCTTTGCTTGCTTCTATAACTATTTTATTTTTGATACTTTGTCAGAGAGGATTTAAACCAAAGAGGCTGTTTATGTTAGCTTTTGCTGGTATTAAAAAATCTTTCTCAGTTATATATATTCTCTTATTAATTGGTGTAGTTATAGCAGTTTGGATGACCGCAGGAACAGTACCAACAATTGTTTATTATGGCATTCAAATAATTAACCCTTCTTACTTTATCTTATCAGCGTTTCTTTTAACTCTTCTGGTTTCTCTATTACTAGGAACTTCTTTTGGTACTGTCAGTACAATTGGGATTGCTTTAATGATTATGGCAAGCGGAAGTAGCGTAAATCCTCATTTTACTGCTGGTGCAATTATTGCAGGGGCTTATTTTGGCGATCGCGGTTCGCCAATGTCTTCTAGTGCTAATTTAATTGCTATAATCACCCAAACAAAAATCCACACTAACATCAAAAAAATGTTGGTAACAACCTTATTACCATTATTGGTTGCTACTCTTTTTTATTTAATTCTTTCTCTTGCTAATCCCGTTCAGTTAGAAAAGCAATATCTTATTGCTGAAATTAGTAAGTTATTTAATGTTAATCCGATTGTACTCTTGCCAGCTTTAGCTATTTTTCTGCTTGCTTGGTCGAGAGTAGAAATTAAAATATCTATGTTGGTTAGTATAGTTATTGGTCTATTTATTAGTAGATATATTCAAGGTTATTCTTTTTCCGAGATTTTTCAATATATGCTCATGGGGTTCGAGTTATCAGAAGATACTAACTTGAAAAACATTATTCTAGGAGGCGGTATAATTTCTATGGCTAAAGTTTGTCTAGTTGTTGTTATCTCTACCGCATTTGCTGGAATTTTAACCGAAACTAAAATTTTAGAATTTGTACAAAAATATCTTAATAAAGCGAAATCAAGATCTGATTTGTTTTTAGGGACAAATATTATAAGTATAGCTTCCGCAGCATTTGGTTGTACTCAAACAATTGCTATTCTTTTAACCAAAGAGTTAGTTAAAGATAACTATCAAAAAAACCAACTAGATAATTATCAACTTGCGATCGATTTAGAAAACAGTGTAGTAGTAATTTCTCCGTTAATTCCTTGGAATATTGCTGGATTTGTTCCAGCAACTATTTTGATGACAGATTCAGGATTTATTCCTTTTGCCTTTTATTTATATCTTGTTCCTCTATGCTATTACGTTGAGATGAAAATATTTGCTCGCTCATTCCGCAGGTGAAAGAAAAAAGGAAAGGTATTTTCTAAAAAATTATAATAACCTGGCTTTAATACCTATGTTTAAATTAAGCTACTAAACCATTTACTTAGTAACAACTACCGTAATTAAGCCGTTATCAATACTAGATTCAATTTTACTAAAGCCTATATCCTCAAGCTGTTTTTCTACCCACTGTTTCGATAAGCGAAGCTTTCTATAAAAGCTTTTTTTATGCTTCCAACTACTACCATTCTTTTTGTAGATAATGTCGTGAACTTTAACTGTATTTGGCTCATATTCTAAGAAACAGGTAAATATCATATTTTCGTCACTTTTAACGGTTATAAATCGCTCTAATTCCGACAGTTCATGGGAAAGATCGCGTAAAGTTATAACAAATCTTCCTTTATCTTCCAGTGAGGAGAATACTTTTTGAAAAAGAAAATTCACCCGATCTTTTGACTCTAAATGAAGAATAGTATCGGTCATACAAACTATTAATTCTGGCTTACTATCAATATATCGATCAAAATTAATCAGGTCATCCTGAATTGTCTTAATATTCGACTTGCCAGAATTTTCTTTTAATTCATTTAGTAATTTTTGCTCTAAATCAATAGCTGTAACAGCAAAACCAATCTGAGCAAGAGGAATTGATTGAAATCCACATCCAGCACCAAGATCGATCGCTACACCCGATTCTCTTGGACTGATATTATATTGTTTAAAAAACTCAAGATTTTTGCGAATAGCTGGCTCGAATCCACCAAACATCCAAGAATATACATCTGCAAGAACTTGAGCATAATGCTCTTGTACTGTTGTCATATTTGTCCTCAGCATTTGTGTTAGCTTCAGTCGTTATTTAATTTAGTTTAATATCAATAAATAGTTTAATTGCTGATTAAAATTGGCAATTTTTCAAAAATTAGCTAATTCTCAAATACTGTTGAGGCAAGAGTTGCTGAAAAACAGAGTTGATCGTGACAAGAACTTGGTTTTAATCCATCTGTATAATTGGCACAAACAGTTATCTCAGTGTATCCATTCTCTCGTAAACACATTATAAATTCTTCTAGCCCAAACCAATGTAACGGGAGATGTTGTAGTTCTGTATCAATTAGTTTTCCATCTTGCCATTTTTCATAGCGAATTAGAGTATGCTCAACTTGCTCTATCCAATCGATACGAGATGATGTTTGCATTAAAATCACTGAACCATCAAAACACTTGACGGGTTCTCGTTGTTTGACAATGTTCTCAGTTGTAATTGAATCTATAGGTAATCCTAAATCTATAAAAATTCTCCCATTGGGTTCTAGATGTTTTGCAAATGCTTGTAATGCGGAGATCGCAGCAGAGCGTGTTTCTAACAACATGAAAGAGCCTAAAGTAATGATAATTGCACTAAACTTACCTGGAAGGTTCAATCGAAAACTTGAACCTTCATAAAGTACAGGATTTAAGCCTCTTGTTGCACAATTTTGTTTACAGGCAGCTAGCATATTGGGTGATACATCAATTCCTTCAACGTTTAACCCAGCTTCTAGTAGAGGAATCAATAAGCGTCCTGTGCCAACCATAGCCTCCAAAATTCGCCCGCCTATCTGAGAAAGATGTCGAATAAAATAGGAAACATCAGGATAATCCTGACCCACTGGTTTGGTAATTTCATACACTTCCGTACACAAACTTCCGTATTTAGTTAATGCCATCTTTACCACCTACTATTTAAATTCAACCTAAACTTAGCATCGCGAGTGGGAAGCCCCACATCTGTAACCTATCGGGTCAGTGTGAGATGAAAACGAGCGCATCTAATTATCGGTCACAAATTTACTCTTCAATACACCATCTTTATATAACAAAGCTTTCAGTCATTGTATAATACCTTTGTTCCGATAGAAGAATAATAGCCTGTGCGATTCGTTTATAGCGAAAACGGGAAACAACCCGTATAAACTATAGCCTTTGATATATATATCAGAGGATAACTGACTAAATGATGAAGGTGCAAACCCTTCCCTTGAAACTCACAAGTGACTCCTTATCTGTCCACGATGACCCGACTCGGAATTCGGGAGGTCGAAGCTGGAAACAGGGCGTAATCAGACCTCAATCGCAAAGGACACTGACGCTAACAGGGAGTTTCCAAGATGAAATAGAGCCTGAAAAAGCAACCCATATTCAAGAAGGCGCGATATAAAAGCCTTACTTTACCAGAGTAACCCCTCGCCGACTTTTAGGCTAAAGAACGGTATGAGTAGGAAGGGGCAAATGTAATTACTGTGGATTATATTTCAAAGAAGAAGATTTGATAGAAAAAGACCACATTATCCCAACATCAAAAGGTGGAAAGGATACATATAAGAATCTACAACTTCTTCATCGACATTGCCATGATAAGAAATCAAAAACCGATGGTTCGTATGATAAACCATTTAAACCAGTCAAACTACCTGACGGTTGGCGATGGAATGAATACGACATACTGATAACTTGATGATGATTTGTACCCATGACAAGGGGTTTGTCGGAGAGGAGCGCAGTGAGGTAAAAGTCTCACGCTGCGTTCTGAAGACGAGTCAGGTTGGTAACAACCTGGCTTAGTTTAACGATGACCGCGCTTTACAAGGACTCGTAAAAATGGCATTAGAACCAGAATGGGAGGCAAAGTTTGAACCAAACTCACACGGATTCAGACCTGGACGTTCATGTCAAGATGCTATCAAAGCAATTTTTCTCGCAATCAAGCAAAAATCAAAATATGTTTTGGATGCAGATATTAGCCAATGCTTTGATAAAATCGACCATCGGAAGTTACTTGAAAAATTAAATACCTACCCTACCGTACAGCGTTAGCTCTCTGGTTAACTAAAAAGAAAATAGGCTTTGTTCTTAGATTAAATAAAAATACCAAGATTAAACCTCGCTACAAAAAATATCAAGCTCTCAATTCTTTAGATATCAAACCAGGCTCAAGAGTTATACATCAAGAAGTCTTAGTTACAGAAGATAATCAGAAAGCAAGATTTAATGTGGTAGTTTACTGGCGAAGAAAATACAATAATAAACAACTACCATCGCCCTGGTATCTACTCACAAATTTAGATAATAAAGATGAAGTCATTAAAATATTTGCATCTCGTGGAGGAAAAGACCGCTATGTTTCGAGATTGTAAAAGTGGAGGTTACAATCTCGAAGGTTGCTCTTGCTAATAATCAACGACTAACTAATTTAATTTTACTGATAGCTATCGCCTATACTGCTAGTTGTCTAACAGGATTAAAAATTAAAAACACCGGTTTAACCAAGTATATTAACCGTCTGAAAATTGAAGGTAAAAATAGACCCAGACATAGTTATTTCTGGACAGGATTATACGGAACAACATGGATATTATCTATGGATATATGTTGGCAATGGGTCGAAAAATTAATGCAAACTGCTCTCAATAAACTACCATTTTACCAAAAAGGTTTGACAGCCATGAAACTTATACAGTGTATAGTTTAGCAGGGTCATACCCCCTTCAGCATTTTCTTCGTATTTTTCGGCTGGTTTAATGATGTCAGTTCCAGCATTGCAAATCATGACATCTAGTTTTCCGTGTATTTCTAGAGCAGTTGCTACAAAGCGTTGACATTCAGCTTGATTCTGCACATCTAATACTACTGACTCAGTAGTTGAACCCTGTGTCTCAAATTCTTGCTTGGTATTTGCTAATTCTTCACTATCTATTGAGGAAATGATAACTTTTGCTCCTCGCTCTGCAAACCCTTTAGCTAATGCTTTACCCAATCCCCGACTAGAACCACTGATACAAACAACTTTATTCTCGACGCTGAATAAGTCTCTTACCATGATTTTCTGTTTGATTCTACTTCAATACTTGTTATAGCAAGTTTAGGTTAACAAGATAGTGAAGTTTGTTAGTTTGCTGCATTGAAATTATTAATACAGTCAAAGGCTGTAAAAACAAGTTCCTCTCGCGATCGCTAAAAAGGTGATAAAATATCATCGTTCATGAATTACTTATACCTCACTAAATCTACGCGGTAACGCTGCTTTTTCGTAACAGAAACTTCGCCCACTTCTAATCTTCCTTTTCCCCTTACAGAAATTAAGTCCCCTGCTTTAACGTTGTGACTGGCTTGGGTAATATCTTTCCAATTTACCCGTACATCACCGCTAGAAATCATGTTAGCCATTTTACTACGGGACATACCGAAGCCAGCAGAAGCAACTGCATCTAAGCGCATTGAAGCCTCTACGGTGGTCATTTCTTTCTTTTTCGGAGGACGTATTTTAAGCTCACTCAGATCGATTCTTTGAGTTTTAACCGCAACCGATCGCACTTGAGTTAAAGCTGTCTCTAAAAACTCTACCATTTCAGGAACAACTATTACTTGCGCGCCTCTTTCCCCCAAAACTAAAATATCGCCCACTTTATCTCTAGTGATTCCTGTACCCAAAATAGAGCCTAAAAAATCCCGATGAGTAGCGGTATCAAACAAAAAGTTTCCTGCAATATCGAGTGCAGCCAATTCAATTTGCGACTTTTCTAAAGGAATATCGGGACGTGCTAAACCAAATCTAGTTCTTTCTGCTTGTGGATAACCACCCCAATTTAGAAACTCAATTTCCGTTAAGTTTTGAAAGATTTCTGTGACTTCTATAATTACAGGAGGCGACAAAAAATCAGTACACACAACTTCCCAATTCTTAATCGCTTGTTCTGCTTTATCGATAACGCGAGCTATTTCTTCTCTATTTTCAACTCTTTTTAATAATTCTTCTCTTGGTAACATCTAATAATTTTGTTCGTGGTTAGTTGCTAGGGACGTTTCAATAAACGTCCGTTAGTGGTTGGTGGTTAGTGGTTAGTGGTTAGTGGTTGGAGACGCGAAATAAGAGGTCTCTACAAGTGGTCAGTTGCTACTGCGACGCGATAGCGAGTCCTTTAGGGCTACTTTTTACTTCCTCATCCCTCATCCCTCATCCTTCATAATTTTATTGATATCCCCCATCCCTCATAATTTATTGATATCCCTGTAAATTCTCAGGATTAAATCGACGTAAAATGGTTGCTGCTTTTTGCTGTATTAATTCTGAACCCTTTACTATTACTAAATACTTTCCTTCGTTGAGGCGATTGCGATAGGGTAATGCATCACCGCTACCAGTACTTAAACCTACTCCACCACCGACAAAAACACTACCCATTGCACCACCAATAGCACCCAAGATACCACCTACAATATGGTTTCCTGGTTCTCCTGCCCAGTCTAAAGTATCCAATCCCGTAATCAGGTTAAAGACATAACCTCCAGCAAAACCAAAAGGCACTAACCAGTATGCCATTAAAATAGCTCTTTTTTTGGCTTGTTCAGCAGGATCGATTAAGCCAAACTCATCTGCTGTTTTGTACCCTTTACCCAAGATACTCATTTGAGATTGAGGAACATTGGATTTTTCAAGTGCAGTGTAAGCTTCTTCTGCTTTGATACGATTTGGTAGAACAGCAATTAGATAACTCATCGTCAATTATTTTTGCTAAAAAAGTGGTCTGGTATACTTTTTCAGGTTATCAGTTTTCTCTGTATTTTCCGCATTGGCTTTAAAAAACGATCGACCATAATTAATTCTATATTTTTGGTAAAGTTGAAAGGAAAAAAGCGCGTTGAAGAATTAACTCCAATGTTCCAAAACTTAAAGCTGGGTACAAAATTGAACCTTATTTTGGTACTAATTTTTATAGCGACAATTGCTAGCTGCAATTTGATACTATCTTATATTTTAGAAATTAAGGTAGAGCAAGAAGTAGCTGGAAAAGCTTTTTTAGCTATGGAAACGATGAACTCAGTTAGAAACTATACCAGTACTCAAATTCAACCAGAGTTATTGTATCGTTTAGAAATAGATCGGGCTTTTTTACCAGAAACCGTACCAGCTTATTCAGCAAGAGAAGTTTTTGAAGATTTAAGAAGAAATGCTGATTATCAAGACTTTTCTTATAAGGAAGCTACTCTAAACCCGACTAGTTTAAGAGATAAAGCAGATGAATTTGAAGCTGCTATGATACAGAAATTTCGCCAAAACGAAAATGTGAAAGAACTGGCTGGTTTTCGGACTGTTAGTAATCAAAATTTCTATTATGTAGCTCGACCTCTTGCTGTGAACAAATCCAGTTGTTTGCAATGTCATAGCACTCCTGAAAAAGCCCCTCAAAGTTTAATTAATACTTATGGCTCGCAAAATGGTTTCAATTGGCAATTAAATGAAATTGTCACTTCCCAAATGGTTTCTGTTCCTGCTAATAGAGTGTTTGCCACTGCTAACAGTTTACGCTCAACTATTATGAGCATTATTACTCTCTTTTTTCTGCTAGCGATCGCCAGTATTAATGCGTTTATGAGATTGGCTATTGTTAAACCGATTCAAAAAATGTCTCTTTTATCCACTGGAGTAAGTAAGGGAAACTTAAATACAGAATTTACCCATGAAAATAATGATGAAATTGGAATATTGGCTAAAGCACTCAATCGGATGAAGGTTAGTCTACAAATGGCACTACAAATGATTGAAGAAGAACAAAATTCCCAGAAATAAAATACATGGGATTACTTGTCTAATAATTGTTCAAGTTGTTGTTCTAAACCTTGTACTTTTTTGGATTGTTGTAGCTCTTTAATTATTCTAGCAACAAACTGTTTGCGATTTAATCTAACATCTCGATCGATTGCTTTTTTGATCACAATTTTAGCAATAGGACCAATATATTCAGCTAGTATTTGTTGACATTTTACAACAAACATCTTGTCTATTGGTAAGTTATGACTTGATAACAAAGAGGAAGAAGCTTTATTGACTGATATTTTTTTTGGCCTATGATGATATACTCTACGACTTATTCTTTCATACCATACTTGTATGTGAGTAGTATCTTCAACTAAGATACACAAAAAGATGGGTTGTTTTTCATCCATTCTCGGCAATAGTTAATCGCCACTTCTTTCCGTCCCAGAGCAAACATAACCCCTGGAATAAATACTCTATTTTGATAAATTTTTCCTGATGTTTTTTTTACATTACGAGCTTGAAGATTAAATTGTTTAGCAAGTACAATAATCATATTTTTTTGCCAAGCATAACTATACAAGATACATAATAACCAGAAGTAAATTATCGCGATGTTACTAACTAAAACTAGATATCATTAATTACTGATTTATATAATGTTAATCTGAATTAAATTAACGT
>NZ_LR213768.1:0-61591 GCF_900659865.1 Hyella patelloides LEGE 07179
AAAAAAATCTCTGTAATGTCTTTGATCACTGTTTCTACCCAATTTTTGAGGCGAAGATTTCCTTTCCCCTCAAAGCGGTTAATTCTGATTTATTTGACTACTGCGCTCTCTATTGTTAGTGTTTCTAATATATTTTTGTACGTTTTCATGACTTACAATTTAGAGCAACAGTCCAATCAAGAACTGCTGGCTTTAGCAGAAATAGCGGCCCCCATTTTAGAGATAGTTAAAGTCGAAGGACTGCAAAATTTGGAGCAAGAAGTTCCCTGGCGAGACTTATTTGCAGAACAAAAACAGAGTTTAGATTGGTTTGACAGTAAGGGTAAGCTTTTAGCGAGAGAAGGAAAGAATTTTCAGCGATCTTATTTTCCGCAAACTATAGCTGCTGCTAAGACTAGAGAAGACTTTCCCTTTTATAAACGTTGGGGTCAGGTTCGGACTGTAACTATTGCTGTTTATACAGACAACACAGAGGGTAAAACTGAAACATTAGAAGGCTATATTCGAGCCAGTGAATCCACTGAGGAAATAAATCTGATCCGTAATAAGCTAAAGTTGGCATTAACACTCAGGGAGACTATAGCAATGCTCCTAATTTGTACTATTAGTATTGGTTTTACTCAACAAACGATTATGCCTGTCAAGCATGGTTTGAAAAAATTGAAACAGTTAAGTTCTGAAGTTTCTCACCAACTACGCACCCCTTTATCCAGAATTAGCATGGCTACAGAAATTTTGCTGGCTCATGGAGATAAAATTCAATCTTCCGAAACTAGAAAACTCAACATTATTAATGATGCTGTCGAACAACTTAAACGTGTAATTGAGGATTTGCTAGTTCTCATTCGCATAGATCTAACTGCCGATCCAGAAGAGTTACAATTTTCGGATGTTTCTCTCAATCTATTGCTACAAAATTTGCAAGCAAGATTCGTCCCTCTGGCTCGTTCCAGGAACATTGACTGTCAAATTCAGATGCCACATAATATTTTAATTAAGGGAAATACTGCTGAATTGAATCGTTTATTGAAAAATTTATTAGAAAATGCCATTGACTACACAAAACCAGGAGGAAAAGTTCTTGTGCTTACCAAATTAGAACGAAAGACTGTGACTATCTCGGTTCAAGATACGGGGATGGGCATTACTGTTGAAGAATTACCGTTTATTTTTCAGCATTTTTGGCGAGGCGAACTGGCAAAAAGTAAGCGAACGGAAGGTTCTGGTTTAGGATTAACCATCGCTCACACAATTGTTCAACAGCACGGAGGAAAGATTGAAGTAGATAGTCAGCCTGGACAAGGTAGTTGTTTCAAGGTACATCTAGAACGTTGCTAATTGATAAGTAATCTCAGTTCGGTTTAAGGTTATTTTGCTACTTATTCCACCAAAGAATAGGAGTTACAACCAAGGATAAAATAGGGGTTTTAGCCGATCCCGAACTCAGGTTAAGTAAGTTCTACTTTATTGAAACTTCAACCTTTATCAGTATTGTGATGATTGCCCTGTTAGCAACCATTGGCGGAGCAAAAAGGTGGGAAGATATCAACTCATGGCTTACGCCATGAGGGTTGGTTGTCCAGTTTCTGGGAGTTACCTTTCGGATATCCAGTGTTGATACCTATCGACAGACGTTTGAGCGGATATCGTCCACCGCTATGAAGCGGAGTTTCAAGTCGCTTTTTTTGGTAGTAAAATTGTAAAACGAGTAAAAGTATCAGCTTTAGTTTCTAATTTTATTTTTCCTTGACTGACTTCGGTGATTAAATTGTGGGATATAGACAAACCCAAACCCATCCCTTCTTGTGGTGGTTTAGTCGTAAAAAAAGGATCAAAAATTTTATTAATAATTTGGAGAGGTATTCCTTGACCATTATCTTGAATAATAATAGCAATCTCTTTCTGTAGGTTATTAGTCTTAATTTTTAGCGTTGGGGTAAACTCTTGACCGTCTTTTAGATACTTTTCTTGCAGTGTATAATAAGCATTATCGATAATATTAATTAAAGCTCTACTTACATTTTGAGGTATTATTTCTATTAAATCGATCGCAGTATTGTATTCTTTGACGACTGTGACAAAAAAATTGTTATCTCGATTTTTTTGGCTATAAAAAACTAAGTTAATTGCTGAGTCGATTAGCTGATGAATATTGCTCAACTGATAATGAAAACTCTGTTGGTGAGGATGAGGTAGCATCATTTGTAAAATATCGTTGGCTCGTTGGCTATATTCTTGAATTTCAGTCAAATTTTCCACCAAGGTATCCAAACATTGATAAGTCTCATTAGTTATTTTATATTCATCAGATGGTAAGTATCGAATGACTTTTTCTCGTAGTTCTTCAGTCAAATCTACCGATAAATCGGCAAAGTTGCCAATAAAATGGAGCGGATTTTTTAATTCGTGAGAAACTCCAGCTACTAAAGTTCCTAAAGCAGCCAATTTTTCTTGAAATATAATTTTTGCTTGAGCTGATTGTAATTCTGCTAAAGCTGCTTCTAATTTGCGAGTACGTGCTTTAACTTCATTTTCTAAAGCAGCATTGTATTCTTGAAGCTTGCTGACATTAATACAGACAATAATTAAAATAGTCGAACCAAAAGATGACAATAGCGAGGGAGCCAAAGGAAGCCACCAACCGTCTAAAAAAGCAATATAACTGATGCTCGCTAAAATGATACTGGAAATAACTCCACCAACGATAATTATTGCCACTAATCTTAGAGCATTTTTAGTGTGACGATATTTCCACCCCCAGATAGCCACCATCGCACTCCAGCCAGAAATCCAAAAATATTCTTGAGAGTCCGACCAAATCTTAATCAGAGGGCGTTCATCGAGAACTGTACTCAGAATTTGACTGGCAAGATTTGCTTGAATTTCAACGCTATAAGTTTGAATAGGGTTAGTAATAGTTCCTTGACTATAAGGAGTATAAAAATGGTCTTTGATACTGGTTGCTTGAGAACCAATTAAAATAATGCGATCGCGAAATAATTCTGGATCGAAGCGTCCTGCTAAAACGTCTGTTAAGGTTATAGTCGGAAAATTGTCAGCCGAACCTCTAAAGTTTAATAAAGTCTGATATCCACTGTCATCAGCACGAACGTAACCACCATCGTTCTGCTCAAAAGGAGCAAACACGGCATCTTGTAATTGCAACCAACCTTCATTTTCAGAAACAGCAGGCAAAATTCCTTCTTGCTCTAAATACTGTAAAGCTACTGCCATTCCTAAACTGGGTAATATTTCTTCTTTTGAGACTATCGGAAATAAGAAGGCGCGACGCAGTACACCATCTCCATCAATAATCAAATCGCTGGCACTAATTTGTTCTAATTCTGCTAATATTGGTGGCGGATTTATCTTCGCAGAAAACGGATCGTCAATTGCTTTTTTAATGCCGATGGGGGTAGGTGTATCTTTAAATACTTTGATTAACTCTTCATAGCCTGGTTCGACTGGTAAATTTCGATACAAAGATAATCCGATCGCTCTTGGCTTTTGTGCTTGCACTTTCTCAAGCAATTGAGCTAGTGTGCGATCGCTTATGGGCCATTGTCCTAACTTTTGGAGATCTGTTTCTTGTATACTAATAATCGTAATCCTACGATCTTCTGACTCTTGTGGGCGAATCTGAAACATCAAATCTAAAGCATTCCATTCTAAAGGCTGCAACCAACCACTGATTCGCAAAAAAGCGATCGCTATTGTAACGCAGGGTACTGTCCAGATTACTCCTCGCCAATCCCAAACTAGCTTTTTTAATTGATTCCACATCCTAAAATGCCATATTCTTATTTTTACGTCATAAATTCAGAGAGTAACAAAAGAAGTTTTATGTATGTCATGATAATTCACTTTATTAGCAAATAGTGCTAATATCCAATACCTTGTGGCAGTTCTCAGCATGATACGATAATAATATAAAGCATATTTTGGTAGAGGTAAAGCCTATAAAAAGGCTGTAACTTGAAAACAACTACTACCACAATTAATAAAATAGCTAATTTTATTGTAGCTTTGAATTTTTAATATTATTAATGGTTGAGAATCTTGAGAGCACTTATTTTTGAAAATAATTAAGGGCAAAAATGTCAATTAATATCTTAATTGTTGAAGATGAAAAGTCTTTTGACAAAATAATCAAGCAATATTTTAGGCAAAAAATTAAATCCAAGAAATATCAATTTGAGTTTGCTATCAATGGAAAACAGGCTCTTGAAAAAATTGTTGCCTGCGATTATATTGACTTATTAGTCTTAGATATTAAAATGCCAAAAATTGATGGATTAAAGTTGTTGAAATTACTTGAATATTTTAACATTAAAATAGAGACAATTATAATTTCTGCCTATGGAGATATGGATACAATCAGAAAAACCATGAATTTAGGAGCATCTGATTTTTTAAATAAACCATTTTCCATGCAAATTTTAGAATCAGCTATTGAAGATCGAATCAAGAAAATATCTGAGCGAAATATAGGCTATATTGAAAAAAGATATATTTACAAACAACAGACAACTGGGGAAGAAAAGGAATACGGACCTTACCTCTATTTTAGACAAAGAAATGAACAAAAAAAATTCAACGATATTTATTTAGGAAAAGAAGAACCTTGGCTACAAAAATTGATAGACATGGCTGAAGATATTGAACGTAAAGAATAGATATAAAGATTGAGTATCAGAATGGAGAGTATCTCGTTCATATTATTTTCTCTAATGCCAATGGACAAGTAGTTGTCTTAGCTTATGACTGCGTTTTTTGTTGTACGGATTTTCATTTCGATAGTTATATCTTTGACGAGAATTGTCAGCCAGAATTAGTGATTGATAATAAGTTTCCCGCTATGATTAAGTGAAGGAAAATCTAGCAACGTTAAAGACTTGCATTTTGCTGGAACTTGAATGCAAGTGCGTGACTTTCATAAAACCTATTGCAATGTGGTTCATGGATTCCGCTTTAATGTTAATGTTAAAGCTCTATCTCAGATGATCGAAGAGAAATATCACGATGAGCCATTACCACATCACACTCTTCCATTTAATTCATAAGCAATTACCGACATGATAATTGAGAGAGCAAGTACGAGTGCAAGTATTTTTCTACAACAAGGTTTTCTCGACGATTTTATTTTTTTTAATGTTTTTGCACATCAAGTTCGGTTAAACCTAAATTAAAGAATAGCTTTTTAAACTTTTGGTTATAGAATCATAATCTACAGTAACAAAAATTAATATTTTGACCTTATCAAAATTTAGCTCACAAATTTTGACGGGAGAAAATGCTTCTGGAAAAGCGCGCATATTCCACTCCCGTGTTGACCTTCAATCTTAATACAATTGCTATTTGCTCTTTAATTTTCTGGCTTTTCAGCTCACAAAAACTCAAAACCAGAACCAATTACCCTTAAAGAATAGAGCAGAACAAGGTGTTGAGCAGCTATGCTAATTAAACATTAAGGTAATTCAGTACGTACCTTATTACTTACATAATTTCGATAGCTTGATTAAATTCATTATGTCTTCTAATTTATCTATCAAAGTTTTATCCAATAGAATTTTTGACTATTCTAGCTTAGATGCTGAAACTATGAGTTTTGTGCAGCAGCAAACTGGAGAGATTCGCTCGTTAATGAAACGAACAGCCCAAGATGTTATCGAGATCGGACAAAGGTTAATGGAAGTCAAACAGCGTTTGGAACATGGACAATATAGAAAATGGATAGAAGCTGAATTTAATTGGGGTAAATCAACGGCTAATTCTTTTGAAAATGTTGCTAAACAATTTACTAATGTCCAAAATTTGGACGTTTTTGCGCCTTCGGCACTTTATGCACTAGCAGCACCTTCAACTCCCAAAGAGGCTAGAGAAGAGGCAATTGCTTTAGCGCAAACTGGAAAAAGAATCAGCTATACAGTTTCCCAAGAAATTAAGCAAAAGCATAAAAGTAAGCTCGCCAAGCCAGAATCAGAATCTACTGAACAATCTTTTCTCTCAAAAAAATCTCGGCTAACCATAGCAGAAATAGAAGAAAAAGCAAACAACTGTAGTTTACTATCTTCTGCTGTTGTCAATCCCACTGCACCACTATTACAGCCAGAGCAATCAAAAGTTGTCGATCTTTATTCTTCTACCTCTAGAAAACTTTCGATAGCTACCGCTAAAACAACTGAAAATGTCAGATTTTCTGACGATTCTAAATCACTCCAGTCTGAGCGTTGGTGGCGGTTAGGAAATCATCTTCTTTATTGTGGAGAACCCCATTCACAGCAATTTCAGGAGCAGCTACCAGAGAAAATCGCTCTAGCTGTTGCTTTTCCCGCCACTCATAATTGGCATTGGGGAAATTTATCATCCAAAATAAATTCTTCTTTGACTCTTCATAGTAGGTATAAAGATATAGATTTAAAGCTATTACGAGAACTGTTACAGAATGCTTTGGAACTCTATACTGAAGGACAGGAAACAGTATTTTGGGCTTTTGTTCCCGATCCTGCCTTGCTCTTGCTAGCAGAGAATCTTGATTGTCAATGTTTTCTCGCCGAATCAGATATCGAACGCTGTGAAGCTGTAATTCAGGTTTGGAAACAGATAGGTGGCAAAGTAGAGAAATTTTTGGTAGACAAGTCTAGTAAAAAAGCGGTTGGTTAGCGATTTTCTCTAGTCCCATTTTTATCAAAAGTTCTTCCCAATATCCAGCTAAAGAATGATTTTCTGGTTGAGCTTTTCTTAACTGAGCTATCTGATGTAAAAGATCGTACCAAATTCCCTGTTGTGATAATAAGCAAACAGACTCATGAGAAACATCTAATTCTGGTAACTGCGCTAAGGTAGAATCAAGTTTAACTCGCTTAATCCATCCTGAAACTTGAGGATCGTCTGGCTCTAGTTGTTGCCCACAAATCAACACCAATGACCATTTGTAATCGGTATCCACCATTAGTGATTGTGCTGCTTCGGGAAGAGTAATACTTATGACTCCCGATCGCTCTGGCAAGGGAATGGTTGTTTGATAGTGAAGATTTCCATCTCGATTTTGCAGGCTAAAAAAAGCTTGTTGAGCAGAAGTTGTCGGAATATGGACAAAAATAGTAGGATACTGCGCTAAAGTAAGACCAAAATTGTTACTAGGAACTAGAGGAGTTAAAATAGTTTGCTCGGGGTTTAAAAAACATTGTCCGTCATTTCGAGAGCCACCAGGAGTAGTTCTTTCAGGGATTTCTCTGCTTGGTAATTGAAATTTCTCTTCTTGTGAAAAATCTGAACATAAAATGTTTCCCAATGATACGATTGAGGCGATCAACAACTGGGGTATAATCATGTAGCTGTTACTCATGAGCTTGTTGTTTGACTTCCACAATTTTAATTTTAATTCAATAGCTTGTAACCATTAGATATTAGCTTTTAAAGATAATCATAGAGCAATAAGATAGTATTCTACAACGGCTGAAAAACCGATTAAATAAAGATTTCGTGTCGAGAATGTGTCATAACTATAAATTACGATACCTTATACTTGCTTTCATTTTATCGGCTAGCCATAGGAGAAGCAGGAAAACGGTCTATTAACACCAACTCTCGCGCACTAGCTAGATAAGTAACCTGAGTTCGGTATCGGCTGAAAATACTATTATTTCGTAAAATCATCTCCTAAATTGTCTTAACTCGAACTGATGTTAAGTAGTAAATTATTTATTACTAAGAAAAAATAGGCAAACTCTTGCAGATTATGACATCACGACTCGATAATTCCTGAATTCTTTGCCTCTACTAAGTCTCCAGATACTTTGTGATAAATGGCATAACTTATCAACAAGTAGCTTTAAGCCGTTTTAAGACCAATTTCCCACTAAAACAAAAGCAGCCCAGTATACTGGATGATTGTATTCTCCTTCAATAAGGGACAGTTGAGCGCGACGTAAAGCCTCGGCTCTAGTTACTCCAGGCTGTCCTAAATGTTGGTAAAATTCGGTCATGAGTTTAGTAGTTGAGCGATCGCGTACTGCCCATAAAGTCCCCAGAGTACTACTTGCTCCCGAGCGTACTGCCAAACCAGCTAAACCTAAAATCGCTCTGGGATCGCCCTTAGCGGTTTGACAAGCACTCAAAACCAGTAATTCAATTGGGTTGGCTTGATTGGTTTCTCTAGAGCGAATTAGGGTGTCAAAATCTCTGGCGTTAATCTTGCCATTCCAAGCCAGGACAAAAGTTTCTTCAGCGTTGCTGCTAAATTTACCGTGAGTAGCTAGATGTAATATGGAGAAAGGATTTTCATCGAAAGTATTTTGTAGATTAGGCTGGGTAAAATTTTGATTTAAGAGTATTTTGGCTTCGATCTGAGTATTAATTTTGGCTAATTCTTGTTCCACTCCAGGTAAAGCTTGAAAGCCTTGGTTAGCTTCACTCAAGCCAGCAGCGATCGCTATTAAGTTAGAATTTGCCAAATTTTGAGGTTGTAATAGCTGTAATCCTGGGCTAATAACGGTGCTGTATTTTTCTAGTAAATACTGTTTGCCGTCATAAAGAGCCGACATCGGTACATTTCGTAAGCTACCATCTAAGACAAACACTAAAGTTTTAATCCCAGAGTTTTCTAGTTGAGAAGCTGCTGGCTCAATCAACCAATTGTATGCCTGTTGGTACAGTTTTAAACGTTCGGCTTGAGCGTAAGCAGGATTAAGAGACTGTCGCATAAGCTGTAAAACCGATTCTACTTCTGCCTGAGCCAGATGAGTTGTATAGTTACTTAGTGGTTGTCCTGGTATGGAAAGAATAACTTCTAAACGATCTGGCAAAATAATCGGGTAAATAATTGCTGCATCAGAATCAATTTCATCGAGTTGCACTGACTGGGTTTTTAAACAGGCTTCGTGGAAGAAGTTGTCTAATTCAGCTAGTTGCAGTGCTTCAATAACTTGACGAGCTTTTCTCAAATTGACTTGGCTGACTTGATTAAACCTATTTGCTGGTTTTTTAGTTTTGGTAGAGGTTAATAATAATGAGACTAGCTGCCGATAAATCGGTTCAATAGATTCTGTAAAAGAAAATTGAGTTTCGGCATTAATGGAAGCTAGATCGGTGCGGAGAGTTTGAAGAGTATCAAAAGTCAGTTCATAAGCAGTAATGGCTTGCTGAATATCTCCTTGCTGTCTATATAGTTTACCGAGTTGCCAAGCAGCACGAGCGACAATTTCTGGTGCATCAATTTGCTGGGCTAGCAGTAAGGCATTGTTGGTAACGGTTAAAGCTTTTTTCGGTTGCTGTGGAGCGAGTAATTTCCCCAACTGAGTTAAAACTAGAGCTTGAGCGCGGATATCTTTTAGCGTTTTAGCTTCATTGACAGCATTGGTTAAAATTCTTTCGGCTAGAGAAATATAAGAATTACTGCTAATTTGCTGCTCTTTGATCGAGGTTTCTAGCCGTTCTAAGCTTTCCGCAAAATTAACCGTAGCATTAATAGATGCCCGACTGGGAGGCAATTTACTAAGATGAGATTCAACTAGGGGAATTAGTGCGATCGCTTGTTCTGGTTGTTCTAGTTGCAGATAGAGACGCAATAAATTGAGTTGAGTTTTTAGTTCTATTTGCTGGCTATTAGTGATTTTAGTAGCTAACTGATAATATTCTAAAGCTTTAGTTAAATTTCGTGCTTCTCTAGCAGCGTTGCCTAAACTAAATAAAATACTGCTGGTGTCTAGTGGTGGATTGAGTTTATTTGCGATCTCGGCGGAGCCGAGGCGCTTCGCGATCGCTAAACTTTGTTCTAAGACTGTTTGAGACTGCGCTAACTTGCCTGTATTCTTTAATGCTATTCCTAAACTTTGTAAACCCTGCACCTTAAAGGAAGAATCTGATTGAGCTTGTAATTCTTTTTCAAGAGAGTTCAAGATGGTTTCTGCCCTGTGATATAGTCCCAAACGCCGTAGGGCTTGAGATTGATTGATTTGACTGCCCCAAATTCCCTGTTTGTCGTCTGCATTGCGATAAGCTGCTTCTGCTTGCTGCCAGCTTTGTATTGCGGATTCAGTTTGACCTGTAGAGCTTTGGAGATGTCCTTGAATATTGAGAACTTGAGCGAGAATAGCTGGTTCTGGTGGGGATGATTCTAAAAGTTGGCGACTTTCAGCGATCGCGGTTGTTGCCTCTTGCCATTTTCCTAAAGCTTGTTGTGCCAAAGAAAGATAGCTGAAACTCCAGGCTTGACCGATGGAGTCTTGCTGTTGCTCATATCCCTGGGCTGCCTGTTGCCAAACGGATGCTGCTGCGGTAAATCTGCCTGCTTCGTATAAAATTCTGCCTTGGTTTAATAATGTTTCAGGAGGGTTACCCTGGGCGATCTCATTTGAAGAGATATAGATATTAGGGGTTTGAGATTGGGCTGCTGGCAAGATTCTAGTTACTAATAAAAAAGTCAGCAACACCAAACAGATACTAGAGATAATGCGATCGCAAATTTTCATGGTCTTACTAACTATTTACACTCAAAGGTATTTTGCCATTTAGGTTGGGAATCACCAGAAGCGATTAACTGTACTTTACCGCGATCGTTAACAACCCAACTTTGAGCTTCCACAATGGGGGCTGATGTTTGCAAGCTTTGATTATTTTTGTCTGTTTCTCTTGGTTGTTGGCGGTTCAAAGGTCGCAAATCCGTCCAAAATGTTTCTCCCACAAGGTACTGGCTGGGGTCTTCGGGTATGCCACCTCTGCCGATAGAAACAAAGACATTATCTCGATCTGCTGCACAGCCTGTGGTAATTTCTTGAGAGCGATCTCTGATAGTTTCAGGTAACTCAGTAATGTTGTTTCTATTCTCAGTTACCTCAATATTGACGTTGCCATCAAAGCCAAACTCAGAAGAAGCAGTAATTTCGCTATTAGACTCTAAAAATAAACCTTGAGTGATAATATCAATGTTACCTCCCGCCCCAAAAACCGCATTGGCTCGAATGTCGCTGTTATTCCTCGCGATCAGTAAATCGGTATCGATCTTAATATCTCCGCCCCCTCCTGTGCTATCTGCAACGCTAGTGCTGAGTAAACTTTGATTATCTAAAGACAAAAGATCGCTCGTCAGAAAAATATCTCCGCCACCTGTACTTTCTGAAGTAGCAGTAATTTGACCGTTGTTGATTTCTAATTGCCTTGCGGTGATGATAATGTTACTCGCTTCACCCGTGCCAATGCTGTTAGCTGAAATTTGAGCGTTGCTGGTTAACTCCAGAAAATTAGTCATAATTGCGATCGCGCCACCATCGCTGCTGCCTCTAGTATCAGCAGTAATTTGACTACCATTACGAGCAATTAAGAAATCTTGAATCTCAAGCTCAATGCTTCCTCCACCAGCTTCGGCAGTCGCAACAGTAATGCTGCTAGGTTCATCGGACATAGCACTGTCTAAGAATAATGAATTAGCATTAATTTCAATGTTTCCCGCTTTTCCTTGTCCTGGGGGAATATCTGGGTTACGACTAGAAAAATTACTGGCGTTAATCGTTGCTCCATATTCAATGGTTAAGCGATTAGTAGTGAGCCTGATATCACCGCCATCCCCCGTACCAAAAATAGTATTGGCAAATAAACCACTAGCACCTTGTTCTGAGGCCTCACTTAGTTCTACAGATTCAGTAGCGTTGATAACTAGCTCTCCCCCATCTCCCGATCCCCCAGTACTTACTACGATTTGCCCTCCTCCAGTTACTAATAAACTACCTGTATCGATAGTTACATTGCCTCCTTTGCCTGTGGAATCAATGTCTACAGGTGAGAATAAACCACTAGGACGAAATTGCGAACTGCCAACGATATTGATTTCCTGAGCCGTAATTGATAATGCTCCTGCATTGCCCTCTCCAAAAGTGCCTACCGAGATTTGCGCTCCATCAGTGAGTTGCAAAAGCTTGGTGTCAATAGCTAAACTACCTCCATTACCTGTTGCTCCTGGTTCAACCGATGTAGAAAAGTTACTTGCACGAAAAGCTGAGTCACCGACCAAATCAACTTCATTAGCTTCAACAGTTATGTTTCCAGCATTACCTGAGCCAAGAGTAATTGAGTTTATCTGCGCTCCGTTGGAGATTGATAAGCGATCGCTATTAATGGTTAAATTACCTCCATTCCCTTTTGCTCCTGCTTCGACATTAGAAAATAAGCCACTAGGGAAACCATCGGCTGATTCTCCAATCAGTTTGATTTCATTGGCACGAATATTTAAAACTCCTGCATCACCAATACCAAAGGTTGTAGTTGCAATTTCTGCTCCATCAGTGAGTTGCAACAGTTCGGTATCAATAGTCAAATTACCTCCATTACCCACAACATCTGTTTCCACATTAGAAAAAAAACCGCTAGCACCTAATGGCGAGTCACCCACCAATTCCACTTCCGTTGCGGTAACTATCAATGTCCCTGCATCACCATCACCAAAAGTATTAACTCCCACCTGCGCTCCTTCGGCAACCAATAAACGATGGGTATCAATAATAAGATTACCTCCAGTACCTGTCGCTCCAGAGGAAACATCGGCAAACAAACCGCTAAAAAAGGAATTATCGACTGAAGTTCCCATTATTTCTACTGTTTCCGTCGCCTCTACCGTTAAGTTACCTCCAGGCGAACTACCCAAGGTATTTGCGAGAATTGCCGAACCATCTCTCAGTGCAATGCGTTGTCCCTGTAGCTGAATATTTCCTCCCCCATCACCACTAGCATCTACTGAAGCTGCCTGAGACAAGCTGATATCTTGAAATATCTCTACTCCTTCATAACTAAATTGCCAGCCAAGTTCAACAGGAGTAAGTCCCACTAATTCGTTACTACCGACGCTGCCAAGCTCGATGTTTCCTGCTTCAGCAGTTAGATTGCCACCCTCTAGAGAAATATTGCCACCAATTAGAGCGAAAGTTTGATTGAGCTTTACTCCAAGCCCTTCGGGTCGATTCTCGCGGATAACGGCAAAAGTTTGGGGATCGATACTGAGATTATTTCCCGAACCTGTAACTTTAATGTCTCCGGCATTTGTTCCATACTGCAAACCCACGGGAATATTAACCGTCAACAGAGGTGGTGCTTGAGGATCGACCGCACTAAACTCGCTGCCGTCGGCAAACTGCATACTATTAGCTGTAGAGCCGATAAAAGAGCCACCAATATTTAAAGCTGCGTTTTCACCCAACACAATGCCGTTGGGATTGAGCAAAAACAAATTAGCAGTACCGTTGGCACGAAGCAAACCATCAATATTAGATATCCCATCCCCCGTAACTCGGCTAATAATGTTATTTATATTGGCAGCATTATTAAAGAAAGCTGTATTGCCTGTCAGAATCGAAAACTGTTCAAAGCTATGAAAAAGATTTTCGCCAACTGTCGTACCTCCTGTAATCTCAGTCATATTTTCTTCTGAAGTAACGGCAGAGTTATTAGGCAGAGTATTATCAGGTACGATTTGAGCAGTCAGGGGCGATCTTATTCCTGTTGACAAATTTAAAAGAATTGATAAACGTAAAAATGTATTGATTTTGCTTCTTTGCCAAAGCTGCTGGTATAAATTGATAGTGACTGGCATTTTCTTGCGATCTGGTTACAGATAGTTCAATATTACTTGGAAAAGTCGTGTTTTTTGTTTGTCAATTCAGAAATACTTTCCCGATCAAACCTCAAGTGTGCGGTATGAAAAACTCTACTTTTATCAGAAGCTACCGCGTCACAAAGATTGGTAAATCCCGCGAACTAATCGATTATCAACCCCCTAGCCCTCCAATACTGCGGGAAAAAAGCTTGAAATCCCCATTTTTGGGGGATTTAGGGGAATAGATTCACTTCCAAATCAAATGAATAAATTAAACAATGAGATGTGCATATAAGGTATTTCTTTAAAAAGAGCTTATTGTCCATTGCTCACTCATACATCCCCCATATTTTCAACATTATCCACTGCCAAAACAGGCTCAAATATCTCACTTGTTGACCCTTGCCAGTTCTCAAATTCCTCACCAGATCCATATAGAGCTAAATTACTGTTCAATTCGGCAACATTTGTTGTTGACCCTTCCCCAGCAAGTTCTGGAATAGAGTAAACACTATTATCAATAGTTGTTGCTCCAGTAATATCCAAGCTCTGACTATCTACCTCTACTGGCTCGATGTTTGATTTCCCCGTCTGCCACCAACTCCAACTCGAACCTCCAGAACTTCTGCGTGCCATCTCGTCGGGAGCAGCAATACTCTCAAGCTTTGCTAATTCATCATCTAGAGAATCCCCCGTCTGCCACCAACTCCAACTCGAACTGCCAGAACTTCTGCGTGCTATCTCATCAGGGCCAGCAATACTCAACAACTTTGCCAGTGCTGCATCTAGCTGTGTTCCTGTGGGACTTTCACCATTAAAAGTGTCTTGATACAGTAACCCCAAAGCATCTCGAATCTTATTATTCCATTCGGTTCGCTGACTTTCATTACCAGAGCTAACCGTTATGGCTAAAGTGACAAGCTGTAAGTCAGTGGCATTCTGCGGGTCTAGATTTTCCTTGAGTTCGGTTGGCGACTCATCTAACCATTCTTCAATTTGGTCGTTGAAAGACTCTTGTAACTCATCTTTGTAGAGCTTATCTAAATCGGCTAGAGATTTTTGGATATCTGAAGTTCCTTTGAGGGCTGCTTCTAATCGCAGGTCGGGATCGTTTTGATTTTCTTCTACTTTATCCAGAGTTATCTGAATTGCTTCCCGTTGCTTTTGGGCTACATCATTGGTATCTTCTTCTAAGTCGTCCACTTCACCCGCGATCTCTGGATCGAGTCCTCTAATTGCCTCTCGTTCTTCTGCGAGACTTACCAACTGCTCATCTAAATAGTCCGTCAGCAAATTTTCTAGGGAAGTTAAATCGGGATTAGAACGATCCCAATCAATAGTTTGTACCGTTTCCCTGACATCTACCTGTAACTGGGGTATACGATCCCAACCAATTCCATCTAACAGTCGTAGGTCTAAATCAGAAATTTCGATTCTTTCTCCCTTTTTGAGTACAGGAGTTGCAATACCCCGCGAATCACCGTCTTTCCAGTGACTACCTTGAAACCCATCATTAGAATTTCCTGTAGAAAAATCACCAAGATTATTATCTCCGCCATCAAGAGAGAAATAGGTTTGCCCTCTAGTCCAGTCGGGAACGCCTAAGCTAGAGCTATATTCGGAATAGCGCAGCAAGTCCATTGGTGAAACATAATCCAAATTTTGCTCGGTAATCTCGCCCTCTTGGGACAAGAGATCGAAAGCATCAGTACCGCTAATAAAACCTAAAACATGACCAATTTCGTGGCTGGCAACAGTTAAAAGGTCATAGCGATCGCTGGAAACTCCTGTATTAGGGTCAAAATGCCAAGAAGCGGAGTCATTAACGCGGATACTAGCATCAAAATCACCATCATTGTCGTTAATTAAGTTTAATGCTTTGGCATTAGCACGAGTCAGCCAAATTTTATTTGCTGAGTCAATTTCACTGCTTTCTCCCCAAGTATTGGTGTCAGGATTATATGTCTCTCTAAGATACTCAAAACTATTGCCTGGTTCTCGATAATTAGCAGCACTTTGATCGTCAGGAGAACTAGCGTCTGAATTGAATTTATTGATAAAATCAGTATATTCAACTCTCGTCATCCCTGGACGAGAGCCAGCTAAGGCTGCTTCAGGTAATGAGCCATAATCAACATAAATATTGACAGTAGCCTCATCAGTTACAACATCAAGAATTTCGCTATCAATGCGCTCAACAGACCAAGCGTCAGCAGCCCCCCAAAAAGCTGACATTACTTCAATAGGAGTGCCGTCAGCAAAGGTAAAATTAAAAGTTACCATGATAGTCGTGTGCCAAATAGATTATGCCATGGAACATAATCTCATAAATACAGACAAAAAATAGATATAGACTGGTATTGTTGCGAACCTCTGGGGTCTGTTAATGAAGTTAATCAAGACTTGTTCTGATCGCTGGAAAATAAAAGAGTTTCATCGTGAACTCAAACAATTAACTAAGATTCAGTCTTGTCAATGTCGTCAAGCTAGAATTCAGAGAAACCATATTGCCCGATGCTCTTTTAGTGTGGAATTATCTGAACAAATTATCTGATTTCACTAAATCTACAGTTTATCAACCAAAGCAAAATAGTCGATCTTCACATCTAACTAAAGAACTGAAACAATCTTCTTTGCTTATGAAATGAGTTTGATTATTGTTCACTCGATATCTAGTGTTTTTGCGTCAGTCCTGATTTTTTCAATTCAGGGTGTTGTTTTTTAATTAGTTGAAGCGAGGAGAAGGTCAATTCTAGCAATTGGTAATTTCTTTGATTTCTGACTTTTGGCTTTTTTGGCTTTAACTACCCATACCGCCTTAATGGGGTTACGGTTTCACTTTTAGAAAGGGGTAAATAGACACGAAAGCAAGTACCAAGACCAATTTGGCTTTCAACTTTGATTTTGCCTTGGTGTTTTTTAACAATATTCTTAGAGATTGCTAAACCCAAACCCGAACCCTCTTTTTTTTGTTTACGAACCCGTTCGTCTCGCCAAAAACGTTTAAAAATAGAGGATAAATGTTCGGTAGCAATTCCTATTCCTGTGTCTCGGACCAAGATTATAGCATTCTTCTGAGATTTTTGCAGAGAGAGATTTACTGTGCCTCCACTCTCTGTATATTTAAAGGCGTTTTCTAACAGATTAGAAAACAATCGATTCAATTGCGATGCATTTCCTTTGACTACCAAGGGACAATTCAGATCGAATTGAAAATCAATTTTTTTAGTAGGAGCAACTGTTCTCAAGGGTTCTGCTAGCTGTTGCAACAGTTGATCGATTCTAATATCGGATTTTTCGGAGTGGTTTAAAGTATAAGTATCATCAGTTCGAGCTAAAAATAGTAGATCGTCCAACAAATGTTTCATTTGCTCTGTAGATCTATTAATAATCTGTAATTTTTTTTGTGCTGAAGTCTGGGAAATCTGTTCTGGATAATTCAACATAATTTCCGCGGCAAAGCTAATCCTCGTTAAAGGAGTACCAAGCTCATGAGAAGCGTCGGCAGCAAACTGTTTAAGCTGCTGAAAGTTTCGGAGAGTGGGTTTAAAAGCTTGATGAGTCAGGTAAACACTGCTAATGCTAATCAGCAAGATAGCCGTTCCACCTCCAAGCCATAATCCCAATCGTAGTTGATTTAAAGTGGCATCAAGATCGCGGGTTGATTCGCTAGCTCTGATGTAGCCTTTGAGTTTTAAAACATTTCCTTTACCTTCATCAGCATAGATAGCAATAGTCACACTGCGAATATTATCTTCATTTTGAAATAATAGTGTATTAGTATTGGAAAAAGAATCTAAAAGCTTTTCATAAAAAGGTGCTTGTGGGAAAAATTTTCCTACTTTGGCTATAGTTTGACCGTTAACTCCAAACCACTCTAAACTTTGTTTTTTACGAGAAAAAAGTTCTTGCCAAGCTAGTTCGTTGTCTAAATCTTGCATCCCTTTTTCCTGAATAATATTAAGACTAGGAGCAGCAGTTTTCGCCAACATAATTAGTTCTTGGTCTAACTGTTCGCGCATACTGCGATTGAAGAAGACATAAAGTGAAATGGCAGAAACGCTTACAATAGCTGCCATCACCGTTAGGTAAGCCAACATTAAACGTTGGCGTAATCCAGGAAAATCCATATTAAATTTGTTGTTTGAGACGATAACCTAATCCATAAACCGTTTCAATAAAGTCATCCGTAGCCCCAGCCTTTGAAAGTTTTTTTCTTAAACGTCTCATGTGGGCTTTGACTGTATTTTCGTCGGGTGGCTCTTCAAAAGACCAGAGATTATCTAAAATTTTGCTGCGACTCAATAAGTTATTTCCATTACGCAAAAAAAGTTCTAGCAACTGGTACTCTTTAGGAGTAAGCTTTAAGGCTTGATTATTATATGAGGCTTTACAGATATTGGTGTCAAAAGACAAGTCTCCCCACCGTAAAACGGGAGATACTGAAACAGTCTTTCGGCGCAGTAAAGCACGAATTCTCGCTAACAACTCTCCCAATTTATAAGGTTTGATTACATAGTCATCTGCTCCTGCATCAAGTCCCTGGATCTGAGATTCGCTGGAATCCAAGGCAGTTAGCATCATAATTGGTGCGGGATATTCTTTGGCTCTCAATCGGCGACAAAGCTCGACACCATTAAGCTTGGGTAACATGACATCGAGCAATAATAAATCATAATCACAGGCTTTGATAAAATCCCAACCCTCCTCACCGTCAGTGGCTAGATCGACTAGATATTGTTCTCTAATTAGAACTTCTGTAAGTAGTTCACTAATTTCTCTATCGTCTTCAACTAATAAAAGTTTCATCTTTCAAGTTTGAACAAAAACTACAATTTTAATGCTGTATCTACTACTCACTCACAACCATACTTTAGATTCGCATCGCTTTATTGCTTATAGTAAGCGGAAAACAAAATTCAACCTACCAGATTAGAGCAAAAAAACACAAATAAATCCTTACGCTTTATTCAAAATAAAACTGGAATCAAAGAGCTGATTTTGCCCTACACCAAAGCTTCAATTAAGTTATTACGTTGCTCGTGGAAGATATTTGGTTAAAGCAAATACGAAAGTAATTTTTAGATTCATGGTTTTTAAATTATGACTTAATTGTAAAGAAAACGAGAAAAACACAAAACAACGAGAAATGTAAAGACAAAAATAAATAAACACACAATTCTTATAAACAAATACACAATCCTATGAAAAAACTAATTTTTTGCAATATTAGCTATAAGAGGATTTTTATTGATTATTTTTAGGTTTCTCCTAGCTCTGAGGCGTAGTTACGCTACCTATGAATCAATTACTCTGAGATGAGTGTTAAGTACAACCTTTTGAACAAAGGAGCAATTTAACTCCTTATAGAATACAATTCTTAGATCGCTTGTAGCATAAAGCTTTTATCAAGATTTTATGTCTGAACTATTAAGTTGTCACGCTGGTTTCGATCCCACCAAAAAACTGGGAAATTGTTCTCTCGCGGAGCTAATAGTTGATATTGTTTCCAGTTTGTTACTTTTTTGTTCCGAGTTCGTTACTTTGATGGGTTTAATCTGAAAGTGACATCAACACCCAACGCATCGATCGCTAATTTTTATTATTCAGTCTAGAGGAACATTTGGTTATGACTTATTCTTCATTAAAATCTACCGCTACAACCAATAAAAAACTTTCTTCAATGGGTTATCGAACTAGATCGACAAAAACCAAGATTGCTAACGGTAGACATATTGCTGCTGGTGCGATTATTACCAATCAGATTACAGCTAACAGTTTGCCTTCGGTAAATTCCGTAATCCATAGAAGACAGGCTCAAGCCAATCGCAAAACATTATTTAATGGCAAGCATCTATATGTTGTTGGTAAGAAGCGTGAAATCACTGGGCAGTCAGCATTTCGAGGAAATATCGAACAGCGCGACTCTTCAAAGCGAGGAAACCTTGCCGAATCTCGCGCTCAAACTACGCCCAATCAAAATAATATAGTTGTCAAAAACTATACGGCAGCCTAAAGCGCAATAGCTCCCAACAATTTCGCTACATTTAATTTTAATTGAATTTAACTCGGATAAAAAGTTATGCCATCTTTCTTTCCCCAACGTAAATCCTCTTTAAGCCAAATTAAAAATCAGTTTTTTGGTAATCCAGAGCAATCGCTAAAAGAAGCCTATGAAGCTGCCTCAAAAATTAAAACCATTGAAAATCATTATTTTAGCGGTTACAAAATCCCGATTGAATCACTGCAAAACGAGCGCCTACAGGCAGAAGTTCGTGAAAACCTTGAAATTTTGCAAAGTAGAATTGAAGAATTCAACGCCAGTAGTTCTGCCTCTGGTAAACTCGGTTCCAATCACCTAGAAAAGCTAATTTTTGTTGAAGGTATCTTAGCCAACTATAGCCTCGAAGCAAATCAAGCATCTGGCTTAATGGCAATGCCTCCTCAACCAGAAATTAATTCCACAAATTCCGCGTTATCAAACACGAATATTGTGGATGTACCATCCAGCATAGAACCGAGTGCCAAATCTAAAGAACGCAAACCTAAAGCTAATTCTCGCGGTCGACAACAAGGTAATAAGGTTAATCCAGCCGATGCGCTCTTGGGTTCTGGGGGAATGTTTTCACCAGGCTCAGTAGGCAAAGCTTTTAACAAAATCAAAAGCGACCTTAATCCTGACTCAGAACAAGAGGTCGTCAACGAATTTCGTCGTTCTAGAGCCGTAACCATGGTAGGTGTAAGGTTATTGGCTTTACTGATTGTGGCACCGATTTTAACTCAGCAAGTATCTAAATATTTTGTAATTGCACCTATAGTAGAACAGTATCGTGGTGGTGCAGAAGCTGTGGTATCTCTAGACGAATTAAACTCCGAATGGAGAGAAGAAGCGTTGCTAGAACTCAACAGCTATGAAGAAGAGCTCAAAATGGAGCATATGTTCAAAGGTGTACCCCCCATAGCTCCAGAGGTCAGAGAAGAGAAAGTTCAAGAAAAAGCTAACGAAATAGCCGAAGTCTATCACCAGAAAAACACTAACGCCATTAGTAATGTATTTGCTGATTTTGTCGGTTTAATAGTTTTTGCGATGGTACTTCTTCTGAGAAGGCGAGATATTAATGTTCTTAAGACTTTTATTGATAATATTATTTATGGTTTGAGCGACAGTGCCAAAGCCTTTGCGATCATCTTGTTTACAGATATGTTTGTCGGCTTTCACTCCCCTCATGGTTGGGAAGTTCTTTTAGAAAGTATGGCAAATCATTTAGGAGTAGCAGCCAATCATAGTGGTATCTCTCTGTTTATTGCCACAGTTCCCGTAGTTATGGACACAATGATGAAATATTGGATTTTTAGATATCTAAGTCAGATGTCTGCTTCTACCGTAGCTACTTTGAAAGAAATGAATGAATAATCCACACCTGTTGCCAAAGTTAAAAATTAAAGTCTCCGCGCCGAGAAACCTGCACCCTCAAAAAATCACGATTCAGGAACACACTTCAAAAGATTAAAAAATTAAAAATTCTCGATCGCGGAGCTTTTATTCAGGTTTTTCAATCGATGTTTGATTCTCGCTTCTTTCTATCTATGAGCTAGTCATAATTTTCATGGCTAATGATGAATGACTAATCGCTAACAACTAAATCAATGGGAGTTAAGTGGAAAAAATTAATCTCCAGAATAGCTTTTTGGTTGATTGCAGAAATTATACTGAACCTTTTGGGGTTAGACAATTTAGCAGATTATAGCGAGTTCGTTTTCGAGAAGGATTCAGCTTGCTCAGAACAATCAAATCTAATTATTGGAGATTTAGCAATGAATACACCAAGTAATAATAATTATCAAAAGCAGAAAACGTCAAAAAATAAGGTTTTGCGATTTTCCCAAAAGGATCAAATCAATCGCCAAAAATCGGCTACTTATAGAAGATTTCGCGAAAAATTTAAGATTTATAGTGGCGAGCATCTGCACGGATTACAAGTTATCTCACGACTAGCAGGAACAGTAATTCCTAGTGTCCTTCCTTGGGCTAGTTTGTGTGCTGGATATGGATTTCTAGTTGCTTTACTCAACCATTGGGGGTTTTTAGACTTTATCGTGGGAAATAAGTCAATTTCCGATTCGATTGTGGGTTTAAATGTGGCTTTGGGTTTGTTACTGGCATTTAGAACCAATACCGCCCACGATCGCTTTTGGGAAGGTCGTAAGCTTTGGGGCGCAATGGTTAATGTAGTTCGTAACTTAAGCAGAGGTATTTGGATTTACATTCAAGAAGAAAATCTTGAAGACCGTCGGGAAAAAGAAGCATCAATACGTTTAGTTCCAGCTTTTTCTACCGCAATGAAGATGCATTTACGCCGAGAGCAAGTAAACTCTGAAGTCGAATCTTTGGTATCACCCGCTCAGTATCGCCGACTGCAACACGCTAATCACGTACCTTTGGAGTTGGCTCTTTGGATTGGCGATTATTTACAGCGTTGCTACAGAAACGAAAAATTAAATGTGTTTCAGTTAACCGACTTGCAAAATTCTTTAGATGAAATGGTGGATATTTTAGGAGGCTGCGAACGTATTTTAAAAACGCCAGTTCCTTTAGTATATACGATTGCTTTAAAAACACTGCTAATTGCTTATTTCGTGGTGTCGCCTTTAGGATTAGTTGCAGGATTGGGCTGGGCAACTGGTTTAGTCTCAGGATTTATCAGCTTTATCTATCTCTCAATTGACGAAGTAGGAGCAGAAATTGAAGAACCTTTTGGTCACGATCCCAATGATTTACCTTTAGATTTTATCTGCACAGCCATTGAGGGCAATGTTGAAGACTTAATTCAAAATGCACCTGATTCTACAAAAATTATCAATCTTCCCAGATCGCCTAAAAAGACTGCATAGGGATCTATCTATTCCCCAGAAAATGATAGGTTCAAGACTAGGATGAAATTTCCAAGATTTTACCCATCATTAATTTAAGATGCAAAGTAAGAGTTTTTACTTGTCTTAATTCCAAAAAGTTTTTACCAATTTTAATGAATCTAGTTCCAGGAAAGTATCATGTTATTTGTATTTGCTCTGATGTTTGCTCTTCTTCCAATGTCAGTCGCCTTGATTATATTTGCTCCTGATGCCTATGACTAAAAACCAGTGACAAATAACCAATCACCAATGACCAATTAAACCTCAGTTTTTTTATGTATGAATCCATCAATTTTATTTCGTTCTCTTCCAGCTCGCTATCATAGCTTCTTACCTCGATTTTCTCAACTGGCAATTGTTAGTATTTTCTCTAATATGATGGTGCCGTTAGCAGGAATCTGCGATACTGCCTTCTTAGGGCATTTAGAAGATATCCGCTATTTAGCAGGAGTAGTTCTGGGGAGTATCTTATTTGACTATCTCTATCGAATCTTAAAATTTTTCCGCAACGGCACCAATGCCTTAACTGCTCAAGCAGTAGGAGAAAATAACCATAAAGGAATTGCGTTAGCACTTCTGAGAAGTGGTTTAGTAGCTTTGGCGATCGCTGTTATTATTCTAATTTTACAATATCCGATCCAAAAGTTAGGTTTTGCCATTCTATCTGGAGAGCCAGCTATTGAAAACTTTGGGATTGATTATTTTAACGCTCGTATCTGGGGCGCACCTGCGGTTTTACTGAACTTTGTCTTAATCGGTTGGTTTCTGGGACGAGAAAATAAGGCTTTGGTGCTAATAATTTCTTTAGTCGGTAATGGTTCTAATGTAATCTTAGACTATCTAATGATTAATCAATGGAACTGGTCAAGTTCAGGAGCAGGTTTGGCAACGGCATTAAGTCAGTATCTAGCACTGTTCATTGCTTTGATTGGAGTGGCTGTGAGTATTGATTGGCAAATATTACCCGCAGCTTTCAAAGAGTTGTTTGATTGGCAAGCACTAAATCGACAGTAATTCTTAAAGGCAACATTTTGATTCGCTATTTGGCGATGATTACTGCCTATTCTATTTTTACCAACTTGAGTGCGGGCATGGGGACTGAGGTGATTGCTGCCAACGGATTGTTACTGCAAATTGTACTGTTGAGTCAATTTACGGTTAATGGTGTCGGTCTGACTACCCAAACCCTAATCGGTAATTTTAAGGGCAAAGGTGAAACAGAACAGATGATACCCTTGTTAAATGTCTCTATTGTTACCAGTTTAGCGATCGCATCTACCTTTGCAGCAATGCCGATTTTGTTTCCGCACACACTTCTCGGCTGGCTTACTAATCACGATTATCTCAGCCAATCTGCGATCTTATATACAGCTTGGTTGTTGCCACTTCTGACCTGTGGTGCTATTGCTTTCATGTTAGAAGGATATGTAATCGGCTTAAAAGAAAGTGCGAAACTACGCAATTCTGCTTTAGTAGCTCTAATACTGGGATTTGTTCCTGTTGCAGGACTTGCTTGGTATTTTCAAAGTAACCACCTGCTTTGGTTATCTCTAACCTCTTATATGGCAACACTTTTAATCTCTCTAGCTATAAAAGTTTTTAGAATTCAGAGTCACCAAAATCTTCAGGTTTAGGCGATTAACCACTTAATTATTGGCTATTTAAATCTGGAATAAAAAATAATCCTCGACCTAGTATAGATCTCTATTAGTTTTAATAGGGATTTTTGCTGACAATTAAGGATTGATGAGCGAAGATACCTGCCGATACTCCGTCAGCAGCAGCCCAAGTTGCTCGATAAATCTATCTTCAGCCGTCCACTGCGGTATTATTCTTGCTGGCTTAAAATTTAAATCATCAATTACCTGAGCAATTGATTCAGGACTCAAACTGATAATTAGTTGTTCTGCTGGTTGTTCGATCCAGGTTGCGTGAGGTAAGTCTGGAGAAACGACAGAAATAGAGCCGCTTTTAACGAATTGGTATCGTTGTTTTTCCGTCTCAGTTTGCCACTTTACGTTAATTGCAGTTTGTCTTAAGGGAATACCTATTTTCAAAAATAATTGGTGGTGGTTTGTCATTGGGAACTGAGCGTGACGTACCCGTCGGCATAGCCGAGGGCTTCCTCTTTCGCTTAGGTTGGTCGCTTTTACCTTTGGCATTAAGCCTATTCTCACGACTCTTACGTCCTATCCCCAGGTTTGGCTATCTCTATGAAATGCCCTGTACTGGCGTACAGCTCAAGCTGTACCGAGGCTTCAGTTCCTCCGTCCGAAGAACTATATTTTATTTGGTTACAACCCTCATGCTTTATTTGCAAAAAGCTACGTTATTCACTTTTCAAGGATTGATTAACTCATTAGAGTTAGCAGTTCTAGCGTTTCCAGTTTCACTGTGTAGGAGAGTTCGCGAACTGCGACTAATCTCTTCTTTTCTGGCAACCTACAAGCTTTACTAGACAACAATTTCAGCTTTTACTGCATGAAGATTCTGTTTCAAAATTGCCAATTTTACCCGACAGGATATCGCGCTCGCTTTCATCCCTTCACTTAGAGTGAAGGTCTTCCCGCTCGCAAGATAAAAGACTCTTGATATTTTTAGGATATTCCACCTGGAACTGATTCATCACTGATAATCTAATAACAATTGGCGTTGCTGATTAGGTAATGGTGGCAAAAGTTATTGTAGAGATTTAGCATCGCCAAACCCCTACCAATTTATTCTTATCGATCCATCATTAAATTCAAATTAATGCATTCAGTAACACCTAGCAATTTAGCAAATTATTAGCATAGTAGTAGAGGCTTCATGTCTGCTTATCCTACATTTTTTTGCAACAATGGGGAGGTCGGATAAAAAAGTAACTCGGCAGTGGAATGCTGATTCACCATTTCTTTATTAATTAAGCAATGATGAATATCTTGTCGTGATGGTAATTCATACATGATATCCAACATTAAATCTTCCATAATTCCTCGTAATGCTCTAGCTCCAGTTTTGCGTCGATAAGCTTCTTGAGCGATCAACAATAGAGCTTCAGGTTCAAATTCTAACTGCACGTTATCCATCTGCATTAGCTCCTGATACTGTTTGACCAAGGCATTACGAGGCTCGGTTAATATGGCAAGTAATGCTTCTTCTGTTAAAGGTTTTAAAGTGGTGATGATCGGGAGTCGTCCAACTAATTCAGGAATGACGCCAAATTTTACAATGTCCTCTGGTTCGAGATCCTTCAAGAGATTATCTTTTGCTTGAGAAGTTAAATCTATCGTTTTCGCAGATGTAAACCCCATAGTTTTTTGGTTTTGGTTGTTACGGCGAGAGATCATTTTTTCTAAACCCACAAAAGCACCACCGCAGATAAAAAGAATGTTGCTAGTGTCTATCGGAAGACATTCTTGATTGGGATGTTTTCTCCCACCTTGAGGCGGTACGTGAGCAACAGTTCCTTCAATAATTTTTAATAAAGCTTGCTGTACTCCTTCGCCAGAAACATCGCGACTAATGGAAGGATTTTCGCTTTTACAAGTAATTTTATCGATTTCGTCAATGTAAATAATTCCTCGTTCTGCTTCGGAGATATCCATTTCTGTTGCTTGCAAAAGACGCAAGAGAATACCTTCAACGTCCTCGCCAACATAACCCGATTCTGTAAGGGTCGTGGCATCAGCGATCGCAAAAGGAACATTCAGAATTTTAGCTAAAGTTTGAGCTAGTAAGGTTTTACCCGAACCAGTAGAACCTATTAACAAAATATTCGATTTTTGTAACTCAATAGCATTATCTGTACCTGAAGAATTGTTGTTGGCAGCTTTAGCTTTATGACTAAGACGTTTGTAGTGATTGTAAACAGCTACGGACAACACCTTTTTAGCGTCTTCTTGACCAATTACGTATTCGTCTAAGTATTTTACTAACTCCTTGGGTTTGGGTAGAGGTTCATCCAACCAAGTTTGAGGGGTATCTTCGCTACCATCTTCCACAAGATCGCTAATTAATAATTCACTACATGATTCCACACATTCATTGCAAATACGAACACCGTCGCTAGCAATGAGTCTGTTCACCATATCTTGAGGTTTGCCACAGAAAGAACAGCTTAATTGAAGAGGTTCGATAGTCATTATAATTTCCTAAATTTTGAGTTGATAAGTAAGTATGTAAATTAAATTACTTAAAGCTAATAGCTAAAAGCTTTTATTAAAATCAGGCGATAGAGGAGCTTAAAAATTGATGGGAAGCGGATTTGCATTGTACTTCTAAAGGATGTTTTTGATTATTGCCCAGAATTTTTCTGAGTTCGGCAAGAAATTCCTGTTCGATATAGGGTTTAGTTAAATAGGCATTGGCTCCTAAAGTCATTGCTAAAGCGCGATGTTTGGCACTGCTGCGAGAGGTTAGCAGAACAACGGGAATTTGGGCGAGTCGCGAATTCTGGCGCAACCGATGGAGTAACTCTAAACCGTTAAGCTTGGGCATTTCAAGATCGCTGATAATGAGCTGTATTTGAGGACTTTGGTTGAGGAGTTCCAGTGCTTCCCAACCATCTTTGGCAGTTAAAACTCGATAACCAATTTTTTCTAGGGTATGAGTTAAAATTCGTCGCATCATTGCCGAATCATCAACAGCTAAAGCGGTGGGGACTAAACGTTTCTCCTCAGAAGCAGCCTGAGTAGTTGAATCTTTCTGATGGTTTTGATTAGAGGAATTTTGCTCTCTGACATAAGCTAACAAAGCGGTAGGTGCAACTGCAGGAATCAAACCGCCATCTCCCAAAACGGCACAGCCGTAAATATAATTGGGAGTCTTCATTTTGCCAGTCCAAGGTTTGATTACCAGTTCTTGTTCTTGACTCAAGCCTTCAATTTCGAGAATAAAATCTTGTTTTCCTTGACTAATTACTAATAGGGGTAAAGTTTCTTGTTGAGAACTCGCTATATTCTTAAGTGCTTGATTTCGAGAGCCAACGAAGGCAGGATATCTATATTCTAACAAATCCCCCAGTCGATAAACTGGCAATAGTTGTTCTCGCCAGGATAACATTCGTTGGTTTCCTGAACGGATAATCTGTTCTGCTTGGGGTAAGATAACTTCTCGAACATTAGTAGCAGGGATCGCAATAGCTGAGGAATCTACGCGACAAACCAACATAGAGGCGATGGTTTGGGTTAAAGGTAAGCTCAAAGTAAAGGTTGTTCCTTTGCCTGGAATTGACTTGACAGTCACTTCTCCTTTAATTTCTTCCAATTGAGAGCGAACTACATCCAGTCCGACACCTCTACCAGAAAGTTCGCTAATTTGCTCTGCTGTAGAAAATCCTGTTTTGAAAATTAAGTCTAGTAGTTCCTCTTGATTAATTGTTGCCAATTGTGTGACTGATAACCAACCTCGTTCAATTGCCTTACGAGCAATTTTCTCTAAATCTAAACCTCCACCATCATCTTTGATTTCAATTAAGGTTTGATTACCTTGATGATAGGCATCGATATCAATTTGACCTAATTCTGGTTTTCCTTGTTGAAACCTGAGACTTGGTGCCTCAATACCGTGATCGAAAGCATTACGAATCAAATGTAATAAGGGATCGTGGAGTTTTGCTAAAATGCCTTTATCGACTAAAACTTCTGTCCCAATCATATTCAACTTGACTGGTTTTTGGTACTTAACTGACAAGTCTCGTAATGTTCTGGGAAAAGAAGCAAGCACTTGTTTTAAAGGTAGCATCCGCGCCCACATCAATTCTGTTCGCAATTGAGACAAAGTTTTTTGCTGTTGTTTGATGGTGTCGTCAGACTGTCTTTTTAAGAGAACAAGATCGTCTATTGCCTCCTCAAACTGCATGGTTTCCTCTACCAACTCTTGAGTCAAGGAATATACTTGTCCATAGCGCTCCATTTCTAGGGCATCAAAATCTCCTGAAGATATAATATTATTCTGGTTATTGTGGTTTGGTGCTAGAGATATTCGCTCCGAACTTTCCTGAAATTGGGGGGTTAAGCGTTGGAATTGTTCTAAGCGATTTTGAAGTTTATTTAAAATTGTTGTTAATTGTTCCTGTTGTAAAATTTGGCTATTACGATTAATTACTAATTCGCCGACAAAATTATTGATTTTTTCTAAGCGTTGCGAATCAACTCGGATTTTGAGATTGGCAGTGGGTTTTGGTTTGGTAGGAGGATCGATTGTTTCTTTTTCTGGTTCTGATGGCTCAGCAGAAGCTTCAAAGGGTATTAAAGAAGAATTCGAGGGAACTAATACCAAACTAGAAGAGTTAGTCTCCGCAGCAATCTTCGGTTGTTCTGGTTCGATAATTGCTAAAGAAGTAGTAGTAGAATTTTCAACTACTTTTAATTGAGGTTTTTGAGAAAAGGCAAGCAAAGCCGAGGAAGGATTACCCCCAGAATTGCGATCGCCTGCTAAAACTTGCTCTCTAGCAGCCAGAAAATCCTCTAAAGCCAGATTAGCTATGGTCTTAGCTGCTTCAGGACTAGCATCAAGAGCAGCAATTGTCTCAGTTGCAATCTCTCCAAAACCAGGCAAATTTAGCATTTCGGCAAAAGCTAGAAAAACCTCAGCTTGAGAGCGTAATTCTGTAGCTAAATTATAGTCTTGAGGATGGGCAACGATCTCGGTGAGATGTTCGATTCCTTGGGTAACATCCACTTCAAAGAGACTTTCTACTAGATCGACTCCCAGATCGCTAGAGCTAGGAAGATAGTGATCTGTTTCTTGCAAAGCATCACCCAATCTGGTTTCAATTCTAGTCAAAGTTGATTCAGCCACAACTAGAGCCGTTTCAGAATCAAAACTTCCAGTGGTAATCAGTTGCTCTAATGGCGATCGCAAACAATCATAAGCCTCAAGTAATAATGTTTCTAGCTCTGTATCGATTTCAGTTTCTACATACAAAGCTTTGAAAATAGTTTCTAAGCGATGGGCAATAGTTTCAATCGAATTTAGTCCGACAGTAGCAGCACCTCCTTTAAGAGAATGAGCAGCACGCATTAAATCGTGAATTTTGGCAGGATTGCAATCTTCTTGGATAGTCAGCAAACCCGTTTCTAGTACCTGTAGTAATTCCGAAACTTCTTCCAGAAAAAATTGATAAGTACGTTCTCTTTCTTCTGAGTCCATCATAGTTTTGTAATCTTTAAGGGAAGTTGGGGAAGCAAGGGAGGGATTTTAAGCAGCAAGTAGCAAGTTACAAGACAGTAATCAAATGATTAATAAACTATTACCTTCTGACTTCTGACGTCTTATTGTGGCTCAATGAACAAAGTAAAAATCAAGAAAAACTGATGCCATTGATAGCTGTAGTAAAATTATTAAACAAAAATTACGCCGATCCATATTTTTGCGTTGCAGGCGATCGATATTGCGATCTAATCTTTGAAAGTTGGCATGGAATTGTTCTGCTTGTCTGGTTTCTGTATTCATCTTTTCAAATTAATTATAATTATTGGTTATTGATTATTGGTTATTGATTATTAGTCGTCAATCAAAGACAAACGACAAACGATCGAGGAAAAAAGACATAAGAAAGAATTAAACTTTGAATCGATTGATACTGGTTTGTAGTTCATCGTTGATGTCCTGTAACTCTTGGGTTGAGGCTGATACTTCTACCGATGCTGCGGAAGTTGTAGTTGCCATAATTGCTACTTCTGCTATGGTTTCACTAATCTCCTGACTGACTTGAGATTGCTGAACAGTTCCCACCGTAATTAGCTTTAGGCGATCGCCTAATTGAGTACTAGAAGCAGCAATTTGATTCAGCTTTTGACGAGTTTCATCAACTAATTTGGTGCCAGCTACTACCCGTTCTGTTCCTTGTTCCATCGCTGTTGCTACCTCTTTAGTATCGAGTTGAATACTAGCTACTAGCTTTTCGATTTCGATAGTAGCTTCTGCTGACTGCTGTGCCAAAGTTTGCACTTCGTCGGCTACCACGGCAAAGTTTTGTCCTTCTTGACCAGCACGATTAGCTTCTAAAGAAGCATTTAAGGCTAATAGATTAGTACGGTCGGCAAAGCTATTAATTAGGTTCACTACCTTAGAAATCTTTTGCGAAGATTCTCCCAATCGTTTGACCTTTTTCCCTGTTTCGGCAACAGTTTCGCGGATGGCAAAAATGCCGTCTACTGTGCGCTCCATACCTACATTACCGACAGCTACAGTATCCGATACATCTTGGAAAGAGGTTTCTACCTGTTTGGCGTGAAGAGCAACGGATTGAATTGATTCTGTCATCGCCTGAATTTGTTGGAGAGCAGAAGCTATGGCCTCTGATTGCTGGGTTGCTCTTTCTGAAAGAGATTGAGCAATTTTTCCATTTTTGTTAGTAGTGGTAGTCATTTGAGTCACTGATTTTTGTACCTGAGTGACAATTTGACGTAGATTTTCCACTGTAGAATTGTACGAATCGGCAAATGTACCAATTTCTCCGTCAGCTACCGTCGCACGAATGGTTAAGTCTCCTTTACTAATGGGTTCGATCTCCATTAACAATTCGATTGCCCGTTTTTGTAATTGTTCCTTGGCAGTTTTTTGTTCTAGTAAAAGATCGGTTCGCTCTTTGGCTAACATTATTTGGGAAGCAAGTTGACTAAAAAAGTCGATTTCCCCCTGTTGCCAGGCTCGCAAGCGATCGCACTGTTGGACCACAAAAAATCCTTGAAACTTTTGATTGAAGAATAAAGGGGTAGATAACTCTGATTTAACGTTCAAAGCTTCTAATTGTCTGATATGAGGTAATTGGAGCTTGGCTTGATAAATATTGTTGACCACTCGTACTCGATCTGAGCGATCATTAGCCAAATATTCGTGCAGGTACTCTAGTTGAGTTGCTGTAGTTTGTAACCGTGATATGCCATCGCTTTTGACCGCTTCAGCAACAACTTTACCAGGTTCATCTGCATCTTGATCTTGATAGTAAATAATCGCCCGATCCACTTTCAAAATGGAAATGATTTCTTCCACTGCAACTTGAAAAACTGCTTCTGAATCCACCGCAGAAGCAAGCTTGAGGGTTAAATCTTTGAGGAGTTGAGAACGTTTTGTTTCTCTAGCTTTTTGGAAAACAAATGATTTTAATTGTTTTGCCATCTTATTGATGTCAGTTCCCAGCATTGCTAGCTCATCGGAACCTTGAACCTCCAGCCTAGCGTTCCAATCCCCTTGACCAATTTTTTGAACTGTTTCTGCTGCTTCTAAGATGGGCAATGTAGCCCGACGAGCTAAAAGAGCAGCTAAACTGCCAACCAACAAAGCTGCGGTACTCGTACCCAATAGCAGAATCCAGCGCAATCGTATTAAAGGAGCAAAAGCTCGATCTACAGGGCGAGATAGAGCAACCTGCCAACCTGGTGCTAAAACCCCCTCAACATCGTTAATTGAGCCTAGGCTGACTACAACTTTTTCCCGATCGTTTTTATCGAGCATAACGTTAGTTTTCAGCAAATTTGCAGGGTCAATACCATTGCCAATGTCAATCTGCATTTTCTCCTGTAGCTGAGGTAATCGAGCAAAATCAACTCCCGCACCCTGACCAATCACTTCTGATTCGTTAGCTGCAAAAATTTTTCCTTGAGAATCGATGAGGATATATTCTGAGCCTTCAAGTTGAGAGCCTTGAACAACCTTTTGCCAATTAGCCAAAGGCACCCGCACCCTAACCAAACCTAGTACCAGACCAGTTCCTTTTTCTTTAATGGGCGTAGCTACTACGAGACTATTGTGACCTCCTGGATAAGATGCCAAACTGGGATTATTAACCGCAGTGGCTTGGGTAGAAATGGCTCGTTGAAAATATTCGCGATCGCCAAAATTTTCTTTCGGGTCTAAAGGTTGAGTTGATTTTGATTGAAAGAGTAGATTTCCCTCGGGATCGAAAACGGCAATCCCATCGTAGTCTTGCGGATGTGCATCAATATGAGTATTTAAAAGTGCAACTTTCTGTTCGAGAGAAGTAGCTTGATTTAGTTGAGGATCGTTTAACAGAGGAGAATTAGCAATTGTCTTAGAATCGTCAATTAATTGATTAGTAAAAAGACTGACTTTTTGTTTAATCTCAAAAGTGCGACTTTCTTGCTCGACAACAATTTGGTGCATCAAAGATTTACTGGCTACATAATGAGCAATACCTCCCACTACAGTAATAGGAACTACACCGATAGCAATAGCAATAGTTGTTGCCTTGTTTTGCAAGCTTAATTTTTTCCAATAAGATAATATACGAGATTTTAAAGAAGATTTTGGTGGAGAGATAGAATCCATTGCATCAGCAACAAGCTGGGGTGAGGTAGTTTGATTTTCGGTGTCAGACGAATTGGAAATCAATAAGTTAGTAATCATCGGAATAAAATATATCTTAAGTGAATGTATCAGTAATACTTTGTTCTTTATGGCTTTTCTTTCGTCTTTTATTTAGCGACTAATAACTAATGACCAACCAATTTAATAATCAAAAATCTTCTGTCCAATAAGCTCGAGGTCTAAAACAGGCAAAATTTCAGTGGCGCATTTTTCCCAATACCCTTGAAAAAACTTGTCAAATTCAGTATTAGGCTCAGCAGATGAAGTTATAATTGAACTCAAATTACATCGCTCGATGCTATTTACTCGATTAACCACCAATCCCACCAACTGATTAGAAGATTCATCAGAACTTATGTGTACCATCACAGTTGTATAGTCAGTAAGAGAACGAGCTTGTCTTGATATGGGGACTAGCCCCATTAAATAACCTAAATCAACAAGCCACATAATTTTACCGCGATAGTTGTAAGCTCCCATGACCCAAGAAGCCATGTGAGGCATAGAGACAACTCGATCTGCGCTAATGGTCAATACTTGAGTAGGTATAAGTTCGAGATTTTTTTGAACTGCCGACTGCCTAGTAATTTTGCTGACTTTTTCAGTTGGGAGTAAAGCGATCGTTCCTGAAGCTAGATGTAGCTGTAAAAATTGCGCTTTTACCTGAGATTCAGCTGAATTTTTTGTAGATATCATTATGCCTCCCCAGCAAAAGTTTGGCGGTTAATCACTTGGTTGATAATAGGAATGATTTCTTGAGAAACAATTGGCTTGGTTAGGTAAGCATCTGCACCTTGCTTTAATCCCCAGAATTTATCGAGTTCAGTTGCTTTGCTAGAACAAAAAACAATCGGAATTTTTTTAGTCTTGGGGTCAGTTTTAAATTGACGACAGATTTCAAAGCCACTGTAACCAGGCAATAAAATATCGAGTATAATTACGTCGGGTTGGTAGTTGCGAAGTTTCTGGATAGCTTCTTCTCCATTTTGAGCCGTTAGCACCTCAAAACCATTTTGTTTTAGACTAAACTCGATCGCTTTACGATCTACCAGACAATCTTCAACAACCAGGACGGTATTCATGAGCTTTTTTTCACCGATAAATAATTAACAATATTAACTAGCAATTAAAGAGTTAAATCTTAATGACATTTTTCCATCAGATAGACTGAAGACTTAAAGCGTAGTGCAATCAGTTGATCGTAAAACGGATTTAGCTTACAAAGAGGAGGAATAGAAATGATGGTGTGGTTGCCAAATTGAATCTTGCGCTCAAAGGGACAGTTATTAGGAATAATTTTACAAAGCAAGCGAGCTATAACAAGACTATTAATTTCAATTGATTCGAGTTGTTTCTGTAATTCGCGAAACAAGACAAAGACAGTGGAATTGTTCATGATTATCCAATTTAGTGAAACAAATTCAGGAGATGGGGAAGTATGGGGGTTAAAGGAAGCGGTAGAAGATAGCGAGACTTCTTTTAAGCAATTTTTTGAGAGGTTTTGTGACTAATTTCAGAAGAGTTACTCAAAGCAAGCTGACTGAGAGTGCAGTGTCGCAAATGTTTGTTCATCGTCTTTTCCACTATCTGGCGATCAACATTGACTTTGCTTAAAAAATCAGAAGCTCCAACCAATTTGGTTTTGACTCGATCTATGACCCCATCATTTCCCGTCAGGATAATAATTGGCGTGTTGCGGAAAACTGAAATGCGACGTAATTTGTCACAAAGTTCATAACCGTTGATATTAGGCATCATTAAATCTAAAAAAATCAAATCTGGTTTGAGTGCCAGCAAAATGCTAAAAGCTTTTAAAGGATCGTTAATTCCCACAAATCGATACCCTGCACCAGTCATAAATTTTTCTAAAGAGCTACAAATTAAAGGACTATCATCCACACAGGCAATTAAAGGTGACTGGATGCAAGTATCAGCAGATGTGCTTAAGACTGGCTCTGGTAAATCGGGAATGTTAATCAACTCCACTAGCCCCGACTGCAAATAAGGTAATAGAGAATTAGTAACTGAGAGAGCGTTTCGGTTCATCTCCAAAGCTAAATCCCGCAAAGTTTGTTGACCGTTTAAGAGTTGGGTCAGCATCTCAAATACAGTTGTCGAGGTGTTTTGTTGTAGTTCTTCTGGTTGTCTGATTATGGGGGCAAGATTAGGGTTATGATCCGTTGCTTTGGCTGCTTGCCAAGATAACCACTGTCGTTTGACTTCTGCTACTATGCGACTCCCATCAATCAAAACTATTCCTTGAGCAGAAGACTGACCTGGTTTTAGCTCATAAGTAATATGTCCGAGTTGGGTAACATCAAACAGTACCTCAACTATAGTTGACCAAATAATCTTAGTGGCCTGTTGACGAGTAATTTTACCCTGTTTGACCCAGGAATACAGCAATTGGTATTGCCAACATCGATTGTAATCTTCTGAAGCAATGTTGGATAGTTCCGATTGTTCGTGAGAGAAATCAACAGCTAGCTCTGGTAAGTAGGTTGTGAGGTTTCTTTGCCATCTTTTGACTGGATGAGTCCCCCCAGTGGCAAATACGACATGACCAAGATGAAGATAAATCGTCCAGTGTTCGCCTTCGGCTTCTTGCAACACTAGTTCACCATTGAATCGCAGTTGTTTCAAAGTATCAAATAACTCCCCCTGCATCGGCAGATCGAATTTGTTCCCCGACAGGATTTTGCTGTCAATGGCTTGAGAAGTAATAGATTTTGCAGAAACTTGATTATTCATCACACTGTTATAATATTCCATTGTCTTTTGCCCTTAGTCATTAGCAACACCAGAACAAAAGACAAATGACAAATGACCAATGACTAATAACTAATGACTTATATTTTTAAGCAGCTAGAGAACGCGAACTCCTTGCTTGTCTTTGATATCCCGCCGAAAGTTGGGTATTAACTCCCGCTACAGCCTTATTCAAATCTTTAAGGGGATAGCTGGGGGTAATCAAAGGTAAATTATCGGCTGCGGTTTGGGTTGTAATCAAAGCACCAGCAGGTACGTATCTCCCATCTTCAATATCTACTCCCATTACCAAAGCTTTTGGTTCGATTACACAATTTTTACCGACAGTGGCGCGAAATACTAATGATTGCATACCGACAAAAGTGTCTGCACCGATACTTGCAGGGCCATGTACTTGGCATTGATGAGCTAGAGAAACGCGCTCGTCAATATAAACACCATAATAATTTCCGTCTACTTCAACTACTGCCTCTTCAATTAGCACGTCGTGATGCCCAGTCTCTAAAGCATGAAGCACTACACAATCTTGAATCTTGACATCGTTACCGACCCAAATTGGCTGACCTTCATCACCACGTACAGAAGCAGCAGGAGCTACTATAACACGATCGCCAAGGTACACGTTACCAATAACAGCAGCCAGAGAGTGAACATAAGCAGTTGATTTTATTTCAGGAATTTTTATTTGACTATTGAAGGAAGCACGAACATTAGCATGAATATTTTGGGAATTTCCGCTATTATTATTAAATGAAATGACCTTACTCATTCAAATTACCTCTTAGATATCACTTTGTTGACAGTTTTTTAGGTAAATTTTTAATTGTCATCCAACAATTTGGGATGTTTTTTCTCAATTAATCTCTATCTAATCAACTTTTCAGGCTTAAAGCTTGATTGGATAGAGTATTATCAAACTTCAATTAACTTATGAAGACACAAAAATCAAGAAAACTTGGAACAATTAAATTTACCCGACCGAAGAAACTGCGTTTAGTTGTTTAACTTGATCTTAAATTAACTAATAAAAGGTAACAAACTAGGAACGAAAAAGTGACGAATACGAAACAATTGAATAATCTCTTTAAATTCAACTGCTGAAAGTCTATGGTTACTTAATTCATAAGTAACTGGGAGAAATTAAACAGAAAAGGGAAAGGGAAGTAAGTAGGGCTAATTAAAGTTAACTGCGAAGTCACGCCCGTCACGCCCGTCACGCCCGTCACGCCCGTCAGAAAGCTCTGTTTTATGTAAAACTTTCTGACATAGTTCATTTTAATTATGTCAGTCTATCTACCTATATGTAGCTATTCTTTCAGAAAAGCGATCTCGCCGTTGGCGAGGCGCGTTGCGATCGCCATTGACAAGTATACACGCCAAATGTGAATTAACTTACTAGGTAGTATTACGGAATTCTATCACTTTTAATTGCTGTTATTTTTAGTCTGCTCCTATAATTGGATGCGACAAAAAGGTAAGGATAAGTGAGGATTGCCCGTTATGCTTCTAAATACCCATAACTTTACAGAAACACAATGGGGACACTCATCACCAAATCACGGGGCATACAAGCACCGCCCTTCGAGGAGTTCGCGCCATCTGGGGTCTCCCCAGATGCTCGTGTCGGACGTGGCGGTGTCAGCCCCTCACGAAGATGTGAAAAATTTTGTTCTAGAATGTTCGGTTTGCGGTCAGTTTCATCCCACAAACGAACACTCAAAAGTAATGGCTGATATGCCTAGCCAACCAGATGCTCTAATTGACGATCTGGTCAAAATGGGTTTCTACAGCTCACAAGCCCTAGATGTCGCTAATAGTATTAGTCGGGTTGAGTTACAAAAAGCTTTATTTCTGAAAGTGGCAGGACGAGGCAATCCTAAACGGGAAAGATTAGTTAACGAATTAATCAAGCAAGCAGGAGGTCTAGACGAGGCTTTTGCAGCAGCTTTTGGACATAAATCCGAACAGTTTTTTAACGACACTCTTAGTAATAGTCGTTTTACTCGTCGTCGATTTTTACGTAACGTAGCGATAGGTGCTGCTTTAGTTGGTTTGGCAAGCTGTAACAATCAACAAGCTATAGAAGAAGAGCCTACTGTTACAGGTGAATTAGAAAAGAAAGATGTCAAAATCTCCTTTTTGCCTATTACCTGCGCGACACCGATTATTATGTCGGAGCCTTTGGGCTTCTATAAAGATCATGGTTTGAATGTGGAGTTAAAGAAATACCCTAGTTGGTCAAAAGTTAGAGACTCAGCGATCGCTGGTGAATTGGATGCTTGTCATATGTTAGCCCCCATGCCCATCGCTATGACTTTAGGCTTAGATGCCACAGCTTTCTCTACACATTTGGCTAGTATTGAAAATAACAATGGTCAAGGAATTGCCGTAGCTAATAAACACAAAGGCAAAATTAAAAGTGCTGCGGACTTCAAAGGCTTTACTATTGGTGTTCCCTATGATTATTCCAACCATAATCTAATTCTGCGCTATTACTTGGCTAGTGGGGGCTTAAATCCTGATACTGATGTTAAAATCTTCATTTCACCTCCTCCCATTGCGATCGCAGATATGAAAGCAGGAAAAATCGATGCGTTTCTCATGCCCGATAACTTTACTCAAAGAGTGGTCTACGACGATATTGGTTTTATCCATATCCTAACTAGAGATATTTGGACTGGTCATCCTTGCTGTGCTTTTGCTGCGGGAGAGAGTTGGATTAAACAACATCCCAATACCTTTAGGGCGTTAAATAAAGCTATTATTCAGGCTGCTGGCTATGCTCGTAATCCCACTAATCGAATTGAAGTGGCTAGAGCGATCGCTGAAGAAAAATACCTCAATCAGCCGATAGATGTATTAGAAGCAGTAATGACTGGTACTTTTCAAGATGGCTTAGGTAATACAAAAACCGTGCCAGATCGTATTGATTTCGATCCCTATCCCTGGCAAAGCTTTGCTACCTGGATTACTACTCAGTTAGTACGCTGGGATTACTTACCAGAAGAAAAAGCTGACTACAAAACAATTGGCGAACAAATATTTCTGACTGACCTAGCTAGAGAATTAGCCAAGGAGCTTGGCGCAAATCCACCCGAAGAATTGTTAAAAGTAGAAAAACTTCAATTTGACACACTCGATCCTCAAAAACCCCAGGCTTACCTCAAAGAGCAAATTGATAAGTTTGGTGTTTAATTCAGCTATTAATTATTGTTAATTATTGTTATGCCTCTTGCTTACATTATAAATATTATTGTTGAATAGTAAATTTTCAGTTTATTCAGTAAACTAGGATATTCAGTTTTGCTATTGTCAGAACTAGAGGTATTTATTTTAAATATTTTTCGATAATTGCTGTTAATTCTTCTTGAGTAAAGGGCTTCGTTAAATAATCTGTAGCACCTACCAATTTGGCTCTAGTTTTATCAATAAAACCAGTATTTCCTGACACCATAATAATCGGAGTTTGGTTACAATTATCACTATCTCTTAATAAGCTACATAGCTTGTAACCATTAATTTTTGGCATAGTAATATCCAATAAAATTAGGTCTGGCTCGCTCCGAAAAATAATTGGGACAGCCTTTACTGGATCTGTAATAGCTGTAACAGCAAATTTTTCTTGATCGAGAAAACGGAAAATCTCTTTTAAAATAGTTGTACTATCATCAATACAGATTATTTTCCAAACTTTATTAATCGGATAGTTGCTATTTTCTTCCTGATGTTGAGTAGTATTTGATATAGTAGGATTAAAAGATTGCCGAGTGTTTTTGTGAATCCGAGGGATATTTGGTAATCGATCTAAAGGTGATTCAGCATCACGTAGATAAATAATTTTATGGTCAATATAAGGAGATAAAATTCGGGCTATTTTAAGCTCATCTTTTTTCAGTAATACTGATAATTGGCGAATAGTAGTACGTCCACGTAATATTTTGGTTAAATCTTCAAGAGTTTGCTGATTTAGTGAGCCAGAGACAGGAAGAGTTTTTTGTTCCCAACCAGGAGTAAAGTAAGGACGTTGATGAACAGAAAGTATTTGCTCACTGCAACTTTGCCATTGCTTGAGTCGAGTTTGCTCTACCTTCAAGCACTCTAAAAGATTTAAATGTAGTGGCTGAACTAGTTGTTCTCTAATCCACAAAGGAAGAGGTTCTTTATCATGCCATGAAACATTACCTTTATCAACTAAAAGACAAAATTGTAAGCCATCTTTAGTCATGTATTCAATTAGTTTTAAAGCTTGAGATGATTTAATATGCTGTCCTGCTAGTAGCCAAGAAATAATCTTACTGTAAAGATTTTGAGTAGAAACTTTGTTTTGTATATGAGACTGTATTTTTAGATAAGATGAAGGTAGTTGTTTTAGGGCTGTTATAGCTTGTTTCCACCCTAAACGATAAAAATAGTACTTCAGTTGGTCTAGTGTCTGAGCAGAACAGTAAACATATACTAATTCTCCTTGTTGTAAATAAATTTTCCAACTAACTAATTGGTCACTAACTTCTAGACAACCAGAATTGTCAAAGCTTGCTAACTGTGACAACAACTCTCTAAGATTAAGTTTTGCGGTTGCTACCATAGGTGATAAATGATCAGCTTACTAAAGTTATAGTTCCCAAAGCAAGTCCATAAAGTATCTTCCTTAAATGATTTTTTACGATAACACTATTATTTAGTTATTGTTTTTTTAGCTACAGATTACTGAATTGTCCCATGACAGAGTAATCGGCAAATCTGCTTTGTTTTTAATTAAGTAGGGTCGGCACGAAAAAGTAATCGGCGCGAGGTTACCCGAATCAGTAGAAACGTGAAATAAGCGGTCTTTACTGACTCGGTGCGATTCACAGTTAACTTTAATTAGACCTACCCACTTATTCGGGTTTTTCTGCTTCATAACTGGTAACGATCGCCTGTATTTGAGGAAGTGCTAAAAGAATTTCGGTATCTTCGATTAAACGATCGCCCCAGAGATTGTCTCTCAAAAATTGAATATCTGCGTAACGATTATCAGTTTCTAAAGCGGAGGTGGCTAGTTCAACCCCTTTTTGTGTATCTCCTTGAGCATAGAGAGCAACAGCTAAAGCTAATTTAGGTTCTGCTTGTTCTGCATCTATTTCCAGAGCAGTTTCCCATTTAGAGATCGCGTCATCGGTTTCGCCCTGTTCGTATTCTACAAGACCAACATTATTAATTGCAGGCCAAAAACTGGCTTCTTGTTCAAAAGCTTTTTCATAAGAATTAATGGCTTTGTTAAATTTCTCTAGCTTGAGATAAGTGTTACCCAGATCGAAGAGTGCTTCGGGTGCATTATCTTCAATTTTCAATCCTGCTTCCAATTTGTCTAGCGCAGCTTCATAGTCTCCTTTTTGAAAGTAAGCATTCCCCAACGTGAACAAGATACCTTCTTCTTCTGGTGCTAAATTTTCAGCTTTTTGTAAGACGTTAATACCGTTATCAATTTGCTCTTGTTGTAGATACAGGCTACCTAAAATAAACCAAACTTCGTAGTTGTTAGGAGCTAGCTGAGTAGCTAGTTCCGCTCTAGGTAAAGCGAGTTCATATTGCTGGAACTTAATCAATTGCACAGCGTCTTGGAGTAGTTGTAAACCTTGCTGCTCAAATTTTTCCGAATTGATTCGCGGTGTATAGGGTATTAGGGCTTGACTTGCTCCAGGAAGAGCCGATGTAGTCAGAATACCAGCACAAGCAATTGAAGAAAATAACCAGTTTAATCTAGGCACGAACGATATAGCCTCAATACAAAATTTACTTAACCTTTATTATCAGTCTATGTTAAATGTATTTTTTCCAGATTGGAAACCTTTTTTAATTAATCAGGATAAATTATGTTTTGCGAAGGATGAAGGAGGAAGAAGTGGTAAGTATTAATTCCTGATTTTTTTTTCGTGCGCGTCTAGGGCTTGTGCTTTGGACAACATCATAACTTCAAGAATCGTTACTATAAAGATAGTTAAGAAACGTTAACAACTTTCATTCTCTAATTCTCTCCAACAATTATTATGGAATTTTCTACAACCAGTAAAAAGCGTCGTTTTCCTCTCTGGGGAATCGGTTTAATTACTGGAGGACTAATCTTAATCGGAGCAAGCACCACCTATGTAATCACTCAGCGCAACAACTCCCAGACGCAAATAGAAGAACTTACTGAAACTGTAGTTCAAGAAAATCTGGCTGTGAGAATTAGAGCTAGTGGTAGGGTTGAACCGATTAAAAACGTTAATGTCAGTCCCAAGAATCCAGGGCGTTTAATCAGACTATTAGTGGAACAGGGCGATCTCGTTTCTCAAGGGCAAACTTTGGCTATCATGGAAAACACTGAAGTCGCAGCACAAAAAGCTGAAGCAGAGGCGCAATTGCAACAAGCGATCGCAAGTTTAGAGCAAAATCAAGTCACAATTCAAGGCAACACCAATCAGGCTCAAGCACGGTTTGCTCAAGCCAAAGCACAATTGCAAGCGATTAAAGCCCGCATTCCCAAAGAAATTAGTCAAGCTGAAGCTCAATTACAATCTGCTCAATCAAGACTTAATTTAACCGCAGAAAGAATCAAGCGAAACCGCTATCTTTTAGAGCGGGGAGCAATTTCTCAAGATGAATTTGATGAAGCAGTGAACGAAAACTCGAACGCCCAAGCTAACCTGAAAGAAATCGAAGAGCGTCTAGTACAGTTAAAAACTACAGAAAGTCCTGAAATTGCCCAATTAGAAGCCCAGGTAACAGAAGCTCAAATAGATTTGCAACAGAAACAAAATAGCTCACAGAATGAAATTGCTGCTTTTAAAGCTCAGGTAACTGCTGCTCAGGCTAGTTTACAACAGATAGAAATACAGTATTCTGATACTGTTGTGACCGCCCCTTTTGATGGTACTGTTACCCAAAGATATGCTGTAGAAGGTTCTTTTGTAACTCCTACTACTTCGGCTTCTACTTCGGCTTCTGCTTCGGCTACTTCTATTGTCGCTTTAGCTCAGGGTTTGGAAATTATTGCCAAAGTACCTGAAGTCGATATTAGTCAATTGCGAGAGGGGCAAAAGGTAGAAATTGTTGCTGATGCTTATTCTGAAGAAGTGTTTGAGGGTGAGGTAAAAAGAATTGCTCCAGAAGCGATTGTGGAAGATAATGTAACTTCTTTTGAAGTTCGTATCTCTTTAGTAACTGGTGAGGACAAATTACGCTCTAAAATGAACGTTGATGTTACCTTTATTGGTCAAGAATTAAACAACAGTTTAGTTGTACCTACAGTGGCAATTGTTACTGAAAAAGGAGAAACAGGAGTTATGAAACTTAACGATAAAGGACAACCCGAATTTACTCCTGTAACTATTGGTTTAACCATTAAAGATAAAACTCAAGTTCTCGAAGGAATTACCTCAGAAGATCGAGTGTTTATCGATTTACCAGAAGAACGTAGAAATTAAGAGAAATAATTAGTACTTTGGCAAGTTAATCTCAAACCTTAATTATGTAATTCTTTCAACCTTACTAAAGATAAACAAAGTAAAAGAGAATAGACTCTTTTTTCTCAAATATTTTGGGTTGACGAGCGACCACGGCACTAGGTTTCCGCAAGCTTTGGAACGCTCAAGTTTGACTACAAGTCAGGCTATCAAAAAGTCCACAAAATAGGCTGAAACCCATCACCTATTAACCATTACTCTTTCTTACAGAATACTTTTTCGTACCGACCCTAATTAGTTAAAGTTCTCTTTCTCTTTGACGTAATAAATCTTCAGCGATTTGATACCATCTCCGACGATATTTAAGATGTTCGGTACTATTGGTTAACGCAACATTTTCCATTTCTGGATATTGACGATAGAATTCTCGATCTACTTGTCCAAAAAAGATTCCCGAATCAATATTAAGAGCTTGAACTCTTTGATAAATATCTTGTTGTTGATTACGTTCTCTACTAGTTATCGAAACTGGTAGATTGATTGTTTTTCTGATGACATAAATAGTCTTACTAACACTATTTCTAATACCAGATAAAGAGATGGCACTTCGTATATTTTGAATTGTCGAGAAAGTGATGATTCCTGGTATAATAGCTGCTGCTATTGTGATTAAAACCCATTGCCAAGGACGAATACGACGTGCATAGGGTAATTTGTTTACCTGGCGAGAAACGACTTGAGATATAGCGATCGCTTTAGTACTAACACGTGAAAGATTATTAGTAATTCGTCTAGTAAATTGTAAGGTAGGCTGTTTTTCTATGTGACTAATAGAGCTATTGTTATTACTAGAAACTCGATTTTTAGGCGCAACAACTAGGGTTTGAATGCGGGAAATCAAAGAATTAACTAAAGAGGGTTGATGCTTATTTAAAATCTTTAAAACTTCTGAAGCATTTTGATAGCGATCGCTTGGTCTATAAGCCAGCATTTTATGCAAAACTTTAGCTAAATGGGGACTCACTTTTGCTCTTTCTTGCCAATGCCATTTTCCTTGATGAGCATCGTATAATTTATCTGGAGTTTCACCTGTTAATAAAGTAACTGCGGTGGCTGCTAAAGCATAAAGATCGCTACAAGGAAAAGCACTACCACTACGCATCTGCTCTTCTGGAGCGTAGCCTTTTTTTCCCACTAAAGTAACTAAAAAACCCTGAGAGCGAGAAACCGCATTAGCAGCAAGTTTGACACAACCAAAATCAATTAAAGCTGGTTTTTTATCTGCTCGACGGTAAATTAAATTATCGGGAGAAATATCCCGATGAATTAAATTTTGCTGATGAATATATTCTAAAACAGGTAATAACTCAGTAATTAGCTCAATAACTTCTGATTCTGTAAATTTACCCTGTTCTTGCAACAGATCGTAGTAAGTTTTCCCTTCTATATATTCTTGAACTAAAAAAAGCAGTTTTTTGCCATTAACTTTAGTTCTCAATAAAGCCTTAAATTCAGGAATACGTTCGTGTTTTAGCTTGTAAAGAATTCCCGCTTCTCTCTCAAATAATTTTTCCGCCTTTTGCAAATCAGCATCATTTTCTACCAGAGGAGCAAACTCTTTTAAGACACACTTTTCATCATAACGATGGGTATCTTCTGCTAGATAAGTACGTCCGAAACCTCCCTGTCCAATTTGCTTGATTATTCTATAGCGATCGCCTAAAATAATTCCGTTTGGTAATTTAGAAGATGTCCCAATCATTGTCATCGAATGTGAAGTAAAAAAGATAAGGTTATTGTAGCCCTAGTCTCAAGTAATCTGGCTTTAGCGATCATCTAATCACCAACGACAAAATAGTAGTCACTGACTATTAACCATCTTCACCAGATTATTTTGATTATTCCCTTTAATTTACTGAGCAAACTTTTTGATTGTTTGTTTCCACTCTAGTAAATATTCACGAAGTGAACGCAAGCTTCGTTCTTGAAGGGCGGAGTACTGTTCACCAAAACGAGACTGATAAACTACTAAAATCAAATTTATAATGATACAGGTTGCTCCTAAACCCGCCAATATAAAAGTAACAGGAGTAATCACCCCAATCATAAACCAGGTTGCAACGTGCAGAAATAAAGTCAAAGCAAATGTCACTGCAACAGTAGCACAAAGGCGTACTCGCAAAGGAGAACGCTGCGAAACGACCATTATAAATGTTTGCACGGTAGTAAGCAGATTAGCTGGTACGAGAAACGCACAGATAGTAATGCAGTTATTACGCGAAAATTGAAAAATAGGTTCTAAATCAAACACAATCGGCTATTTGTTACTATTCTTTAGTTGATATGTTCTAATATTATCTTCTTTTTTCGAGCTTGTTGTGATTTTATTACTATTTCTCAAGATAAAAAAACCTGTCTTGCAACAGGTCAGTCTCAGAAGATTCTTATTTACTTTTATGACTTTTTCTTCCTTTTTTGCTTAATACTACCAAAGCCAATAGCTCCTAAAGTTAATAAACTGGAAATAGATGCTGGTTCAGGCACAGAAACAGGAGGATCGAAGAGTAAAATTTGAAAGCCAATACGAGAGCGAGCGAATGGTCTGTCTTCTTGCGGATGTTTACCACCAGTAGGAATATCCATGGCAAAAGTTCCAGACATAGAGGTGATTTCTGAGTTAACCGAATTCAATTGAGTTGCACCAGCATTGATAGTGTAAAAGTTCTTTACTGTAGTCGATGTATTCGTATCTGTATCTGAAGTAGCGGTGAAGCTAATATTAGGATCTTGTGTGACTGAAGAATTGCCATTTAAAGGGTCAATAATAACTTCATCAACAGTAATTGTGATGGCCGTACCTGCATCGATATAGGTACTTTCGTCATCGGCTCTGGCTAGAATGCCAAAAGCATTAAACTTGTCTAAATTTTTAGTTGGAGAATCAGATAAATCAAAATCATAATCAATTTCATCACCTTCAACATTGAAAGTAGCAATATTTGTATTAGGGTTCCAAGTCAATGTCCAACTATAAACGCTTTCGTCAACCCAATCTAATTCTAATTGATCTGCTAAATCTGCTTGAGCACCATTAAGTCCGATTCCAACTTCGTAATCTGCTGCTCTTGAAGCTCCTGCTCTCCCATCTACTTTTCCTATATCAGTTACATCACAATTGTCTTCAAATGTTTCTTCGTCACTTCCTTGATCGAATAAATAATCGCCTGATGCAGTTCCAGGATTAGAGCCAAAAAAACCTCCCGCAAACCCTGTTGGGACTAAACAAGATGCCAAAGTGGCAGCAGAGGCTGAGTCTGTATTTAAACTTAATCCAGTTAATAAACTGCTAGCTAATAAAAAAGCCGAGATATTTTTATTGTTTATCATAAATTTTTCGACAATCATAATAGATTTAAATTAATAATGATAACGTCAATTGTAAATGCGATTAAACATTATAGTCAGTAGAAAATTTACTGATTCAATACCTTTATTGACAGCAGAATATAGTTATAAATACGGAGTTTATTTGCTAAAAATACAGAGTTGAGTTGATAAATTTTAAAGTCAGTTAGATAAAGTGTTGTAGCTCATTTTAGCTGTGATTAATTTTGCCCATAAAAATACCCCTCTCTGAAGAGAAGGGCAGATTGTAGTACAAAATAAAAAATAGTGGATGTACTTAGAGATCTCCGCCACGTGCAGCTAACAGAAAAATTACCACAGGACCAGAAATCATAATAAGAGCGACACAAGTTAATTGAAAAATTATGTTGAAATCAATACTATTAAATACGCTGAAAATACTTGCTAGAAAATCCATTTTTTCTCCTAATATTTGCTTAAACTAGATTAAACAGAGTAGCTGAATGCTATTAGCTATAATCTATAATACCTGGAATTTGCCTCTTCTTAGCAAAGTATTAAATCTATATAAACTTTTATAAAGAAAAATTTATTGATGGGTAATACCCAGATATAACTCTCCTACCTTGGGATCGTTAAGTAAATCCGTTCCTGTTCCTTCAAAGCGATCGCAGCCATTCTCTAAAACATAACCCCGATCTGCCATCATCAGGGCTTTTTGGGCATTCTGCTCTACTAAAACAATTGCTTTTCCCATTTGTTGAATAGCCTTAATTTGTTCAAATACCCCATTAACCAAAATCGGCGATAACGCAGCAGATGGCTCATCTAGAAGCAAAAGATCGGGATCGAGCATTAAGGCTCTACCCATAGCTAACATTTGTCTTTCTCCTCCTGATAGAGTTCCTGCTGGTTGACGGCGACGCTCTGCTAATCTGGGAAACATATTATAAATATTATCTTTAAGCGATTTTAGAGAGCCACTACGAATAAAAGCTCCCATTTCCAGATTTTCTTCTACCGAAAGAGAAGGAAAAACGTTAGAAACTTGTGGTACGTAACACATTCCTTTACGTACAATGCGATCGGATTTTAATCCAGCAATACTTTCGCTTTTAAAAACAATCGTTCCTTTGTTAGGAGTCAGCAAACCAAAAATGGTTTTGGCTAAAGTAGATTTTCCTGAACCATTAGGTCCAATGACAGCAACTAACTCCCCTTGAGCAATCCGAAAGTTAATCCCTTGTAATATGTTTAACCCTTCCAGATAACCTGCATAAACATTATTTACTTCCAGGATGTTGTTGCTCATTAGATTAATAAAAGCTCGATACTTTAATTGAAAAAAATTTAAAATTGGTAAAGAAAACCCGTTGTCGATATAATTTTACTGTGAAGTACGGCATATCGCGTAGTTTAAATTCGTAGATATAGTTAAAATACTAATTACAAGATGGGGCTATTATAGTTAAGAGTGGAGTTATGAATATTAAAAGATTATCATCCGTCGCTGCAATCAGCGCGATTGCTTTGGGTTCTGCGATCCCAGCCCTTGCAGAAACCAGCACACCTTCTAAGGTAACTTTCTCCTGTGAAGTTAGCAATGGTATACCTACTACCATATTGCAAGCAGAAGATACCCAAAGAACAATTTTTAATTGGGAAAGCGATCGCCTTTCTCAAAGCAAAAATCCTCTTAAGTTGTGTAACGACGTAACGGCAAAATTAAACAACTATTCTGCCAATCAAAGCCACGACTTATCAAAGCTAACTTTCAAAGCAGATGTACAGAGTCAATTACCTACTATTTGCGCTACTGACGATCCCGCAGCTTGTAATACAGTACTGTTTACGTTATCGCCTACGGAACAACCTGAAATTGTGGCAAATAGTGTATTGAACGATATTTTAGATAAAAGCCTACAATCTGACAACCAAACCAATGATGGCAGAAGAGGTTTACAGTCGGTATCCCATTCAATCGACATTTGGGAATTGATTTTAGGCAGAAAAGTCATTAAAACATTCTAAATTGACTAAATTTGCCAGAAAATTTCCTTGGATTTGGCGTTTACTGTAATTTTACGTCTATTTTTTCTAACAAATCAATAGTAGTTTGATGTTGGGGATTAATAGCCAGAGATTCTTGACAATGAGCTTGAGCGTCTTGATATTCTTCTAACTCGTACAAAGCTTGACAAATTTGAGTCCAAGCCCAAAAATAATCAGGTTCGATTGCTAATACTCTTCGAGTGGCGGTAATCGCTTCTTGGTATTGACCCATTGTTAAGTATGCCTGTCCCTTATTGTACCAAGCACGATAGAAATTTGGATCAACAGCGATCGCTTGCTCGTATTCTCTCATAGCAGCTTCATATTGTTGAAGGTCAAATCTGGCTAACCCTCGACAATTCCAGGCTTCGGCAAAATCAGGGGCGACATTAGTAGCTTGAGCGCAGGATGCAAACTTATCTAGTGGTCTAACCAGTTTTCCTTCAGCAAAGCCTTTATTCGTCCAAGCTTGCACAAAATTGGGTTTAATTCTAATCGCTTTCTCAAAAGCAATAATAGCTCCTTCGTATTTTTGATTGCTCTTTTCTTTTTCTACAGCAGCATTTCCTTCTTGAATGAGACTATTACCTTCAGTGTAGTAATTTAAAGCTTGAATAGCTCTCCAAATCCGAGGACTGAAAATAACAGCCCCAATAAATATGGGAGTAACAATTATTCCTAACCAAAATTTCCAAGTACGTTTTTGAGGGTTAGTATTGGCGGAGGTGACTGCTTTTTTTGATGTTTTTTGGGTTTTGTCTTCTGGCTTCGGATTTTCTAAGGCTAATAGTACTTCATTGGCATTTTGATATCTTTTAACCGATGAATTGGCGCAAACCATTTTGTCAATAATGTCTGCTAATTGAGAACTGCACTGCGGAGCGCGATCGCGCCAAATGATATTTTCAGTTTCATCATCTCTTGGCAGTTGATCGGGGTGAAAACCAGTAATCCCATTAATTGCAGTCATCCCTAAAGCATAAATGTCGCTGTTAAAGCGAGGTTTCCCTAGATGTTGTTCCCGTGGCATATAACCAGGAGTCCCGACGACTACAGTTTGATCGATATTAGTTTGTCCTTCAGTCAAGGTCATATTGGTGATTTCTTTGACTGCACCAAAATCAATCAAGACAATTTTGCCATCATCTCTTCTAATAAGGTTAGAAGGCTTTATATCACGATGAATTACATTGTTTTTATGCACAAAAGCTAAAATTTTTAAGACATCTAGCAAAAAACTCCTAACTTTTTCCTCTGTCCAAAGTTGTTGATTGTCTGGAATAATTTCCTCTTGGCTCAGATCTTTACCCTGAATGAATTCTTGAACCAGATAAAACTGATCCCCTACTTGTAAATGCGCTAATAAGCGAGGAATTTGAGCGTGACTACCCAATTTATAAAGGACATTTGCTTCGTTATCAAATAACCTTTGTGCAGTTTTCAACACAAATTCCTCACTAGATTGAGGTTTGAGTTGTTTGACAACACAAAGAGGGTTGCCAGGCAGTTGTGTATCTTGTGCAATAAAAGTTTCACATAAATGAGTTTGTCTTAACAACCTGACAACTAGATAGCGTCCTCCTATTAACTTGTCTAACTTATCAGACATAGAGTGTTGAAGTAGAGTAGACTTGACGAAGTGAACATAAGCTAAAAGACTGCGGGTTTTTCAAGCAACTGAATTCGATCCAGGTGACAACCCCTTGTCTGTAAAGGTCTTCTCCCGACGGACAATTCATAGATTCGAGGCTTCCTCAAACCCCGTGTCCTCAGCCTGTAAGCCTCGTCCGCCTTTTTGGGGCAGAGTAATATTCACTGTGATACTGAGCAATGAACCAATAACCATCAAAGAAATTTGCTTAAAATAATCGATCTCAAAGACTATAGTAAAAGGTTATCGATTTGAACACCAATTAATTTAGTCTCTTTTCTATTTTAAAGCGGTAGATGTTGGGTAATAGATAGCTGTCAAAAAAAATATAGTAATTTTGCTTGCTATTACCCTAGTGAACCTCTTAGCTAAAGCTTCCGATAATAGCGTCTGCGAATTCAGAACACTTCAAAGGCTCTACTGGAGGATTCATTAATCGAGCCAAATCATAGGTGACATGGCTATTGGCGATCGCAGAAGCCAAACCTTTTTGAATTAATTCGGCTGCTTCTTGCCAACCCATAAACTCTAGCATCATTACTCCAGATAAAATAACAGAACCAGGATTAATACGGTCTAAACCAGCGTGTTTTGGTGCAGTACCGTGGGTAGCCTCAAAAATAGCGCAGTTATCACCAATATTTGCCCCAGGACTCATCCCCAAACCACCGACAATGGCAGCAGCAGCATCAGAAAGATAATCCCCGTTGAGGTTCATTGTAGCTAATATAGAGTACTCATCGGGACGAGTTTGGATTTGTTGGAAAATACTATCAGCAATGCGGTCGTTTACCATTATTTTTTCTTGCCATTTCCCCGATCCGTGAGTTTCGCCTATGGCTTCTAATACTGATTTTACTTCGGCACAAATTTGCTGCTGCTTGTCTGGTGTCAGAGAATCATAACCTGGATCGATTTTACGGGCGTTATCTTCGACGCTGAGATTAGGATCGGCTTCTTGATTACTCAAAATCCAAGATTCTCTCTCAGTAACACATTCATCACGAAACTCGGTAGTAGCTAATTCATAACCCCAATCACGAAATGCACCCTCGGTATATTTCATAATGTTGCCTTTATGTACCAAAGTGACTTTTTGCTTTTCTTTGGGCAATCTGAGGGCATTTTGAATGGCTTTTCTTACCAGGCGTTGTGAACCAGTTTTACTAATAGGTTTAATGCCAATTCCCGCATCAAGAGGAATTTGCTTGTTACCATGTTCTTCCGTGGCAGGAATTAATTCATCGTTGAGAAAATTAATTAATTTCAGTCCAATTTCGTCATCCTTGCGCCATTCAATGCCGAGATAAATATCTTCGGTATTTTCACGATAAACGATTAAGTCTAACTTTTCAGGACTTTTATGAGGAGAAGGAGTGCCTGGATAGTAACGACTAGGACGAACACAAGCATAAAGAGTAAAGATTTGTCTGAGGGCTACATTAAGAGAACGAATACCACCACCAATAGGAGTGGTTAAAGGCCCTTTAATGGCAATTTTATATTCTTCAATTGCTTTAAGAGTATCTTGAGGCAAATATTGAAATGTGCCATAGCGATCGCAAGCTTCATCTCCTGCGTAAACTTTAAACCAGTGGATTTTACGTTTTCCTTTATAAGCAGTAGCCACCGCAGCATCAATTACTTTCTGTGTGGCAGGCCAAATATCTACACCAGTACCATCACCACGGATAAAAGGAATAATCGGATCATTAGGTACTATGGGTTTACCTTCTTGAAAAGTAATCGTAGAACCTTCTGTGGGGGGAGTGAGTTTTTCGTACATAGAAAATAATCAAAATAATAAAATATTGCAACTTAAAGAATATATCAGGAATCGTTTTCAATCTTTGTACTCAAGCCCTGAAATTATTTTCTAGGTTCATTTTAATTAATTAAAGGTATGACATTGCTAAACAACATATTATTGTTAGAAACAAGCAGATCAAAAAAATCCCTTACCTCAAAGGTAAGGGACTGATTGTTTTAACTATCTAGTAATTCTTTTTAGTTATTGCTAACCAAACTTACCAGCAGTCGAAGCAATGAGGAAGGCTGCGTAAGTAAAGATGTAGCCAACTGTGAAGTGAGCTAGACCAATTACACGAGCTTGAACGATTGAAAGAGCAACAGGCTTGTCTTTCCAGCGAACTAGGTTAGCTAGAGGAGTACGCTCGTGCGCCCAAACAATAGTTTCGATCAACTCTTGCCAATAACCACGCCAAGAGATGAGGAACATAAAACCAGTCGCCCAAACAAGGTGTCCGAAGAGGAACATCCAAGCCCAGACAGATAGGTTATTTACACCGTAAGGGTTGTAACCGTTGATTAATTGAGCAGAGTTAGCCCAAAGATAATCGCGGAACCAGCCCATGAGGTAAGTGGAGTTTTCGTTGAACTGAGCAACGTTACCTTGCCAGATACCGAGGTGTTTCCAATGCCAGTAGAAGGTTAACCAACCTAACGTGTTCAGCATCCAGAACATAGCGAGATAGAACGAATCCCATGCAGAGATATCGCAAGTACCGCCACGACCAGGACCATCACAAGGGAAGGCAAAACCAAAGTCTTTTTTGTCGGGCATTAGTTTAGAGCCACGGGCATCCAAAGCACCTTTGACAAGAATTAAAGTAGTGGTGTGTAACCCTAATGCGATCGCATGGTGAACCAAGAAGTCTCCAGGGCCAATGGTAAGGAACAAAGAGTTAGTTCCACTGTTAATAGCCTCTAACCAACCAGGTAACCAAACATTGGCATGATTAGGGAAGGCGGTATAAGCGACACTGTCAGGATTTGATAATAAAGTATCGAATCCATAAAGAGCTTTACCAGAAGCAGCTTGAACGAACTGAGCAAATACAGGCTCGATCAAGATTTGCTTTTCAGGAGTACCAAAAGCTACTACAACGTCATTGTGAACGTAGAGACCTAAAGTGTGGAAACCAAGGAAGAGAGATACCCAACTTAAGTGAGAGATAATCGCTTCTTTGTGTTCTAGTACGCGAGCCAATACGTTATTTTTGTTAGCTTCAGGGTCATAATCCCTAACGAGGAAGATTGAACCGTGAGCAAAAGCACCAACCATGATGAACCCAGCAATGTACTGGTGGTGGGTGTATAAAGCTGCTTGGGTAGTGTAATCCTTAGCGATAAACGCATAGGAAGGTAAGGAATACATATGTTGAGCTACTAAAGAAGTAACTACACCCAAAGAAGCTAATGCTAGAGCTAACTGGAAGTGCAAGGAATTATTTAAGGTATCATACATACCTTTGTGTCCTTCCCCTAAACCGCCTTCTGGTGGTTTATGAGTTTCTAAAATCTCCTTGATGCTGTGACCAATACCGAAGTTAGTACGGTACATATGTCCAGCAATAATAAAGATAACAGCGATCGCTAAATGGTGGTGCGCTATATCAGTCAACCAAAGAGATTCAGTTTGAGGATGGAAGCCACCTAAGAAAGTTAGGATTGCTGTACCTGCCCCTTCAGAAGTACCAAATACATGACCAGCAGTATCGGGGTTCTGAGCATAGACACCCCAATTCAAGCTGAAGAAGGGTCCTAAACCTGCGGGGTGGGGAGGGGTAGACAAGAAGTTATCCCAACCTACGTGCTGTCCGCGAGATTCGGGGATCGCAACGTGAACCAAGTGACCAGTCCAAGCCAAAGAACTAACCCCAAATAAACCAGCTAGGTGATGGTTGAGGCGAGACTCGGCATTTTTGAACCAAGCCAAACTAGGACGGAACTTGGGTTGTAGGTGTAACCAACCTGCAAACAAGAATACGGAAGAAAGGATAAGTAAACCAATCGCACCTTGATACAAGTCTTGGTTAGTGGTCATACCGATGGTGTAGAACCAGTGGTATACACCAGAGTATGCAATGTTTACTGGACTAGAAGCACCAGCTTGTGAAAAAGCGTCAATTGCTCCTTGACCGAAGTGGGGATCCCAAATCGCATGGGCGATAGGGCTAACGTTTAAAGGATCTTTAATCCACTGTTCAAAGTTACCTTGCCAGGCTACGTGGAATAGAGTGCCAGAAGTCCACAAGAAAATGATTGCTAGATGACCGAAATGGGAAGCAAAAATCTTTTGATAAAGATTTTCTTCTGTCATGCCATCGTGAAGCTCAAAGTCATGAGCAGTAGCAATCCCATACCAAAGTCTACGAGTGGTAGGATCTTGAGCGAGATCTTGGCTAAACTTGGGAAATTTAGTTGCCATAGGTTGTGAGCGGAATTCTCCTCTGGTGAAGAAGAATGAGAGCAAATGCTACTCATTTTCTTACTTATACAGATGCTACATAAGTAGCGAAAGTTAAGAACGGTTTACTATGTACCGCTTTTGTTATATTGCTTACTCTAATGTAAGAGTAAGCTACCAATCCTCACGAGAAAACTTATAGCTTGCGACTACCGTCTACCCGCAAGGACTGGCGAAAGTTTTGAAAAGATACCCAACTAGAATGAAAGCGTTCTTGCCAGGAAGAATGCCCAGGTAGTAACGATTCCTCCTAGGAGGTAGTGAGCAACCCCTACAGCACGACCTTGAGTAATGCTCAATGCACGAGGCTGAATAGCGGGAGCCACTTTAAGTTTATTATGAGCCCAAACAATTGACTCAATTAATTCTTGCCAGTAGCCACGTCCACTGAAGAGGAACATTAAGCTGAAGGCGAAGATGAAGTGACCTGCTAAGAACATGATGCCATAAGCGGACAAAGCAGAGCCATAAGAGTTAATTACTTGAGAAGCTTGCGCCCACAAGAAATCACGCAACCAACCGTTAATAGTGATTGCACTTTGAGCAAAGTTACCAGCAGTAATATGAGATACGCTGCCATCTGGTGCTACCGTTCCCCAGACATCGGACTGCATTTTCCAACTGAAGTGGAAGATGACCACAGAGATGGAGTTATACATCCAGAATAAACCGAGGAATACATGGTCCCAACCAGATACCTGACAAGTACCACCGCGTCCAGGGCCATCACAGGGGAAACGGAAACCTAATTCTGATTTATCAGGAATTAAGCGAGAGTTACGGGAATATAGTACACCTTTGAGAAGAATCAATACTGTTACGTGAATAGTAAAAGCATGGATATGATGCACCATAAAATCAGCAGTACCAAGAGCAATAGGCATCATGGCTACTTTACCACCCACAGCAACTACATCACCACCGAAAGCAACACTAGCAGTTCCTAGAGCGGAAGGAGCAGTGGCACCTGGCGCAGCAGTGTGAACACTTTGAATCCACTGAGCAAAGATGGGTTGTAATTGAATTGCTGTGTCAGAGAACATATCTTGGGGACGACCCAAAGCTCTCATAGTGTCGTTGTGAATGTAAAGTCCGAAGCTGTGGAAGCCAAGGAAAATACATACCCAGTTGAGGTGAGAAATAATTGCATCACGAGAACGAATCATTCTATCTAAAACGTTGTTTACGTTCTTAGCAGGATCGTAATCGCGAACCATAAAGATTGATGCGTGCGCGCCAGCACCAACAATGAAGAATGCACCAATCCACATATGGTGAGTGAACAATGATATCTGAGTACCATAGTCAATCGCCTGATAGGGATAAGGAGGCATTGCGTACATATGCTGTGCCACGATGATAGTCAATGAACCTAACATTGCTAAGTTGACAGCCAACTGAGCGTGCCAAGAAGTAGTTAGAATTTCATATAAACCTTGGTGTCCTTCACCACCGAATAATAAGGGGTCTCCTTTGTGTCCTTCGAGGATTTCTTTCAAACTGTGACCAATGCCCCAGTTTGTACGGTACATATGACCTGCGATGATGAATAATACAGCGATCGCAAGATGGTGGTGAGCCGTATCAGAAAGCCATAAACCTCCAGTGACTGGGTTTAAACCGCCTTTGAAAGTTAGGAAATCAGAGTAGACACCCCAGTTAAGGGTAAAGAAAGGTCTGAGTCCTTCAGCAAAGCTAGGGTATAGCTCTGCCATTTTGCCAGGATCTAAGATGAACTCATGGGGTAAAGGAATATCACTAGGAGCAACTCCTGCATCTAACAGTTTGTTAACTGGTAAAGATACGTGAATCTGGTGTCCTGCCCAACCAAGAGAGCCTAAACCTAATAATCCAGCTAGGTGGTGGTTTAGCATAGATTCTGTATTCTGAAACCACTCAAGCTTAGGAGCTTTTTTATGATAGTGGAACCAGCCAGCAAAGAGCATCAAACCAGCCATTACTAAACCACCGATAGCGGTGCAGTATAGTTGATAGCTGTTTGTGAAGCCAGATGCTCTCCAAAGATAGAAGAAACCAGAAGTAATCTGGATTCCGTGGAATCCGCCACCAACATCAGCATTGAGAATACCTTGACCAACAATGGGCCAAACTACCTGTGCGCTTGGTTTGATGGCAGTAGGGTCGCCTAACCATGCTTCGTAGTTAGAAAAACGTGCGCCGTGGAAGTACATCCCACTCAACCACACGAATACAACTGCTAAATGACCGAAGTGCGCACTGAAGATTTTCCGAGAAACATCTTCTAGGTCGCTGGTATGGCTATCGAAATCATGAGCGTCAGCGTGAAGGTTCCAAATCCAAGTGGTGGTTTTGGGACCTTTTTTTAATGTGCGATCAAAATGACCAGGTTGTCCCCACTTCTCAAAGGAAGTAGGAACGGGATCGTTATCAACAGTTACCTTGACTTTCGCCTCTCCTTTTTGAGGACTGATTGTCATGAAGATTCTCCATCTCTCGACAATAGATTTATTTCTTACCTATTTGAAACAGGTTTTTTGTTTATTAGAAAGAATTAGTAAAAACTAATACCTCTCTTTATAGGTTAGCGTGGTTAAGCCTAAATTTTTTTTAGGTTTTAGCCACACGCATTAATTAAGATGATAAGACTTAGACTTCTCAAGTATTAGGGAAGCTTAACAAAATTTTAAATCAGCTTAATTATTGATGTGACAAGGTTTACGTTTTTGGATATTACTCACAAAAGTCAAGAAAAAATCAACTTTCTTTACAAAAATAAATAAAACACCCTAGTTAAAATAAGAAAAAATTAACAGATATATTAGTGTAGTTTAGTGATAAGAAATTACCTAATTTAATTGAATTATAAGGATTCGAGTTTTGGGCTTAAAATATAGATCGATTTCAATAAAAACTATTTATTATTTAATAGCGATCGCTCTAAGCTTGAGCGTAGCTAGTTGCGGTAAAATTGATTTTCCATCAGGGGTTGAGGGGTTTTCTGTTCCAGAGATTAAAAATGTAGCATTTGATAATTTTGCGAATGGTCTATCAGAAGTTGCACCTCCTGATGTGATTCAACAATTAGATCGAATTTTGCTGCAATATCAGCCTCAAGTTGCTATTTTGCGCCCCCAACAAAATGCCACAATAGAAGACACTACAGTGGAGGTTAGTTTGGCAGTTGAAGATTATCCTCTATTTCAAGACGATCGCTTGGGTTTGGGTCATCATCTCAATTTAATTGTGGATAATGAGCATTATGCTGAGATTTACAATCTTGAAGAGCCGATTATTCTTAAAAATTTAAAGCCAGGAACTCATACTCTAAGGGTAATAGCCGAAAAACCCTGGCATGAAAGCTTTAAAAATGAATCGGCTTACGCCCAAACTACTTTTAATGTAGTAACGGAGACAACTGATAATAATCCCGACCTCGATTTGCCTCTGCTTACTTATAATCAGCCTATGGGGGTTTATAGTACAGAACCTATTTTATTGGATTTTTATCTAGCAGGTATTGTTACAAAAGATTGGCAAGTTAGAGCCACAATAAACGAAGAAAGTTTTATTATTGACGAATGGCAACCGATTTATTTACAAGGTTTTCAAGAAGGCAATAATTTAATTCAATTAGAATTGCTTGATGGTAGTGGTGAGGTGATTAGTAATCAGTTTAATCAGCCTATCCGCTTGATTACTTATGATGAAACAAGCTCCGAACAAGATACACTAGCTCAATTAGTAAGTGGTAAAATTTCCTTTGAAGAAGCAGTAGCGATCGCAGAACAAAATTATTATATTCAACCTGTCGGTGAACCAGAAATAATAGACACAATCACAGAAGAACTATCTATTGAATCACCAGCAGAAGAAGATATAGAAGAAAACAGTGAGCCATCAGTAGAAGAAACTCTAGAAGAAACCGTTACGGAAGATCGAGAAACGGCAGAAATCGAGTCAACAGATCAGTCGGCAGAAAAAACATTAAATGAAAAAACTGAAGAAGCTATCTCTGATACTGTAGAAGAAACAATTGATACAGAAGAAGCGACATCAATTAAAGAGTTAGAGAAAGAAGCAGAAAAAAACACTGAAACAACTCCTGAATCAATAATTGAGCCTCAAGAAGCAGAAAGTCAACAAGAAAATAAAGAAATTACTACTACACCCGTTGCGGGTAAAAACAGTGTTTCTACCAATTCTGTTATCGAAGAAACAACTTCTCCAAAAAAAGATAACGTCAAAATATTAGAAGGAATTACAGAAATACCCGTACCAGAAGAAATTCTTGCTGTAGAAACAACAGAGAGCATAACTGCTTCTGACACTATAGAAATTCCTCAGCCAAAACTTAAAGTACCTCAATGGTGGAATAATCTTGTGGCAAATTTTCAACAGCGATTTAACATTAACCGATGAATTATCAAGCTGTACTAGATTTTTGGTTTGGAAAACCAGAAAATGCTGATTATGGTAAACCTCGTAAATTTTGGTTTATCAAAAGTTTAGACACTGATGCCAAAATTACATCTCGCTTTGAAACTACCTATCAAGCAGCAGCTAGAGGAGAGTTAGATCGTTGGCGAACATCTCCTTTAAGTTGTCTTGCTTTGATTATTGTTTTAGATCAGTTTCCTCGTAACCTCTATCGAGGAAAACCTCAGTCTTTTGGTACTGATGGGATGGCTTTAGAGATTGCTAATTATGCTTTAGAAAAAAATTATGACCGACAATTGTTACCCGTACAACGTTGGTTTATTTATCTTCCTGTCGAACATAGCGAAGATTTAGCAGATCAGAAAAAATCGGTAAAATTTTTTTCTAGTTTAAAAGAAGATTATCACAGTAAAAGCACTATTGATTACGCTCAAAAACATTTAGCAATTATTCAACGTTTTGGAAGATTTCCCCATCGTAATGAAATATTAGATAGAAAAAGTACTTCTGAAGAAATTGAATTTTTAAAGCAGCCAGGATCGCGATTTTAATTAGAATTTGGAGAAGCAATTGTTTTTAAGCAACAAAATCTTCTTTCTAATTAAGTATTAATAGTTTCTTTTTTCAAAATGTTATTGATATAACGTCTTTTGATATAAGTAAATTCCCAAAGAAACCAACCTTTCCTTTTAGCTATGGTTTGAGATTCGTATGTATCGCGATCGCAATAGACTCTTTCTTCTTTACAATAGTTATCATAAACAGATTCTTGTTTTATTTTACTTGTTTGATTGGTTATTATTTTACCTCCTAAATATTCAATAAACTTTCTCTTATTATTTTTATAGTCTTTGATTTCTGTACTAATTAGACGACTACGATCCTGACTATAAATATTAGTGATTTTCAATTTATTAGATTTGTTAATTATTTCAGAATTGTATTTACCATAATGGCTTGCAGTAATAACCCCAGGATTATATTTTAAGTGAATATAATTTTCTTCTTCTTGCTTAGTTTCACACAAATCATATTTATCTAAATAATAAGTACCATTTGTATAACATTCTGCTATGGTTTGCATCATTGCAATCAAACTGATATAACTAACAGTTTCGTCATGATATATATGAATTATGGGCGAAGATTTTCTTTGTTGTTCTGAACCAATTACGCTGTAGTATTCTCCTTCAAAAGTTATGAGTGTTAATAATAATTTTCTAATCGTTATCAGATAATAAAAATTTTTTTAACTTCTTGAATCCCGCATAAATTTCGGGTAAACGCTTAAAAATAGCATAAGACTTACGAAAATCTTGACTGGGGTAAGCAGGTGTACCAGTAACCATTAAGTCAGGCTTTATATTGTGAGTTACTCCAGATTGGGCGGTAACAATTGTACCTTTACCAATAGTAATTTGATTAGCTACTCCCACTTGCCCCCCTAGTAATACGCCGTCTTCTACAGTGACTCCTCCAGCTAATCCCACTTGAGCAGCAAGGGCGCAATTCCTTCCAACAGTACAACCATGTCCGATTTGTACCAGATTATCTAACTTGGTATTGGCTTTAATTCTGGTTTCTCCTACTGCGGGACGATCGACTGCACTATTACAACCAATTTCTACCCCATCTTCTAACACCGTGTAACCAGATTGCTCCATTTTCTCCCATCCTGTTGCTGTGGGAACAAAACCAAAACCCTCTGCACCGATAACAGCACCACTATGGATAACGCAATTAGCACCAATTTGACTGCGTTCTTGGATGGTAGAGTTACTGTATAAAATAGTATTGTTGCCAATAATGACATCAGGATAGATAGTTACTTGGGGATGAATGGAAACACGATCGCCAATTGTAACATTTTGCTGAATTACGGCATAAGCACCAATGTAAACATCCTTTCCTATCTTGGTGGTAGAATCGATAATTGCCGTGGGATGAATACCAGGATCGGGTTGATAGGGTTGATAAAAAAAAGCGATCGCTTTAGCAAACAATAATCGCGGTTGCTTAGTTGCGATCCAAGCAATCCCGATGTTAGTAGCCTGTTGTTGTAAAGTTTCATCTTGAGGCAAAATAAGTGCAGAAGCAGCCGTTTCAGCCAACATAGAGGCAAATTTAGCTCCTTCGATATAGCTAAGATGATTTATTTGGGCTTCTTTAATCGCTGCGATACCTGTAAGATCGGGATTGCGATCGGGATTACTTTGCAGACTGTTATTTGTAGCTAAATCCCCCAAGCAAGCAATAAGTTCTTGAAATTTCACCCTTGTCTCCTCAAAAATTTTATACTTTAACCCAATAAATAAAATATTAAGACTTAAACCTAACCATTATGGCTGAAGAATTTGAATATCTATTTCGAGTTGTTGCTAAAAATTGCGATCGTGAATTTGAACGTTGGACAGATGCTTTATATCATGCAAAGTCTTTAATACCTAAATGTCGTAGTTTATTTGAAGATATTAGGATTTTTGTCGGTAACGAATTAGTTTGGGTTTACAGTCGCTCTCATAAGTATCCACAATATTTAGGTGCTGGTAATTATGACAGATTAGCCAGATTATTTATTGCTGAAGCTATGGAAGAAGAGGAAGCAGCAAAAGAACAAGAAGAAGTTAGCGATACTTGAATTGTAGGACTATCTCTTAAAGTGTGATGTCAGATTTAGAATTATGGTCTAAAGTAACTCCAGAACAACAAAAAATTGCATACGATATTTATTAAAAATGGCAAATAGTGGCAAAATCTACGGAAAGAATTGATTATCAAAAGGCAACGGATGCGATTAAAGCTGTTTATTTTTCTATAGGTAAAAAAAAAGA
>NZ_LR213768.1:61677-77108 GCF_900659865.1 Hyella patelloides LEGE 07179
TATTTTTTAGGCGTATTAAAATAGAGTTAGTAATTAGACCTAGAAATAGCATTAGACATCAATTGCGTAACTTTCCAGCTATTAACTCTCAGAAAGATAAGCCAAAGTTTTTTTCTCATAGTTGTTCTATGGCTCAGCTTCAATTATTATCTAGAATTTCAATTCAATTTTGGTCGCGTTATGCTTGGTTTTTAGATTTTGCTTATTCTGTTTTAGGCTGCTATCATATTTCAGAAAGATGGGAGGCTCTTCAAATATTAGTTAAAAATTGTGGTTATATAATTCCTTTTCAGAATATTTGCTATGTAAGTGATAGACCGATTGAATTACTATTCAAAAATGATTTAATTTTACATTCAGAAAACAACCCAGCAGTTTTATTTAGTGATGGATATCAAATTTTTGCTTATAACGGAATTGAATTGTCAATCACATATTAGTTGGTAAGGTGAGCATTGCCCACTTTACATGATTAATCGATAAACCATTTAGGTGATGTTAATAAAAACAATTCACTGTTTCCTATTAATTCTTGATTATCTATCATTTTTACCCCAATGATACCCGCTTTTTTCACAACTATTTGGTTTTTGATATCACCTAAAATTAACATTTCAGCCCAGTTACCTAAATCTGGTTGATGACCGACTAAAGCTATTCTTTGCGCCTCATGATAGTGATTAGATAGCCACTGTAACCATAGTTGTATGTCTCCTCCAGGTGCAAGAGGTTCATGGATAGAGATTGTTTTGCTCAAGCCTACATTTTTCAAGATTTCTGCTGTTTGATAGGCTCTTACTAAAGGGCTAGTTAAAATATACTCAAAAGTGACACCAATATCTAATAGTTTTTGGGCTACCTTGGTAGTTTTAGTAATACCTTTTTCTGTCAAAGGTCGCTCTCTATCTTGAGTATAAATACCTCTTTCCACAGCGATTCCATGACGAATCAAATAAATTTCCATAGAGGCTATTTTGCTTTATTAACAATATTCTAAATACCTTAGTATACTTTCTACATCAAGATTAAACTATGTCAGACTGGGACTTTAGTCCGCCACCAGAATCAGAATTACAAGACCGCGAAGTATTATTAGAAGGTACTCACCTAGTCGGTAAAAGGATTGCTTTATTGGTAACAGGTAGTATTGCAGCCATCAAAGCACCTTTAATTGCTCGTAGTTTGCGCCGTCAGGGTGCGGATGTGGTAGCTTTTGCTTCGTCTGAGGCTCTGCGTTACACTACCGTAGATGCTTTGGAATGGAGTACGACTAATGCGGTGGTTACACAATTAACGGCTGCTGCGGAACATTTAAGTGATGACAATCCTTTTGCAGCTTATGTGGTTGCTCCAGCTACTTACAATACAATTAATAAGCTGCGTCACGGTATTGCAGACGGGGTAGTTACCTCCAGTGTCGCTTCAGCTATTGGCAGGATGGAGAGGGGTAAAACCCAGGTGTTAATTGCACCGACTATGCATGGTAGTTTACATAATTCTCTGCTAAGGTCGTCTTTGAGGCATTTGCAAACTATGGGAGTGAAAATTATTCCTCCTAAAGTAGCTTATGGCAAAAATAATCTTCCTCCAGAAGCAGAAATTGTTACTCAGGTAATTCGCGCAGTTAGTAATTCTCCTCTAAAAAATGTGCCGATTTTGGTTACAGGAGGTGCTACGCCAGTACCTATAGATAATGTGCGAATATTGACTAATCGTTTTACGGGAAAATTAAGCGGTTGTATTGCTGAAGAATTGTATTATCGGGGTGCAGAAGTCAAATTAATTCGCGGACAGGGTAGTTATAATCCACCTAGTTATTTACCCCATCTTTTAATTAATAATTATGACGAGTATCTTCAAGCTGTTATAGAAGAATTAAGCAAAAATAACTATCAATTTGCTATTTTTTCGGCTGCTGTAGCAGATTATCAGCTAAAACAAGTATTTCCTGGCAAAATTCCTAGTGGTGGTGCGTTACAAAGTATCGATTTAATTCCTACCGCAAAAGTGATTGCAGAAGTGAGGGAAAAATTTCCCAATTTGGGTATGGTGACTTTTAAGTATCAAGAAAATATTACCCACGAAGAGTTAATAAAAATTGCTCACCAAAGATTGCAACAAGGTTATCAAATGGTAGTGGCTAACCGAGGCGAAGAACAAGGCAAAAATAGCGAACAAGTAGCCTATTTGGTAACTAAAAATAACCCACCACAAAAGGCTATAGGGAAAGAAAAAATAGCAGTTGCGATCTCTGATTTTATAACTGTAAGAAATTAAACATCAAAATAATTAATATATCAATGAGTCAAAAGCTAGAACATATTTCTACCAAAAAGCTAATTGAGTTAGCATTAAAACAAGAAGAGGAAGAAATAAAATATCTTAGTGCTTTACAGTTTCGTGGAACAAAAGATGTCTTGAACGCAGCACAAGAACTCTGTAAAAGTATTAATGAAAATGAGAAGGAACTTGGAATTTATATATTAGGTCAATTAGGAATTCCTCAAAGAACTTTTCCTAATGAATGTTTAGAAATTCTTTTAAATTTATTAAAGCGAGAAAGTAATACTAATATACTTGGTGCGATTGGTATTGCTTTAGGTCATTTGGGAGATCGCAGAGCCATCCAACCATTAGTAAAATTTAAAAATCACCCTGATGCTGATGTTCGTTATGGAGTCGTTTCTGGTCTATTATGCCAAGAAGATGAATTAGCGATCGATACTTTAATAGAATTATCACAAGATGAGGATTCAGATATCAGAAATTGGGCAACCTTTGGTTTGGGAACACAAATTGATACTGATAGTTTAGAAGTTAAAAAAGCATTATGGCGACGAATACAAGAAGAATCAAAAGCAACACCAATAGGTCATGAAATATATGGTGAAGCATTAGTAGGTTTAGCTAAAAGAAATGAAAAAAAAGTCATCGAATTAATACTACAAGAAATAACTTCAGATAGCGTTAGTATTTTATGTTTAGAAGCAGCAGAATTAATTAGTAGTCACCAATTATATCCAGCTTTATTTGAATTAAAACAATTGTGGAAAAAAGAAAAAGATCGGTACTTTTTAACTCATCTAGAAGATGCCATTCAAAGTTGTAAAAAAATATAATAGTAAGGCGATATTAGAGTTCACCCTACTAAGATAAAAATTTATTTAACGATCGCTCCAAAGTCGGCTAAAACTCTAGCATGATTGCGTAACAAGCCTAATAAGTTAAGACGATTTTGTTGAACATCAGCATTTTCTGCCATTACTAAAACGCTATTTTCACCATCAAAAAACTCACTAACTATCGGAGCAACTTTTACTAAACTATCTACTAATAATTGATAATTTCTTGACTCTTTTGCTGCTTCGGTTTGCGGTACTAAATCGAGTAAAGCATCATAAAAGCTTTGTTCTGCTTGTGATTCAAATAAATCGGAATTTACTACTGTTTCGGGTTCTAATTCCTGGGTATCTAAATCACCTTTTGCTGCTAAACGAGTAGAACGATTAACAGTTTCATAGATATTCTTTAAAGTACCATTGTCACGAATTTTTTGGAGGAACAAAGCGCGATCTCTTACATCCAAAAGATTCTCTAAAGCACGTTGGGTATATTCAGCATCTTCATCTCCGACAACTGCATTTACCAAATCGTAATCAATATTTTTTTCTTCTAAAAGCGTCCGAATTCTCTGCATAAAAAATTCTTCCAAATTAGCTATAGGAGATTCTTTATCCTCATGGGCAGCCAAAAAAGCAGATGAACCCTGACTAATTAATTCAGCTAAATTAATAGCTAAATTGCTATTCCAAACAATATTAACCACACCATTAGCAGCGCGTCTTAAAGCAAAAGGATCAGAAGAGCCAGAAGGAATCATTCCCAAACCAAAAATGCTGACTAAAGTATCTAATCGATCTGCTAAGGCTACTACTTGACCGTTGAAAGTTTCGGGTAAAATATCATCTGCGCCTCTAGGTAAATAATGTTCAAAAATGCCTTTTGCCACAGTAGCAGACTCGCCACTTACAAGAGCATATTTTTCTCCCATAACTCCCTGTAACTCAGGAAATTCATAAACCATTTGGGTTACTAAATCTGTTTTACAAAGTAAGGCTGTACTTTCAACTTCTGCTCTTTGTTGTTCATTAAGATCTAACTGTTCTGCAATAGTATTAGCTACTTCCATAATGCGGTCTACTTTATCGCGCATTGTGCCTAATTCTTCTTGGAATGTTACAGTTTCTAGCTGGGGTAAATAGGTTTCTAAAGGCTCATCACAGTCTGCTTTATAGAAAAACTGAGCATCAGCTAATCTAGCTCTAATTACTCGACCATTACCTTCAGCAATTAAAGTGGATTTAGCAGGGTCGCCATTAGAAATAGTAATAAAGTTAGGTAATAAGGTATTATCGCTACTGCCTTGTTTCACAGGAAAATAACGCTGGTGAGTTACCATCACTGTAGTAATAACTTCAGTAGGAAGTTGTAAAAACTCTTCTTCAAACTGACCAATAACTGCGGTGGGATATTCCACTAAATTAATAACTTCTTCGAGTAAATCAGCAGAAATTTCGGCTACCCCCTGCACTTCTTTCGCAACAGATTCAATTCCTTTAACAATCTTTTCTTTTCTGACTTTAGGATCGACTTCTACAAATGCCGATTGCAACAACTCGACATAAGCAGTAGCATTAGAAATAGTTATCGTATTAGGGTGTAAAACTCGATGTCCACGGGATATGCGATCGCTTTTTATAGTTTCCGAGCCATTGACTAATTCTAAGGCTAAAACCGCATCATCTAATAATGCCACTAACCAACGAATCGGACGAGGAAAACGAATCTCTCCATCTCCCCAACGCATGAACCGTCTTCCTTCTAACCCTGTAATCCAACCAGGTACTAATTCTTGCAAGATATCTTCGGTTGGTCTACCAGTAATTTTTTTCTGAATAAAAACAAACTCTCCTTTAGAAGTATCCCGCAATTCTAAATCTTCTAAACTCACTCCTTGCTTTCTAGCAAAGCCTTCTGCTGCTTTAGTGGGTTGACCATCTTTGTAAGCAGCTTTTTTTGGAGGTCCTTTAATTTCTTCTTCTCTATCTGGTTGCTTTTGAGGGAGTCCTTTTATGAGTACGGCTAATCTTCGGGGTGTTCCGTAAAACTCCACTGCATCAGAGTTCAGAAACTCTGCGGTTAAGCTATTGGGGATGCGCTTTTGCCATTGAACAATAGCACTACTGACAAAATCTGCTGGTAACTCTTCTACCCCTACTTCTAATAAAAAATCAACCATAATAAAGCTAACCATAACATACAGTTAAAACAGGATAACAGTTAATCAGGTTAGTTCGATAGATATAGAATTAGATGGTTGATAAATAGGGTCAGTCAATTTCGGATTTTGGATTAACGATCATAGAATTGTCCCCCTGAATGAATTCAAGGGCTTGAGGATTTTGGATTGACGATTTTAAATTTTTCCATAGTTGAAACTATCCGCTTGAAACCTTTCATAATTTAATCTAATATCATTAATTCAAAATCTAAAATTTTTTTGGTTATGGAGAAGGGGTTACTAATAACTACCCTTGTGAGCCAATCACTACTCCCTCGAAATTTTCTCTAAAAAAGACCTGGTTTAAAATTAGATTCAGTTTAAGATGGCAAATGACTGGCAATTTCTTGGGCTACCTTTTCAGGAGATTGTTCCCCATCAATAGTTAATAAGCGATCGCTATACTGATAATATTCTAATATTGGTACAGTAAAGTCTTGGAAATTCTGAATGCGACGTTGAATAACTTCTGATATATCATCCGTTAACCCTCTACTTAAAGCTCTTGCTGCCATTATAGAATCACTAACTTTGAGATAAATCGCCCAATCTAACCTTTGTTTGAGCTGCCCCAATAAAAAATCCAATTCTTCGGCTTGGAAAGCTGTGCGGGGATATCCTTCCAGAATCCAGCCGTTTTTAACATCGGGTTCTAATAGTCTTTGCTTAATGAATTGAATCATCAACTCATCAGGAACTAATTCTCCCTGTTCTACATAAGGTTTAGCCTGTTTGCCTAAATCACTTCTTGTAGCGATTCCTGTTCTAAGTACTTCACCAATAGAAATGCTGGGTATTGCAAAATTGCTGCTAATTTTAGCTGTTTGTGTTCCTTTGCCTGAACCTGTTCCCCCTAATATTACCAATTTCATAAACTATTGTTTAAACTCCGCATACATTAACCATTTTCTTCTTCTTCCGTTATAGCCGAGGTGAAATAGAAAACATCTTCTCCATAAAAAATCTGTTACGCATTTAAGTTATTACTTGAGACTGAACAAAAGAAACGGAAGGAGCAGGAGAAGAAGTAAATTCACCTCAGCAACTAAATATGCAGTTTAAATGCGCGTTAGCTTATTTATTTAGTTACTTAAGCATAGTTATTTATAAATTTATCGTTTTCTTTTGTTTTAACCGCCGAATATACGGCTTTTTAACTAAGCAATTTAATTATTTTTGTATAACTACTAGACTAGATTGACTTATTTATTGGTCACAATTGGCAAAAGAGAGTCTGGTAATTCTTCAAGTGTTTGATTGACTGCACGACAGAAATTTTTCATTTGTAATACTGTCATTGTGGGTTCTGCTTGTCCTTTTTCCCAGCGACGAACAGTAGAGACAGCTACCCCAATTTCTCTAGCCAATTGTTCTTGAGATAATTGAGCTTTTAATCTTAACTTTTTAAAAGGTGAGTTGGTTTGTTGTTGTTGATTTTTTTTAGGTCGAGACATAATAATTCTTTGCGCTTAAATAAAGTAGTTTTTGTGGACGAACAGAAAAAATTAGTTTGATTAGTAATTAACTATAGTAAGTAAATCCAATTTTTAAGCTCAAGTTTATAAGTTTAGATTTTAGCTTTTAGCTTTTTTCTATTAATTCCTGTTTAAAAAAATGTATGGCAATCAACAATCAATGTCAAACTGTAGAAGAAAACACAGATATTAACTCAATCTTGCTTTAATTTATTTGTATGTTCCTAGTTTTCACTGTCTTAAAATAAGAGCGACAGCATTTCTTGAAGATATAATTTACATAAACAACAGCCAAATGTATTATTTTTTCACTAAAAGTCTCTATCTAATGGCTACTTTTTTCTTTTTTAAACCATCAAAAAAAAACATTTATTATCTTCTATTATTAATATTTTTGAAATTTACTTGCATTAACTCAGAATTCAGGTAGCGTCATCTGTAGAGAATGCTGACGAAGATATCCTGTAATATAAACATATTATATGTATTTACATATAATATGTTTATTTGATGTTTTTTTCTTCAAGAATAACAATAAAAAATTTTAGTAAGATGCTATATTAAGCTTATATTGATTATAAAAAATAGCTATAATTTGCAGTACATATTAGCTTTTAAAAAATATCTAAAAAAGTAATAATTTCTTTAAGATTTTGTGAATCTAACAAAATTATAAGTATTCCGAGTAAAAAATTTATGATTACTTTAAAGTAAAAAAGTAAAAAAAAAGTGCGCTAAAAACGCACTACTTCAATTGATAGCAGTTGAAGCTAAGGCTAGGACAGATAAATCTTGTAATGGCAAATGACCATTCGCGAGATTCACGAGACTTTATCTCGCTTTGCTTAAAGTAATGATGTCTTGATGCCACTGAGTTAATATTGCTTCAGACAACTGGCTTCGAGTACTAAGTTCTGTGACCATCACTAAAAATTTTTTATTTTAGTGAAATTATTTTAGTCAGGAATTCGTAACACTAACTAAAATAGTACTTCTGACATCACGGCTTCTTCAATGTCCTAATCCATTGTTTAATTGCTATATATGATACTGAATCAGTTAATAAATTAGGCGTTGGTGATTTAAGTAATGACACCTGGATGTTGCGGTTCGGAGCTTCCAAGCTCTAAGCTTAAAAGCAAATTTTTACTGCTTAACAACTCAACGAAATATCTTTTCAGCCTTACACATTCAGCAACGCCATAAATTATTATTGGTAGTTTACAATACGTGCAAAACTAGCGGGTTCTAAACTTGCACCACCTACTAAAGCACCATCAATCTCAGATTGTGCCATGATTTCATCAATATTGTTGGGTTTAACTGAACCACCGTATTGAATAGACACATTTTTATTTTCAAGTTGTTGACGAATTACCCCAATAACTCGATTAGCTTCGCTAGATTCACAAGTATCTCCAGTACCAATTGCCCAAATAGGCTCATAAGCGATAACTAAATTATTCTGGTCAACCTCTACCAAACCTTTTTGTAATTGACTAATAATGATATCTTCTGTTTCTCCTGCATCTCTTTGCTGTTTGGTTTCGCCTACACACAGAATGGGAGTAATACTGTGTTCTTGAGCAGCTTTTAGCCTTAAGTTAACAGTTTTATCTGTTTCACCAAAGTATTGACGGCGTTCACTGTGGCCAACAATAGCATAATCAACACCAATTTCTTTGAGCATATCGCCAGAAATTTCTCCTGTATATGCTCCTTTATCTTCCCAATGAATATTCTGTGCCCCTAACTTTACTCTTCCACCATGAAGATTTTTTGACATTACCGTTAGAGAGGTAAAGGGAGTACATAAAATTACTTCTCTCTGATTATTTGTATTTTCAATTTGAGATTTAAAACTTTGCACAAAATCTAAAGACTCTCCCTGAGTTTTGTGCATTTTCCAGTTTCCTGCAATTATAATCTTTCGCACAGCTATTTCTACTTCAACTTTTTATTGCAAGTTTTAGTGTACGCCTAAAGGAGAGGTTAAGGCTAGTATCACTGTCTAGAAGTCAGGGTTTTGATTATTTTGTAGACCGAAGTAGTACTTTAAAGGCAATAGACAAAAGTGAGCCAACAATAATCAATCAATAAAATGGTGCGAGATTCAAACCTTTTCTCAACTCTTTCCGTTCGGAAAGACAGTTCAATAGACAAGAAATTCTATAAAAAATTGACTATTGGTAGACGAGTTATCAAGGAAAACAAGCCAAAACACAACAGTAGGATACCGCTAATGGGGTTAATCCAACCAGACCAACGGCGTAACTCCAGAATTTTTTTAATTGAAGCAGTAAAAGTTCCTGCTAATACCAGAGGTGCAACGTATCCTACTGCATAAGCCAGTAATAAGCTACCTCCCAGAACTAAATCTTGAGTAGAGGCTACCCATGCGAGTAAAGTTGCCAACACTGGAGTGCTACAGGGAGAAGCCACTAAACCAAAAGTCAGACCTAATAAATAAGAGCGTAAACCACGGGGTAGGTCTTCTCCTATCCAATCTGTACCGCCAAAATTAGGTAATTGTAGGGGAAGTATCTCTAATAAGTTTAACCCCATCGCGATCGCAATTAAACTAACTACTATGGGTAAGCCAGTACCAATTTGACCGTAAACTTTCCCAATAGTGGTAGCGACAATCCCTAAAATAGCTAAAGTGGTGGCTAAACCTAAAGCAAACCAACTAGATTGAATTGCACCTTGCCATTTTCCCTGAGATTCATATCCTCCTATGTAACCTATAGTAATCGGCAACATCGAGAGCATACAGGGAGTCAAACTTGTTAGTAAACCCGCCAAGAAAATAATTCCGACACTAACGATACTGAGATGACTTAACTGATTTTCAACCAAGCCATCAGCAAATTTTTCAAGTAAGTAAAACTGAGTTTGTAAAAATTCCACGAAACTAAAGGATAAAGGATGAATTATGAAGTGAGAAAGGTGATAGGTAATGGTTAATGGGTAATGTGCGGGAGCAAACTACGAACAACCAACGACTGACAAATAACCACTAACCACTCACTGTACAGACGTTCCGACGGAAACGGCAAGAACCTGCTAAGGAAGGCTCACCAAGACACGTTTCTAATCAATAACCACCAACCAAAAATTATTTTTCCATTGCTGAAACTGACTTAGGAACATCAGAAGTTAGAATGTCGTGTCCGCTTTTGGTTACTAAAACATCATCTTCGATGCGGATACCGATACCCTTCCAACAATCAGGAATTTCTGGTTGTCCTTCTGCGGGTTGAATATAAGGAGAGATGTAAAGACCTGGTTCGACTGTTACGATATTGCCTGATTGTAAATTTTGCCAAGTTTCTTTATTGTGTTTGTATGCTCCGACATCGTGAACATCCAACCCTAACCAATGTCCTGTACGATGCATATAAAAAGGCTTGTATTTTCCTTCTTTGATAATTTCTTCTTTATCTCCTACCAGTAAGCCTAATTCCATTAAGCCATCTACCAATACGCTGACAGCAGTATCGTGAAACTGATTATAGGGATTTCCTGGCTGTACTTGCTCGATAGCCTTTAATTGAGCTTCTAACACTAATTCATAGAGGGTTTTTTGTTCGGGAGTGAATTTACCACCTACAGGAAAAGTACGGGTAATATCGCCATTGTAATAACCATAGGAGCAACCAGCATCTATTAGTAATAGCTCGTTTTCTTTTATTTGACAGTCATTTTCTACATAGTGCAACACACAAGCATTTGCCCCAGAAGCCACAATAGAGGGGTAAGCAATACCCATAGCTCCCTCTAAACGGAAAGTATGCTCTATTTCGGCTGCGACTTGATACTCGTATACTCCTGGTTTGGCAAATTCTCTAGCACGGTTGTGAGCTTGAGCAGAAATCGCTGTGGCTTTGCGCATCATGACAATTTCTTCGGGACTTTTTACTAACCGCATGGGGTGAGTTAAAGGCTTAGTGTCTTCTATCGCTGTAGGTACACGCCCTCTTTTTTGATATCCTGCGATTAATCTTTGCCAGTATGAGAGTATCTTATCATTAAAGCTGCGATCGCGTCCTAAATGGTAGTAAATACGGTCGGCATCGATCAAATATTTGAGTAGATGTTCATCTAGCTCTGTGATGGGGTAAGCTTCATCTGCACCATAACGTTCTTTCGCTGCTTCTACACCACAACGATAACCAGTCCAGGTTTCTTTTTCGGGGTCTTTGGGTTGCACAAATAAAATAAAGCGATGTTTTTTGTGATGGGGAGCAAAGACTGCTACCGCTTCTGGCTCATTAAACCCCGTTAAGTAATAAAAATCACTATCTTGACGATAATTATACTCCACATCGTTATGCATCACTGCCATTGGCGCACTGCGAAAAATAGCTGTACCATTGCCGACTTTTTCCATTAACCGTTGTCTACGCTGTTGATACTCCTGTTGCTCAATCCCCATTAGTTATCAATATCCTTTTTGTAACTATTTAGATCGTTAACAAATAAATCTACTCTGTAACAAAATACTTGCCAAAGTAGATTCATCATTAAAATTATCTGTGTTCATCATTGTAAAGGCTCTGGATTATCTTTAATCCCATCGCTTACCCTGGCAGTTTAGTTTAAAGAGCAAGCACAAATAGTGTAAAACAGAAACCAAAGAAAAGTCTCGATCCTGCTTTCTAAATATTTCAAATTTTAATAATCAATTTCTGGGCGAGTATTTCTTCTTCTTGGTTCATCCCAATCTGAAGGAGGTTGTCTGGTTTCGGAGCTGTCTTGCTCGTTATCACCATAATCATCATCATCATCATCATCAGAACCAAGATCGTCTATTGGCTGATAATCTACATAATCAGTAGCAATCACATCTGTGTCTTCTTCATAACTATCTCCGAGATCATCTTCGTAGCTTCTACCTAAACTGTCATTGTAACTACGACCTAAATCATCATTACTGTAGCTTCTGTCTCTTGCTTCAGAATTGGGTGCTGGTCTGCGAGTACTAGGTCTAGGTTTATCTTCAAAAAACCGTGGTTCTTCGGAAAAGCGATCTCTTTTGCTACGAGAACGTCTAGTATCGGGATAGTCTGGCTCATCCCAACTATCTTGTTTCGACCACTCACCGTAGCTGTCTCTGCTATCTCGACGAGGAGGAGTATTTCTGGGACGACGGGAGCGGGTAGGCTCTACTGCACCAGATCTATCTCCACGACTGCGAGAGTTTCTACTACGAGGTTCTTCTTCCCTTAAGCTTCTACTACGAGAAGGACGAGGCTGAGGGTCATCATAACCCCGCAATCTCGGACTGTCATAATTGGGTGCTGCACCTTCATAAGCATTGTAAGCATCAGGGATACTACGACCTTTTTCGTTCTCAAATTCTTCTTCTCGATAAACCCTAGTACGGCTTACAGGACGATCTCTATCTACTGTGGGAGTATTACGTCTTGCTTGCTCTGTAGCAACTTTTCGTAAACGAATACTTTCCACTGCAAAGAAAATAGTTGAACCAGTTAACAAAAACTGTCCAAACTGTAAAATAGGATCGAGTCGCCAACCCTGAAACAGCAAAATAAAGCCACACAATAAACCTACCGCAGCAAAAAATATATCATGATCTCGCGATAACTCTGGGCGTACAGAGCGTAGAAAATATAGGGATGCTCCTGCTACTGCTAAAAAAATACCTAAGATACTGGCTGAATTCAGCCCAAAATTAACCATTACTCCTTATTGCTCCTGTGTGTGTTCTGTTAATGTAAATACTAACTTTTGTTCTTCAATAAGCGATCGCATTAAGTTTAAATACTTAATAATTTAGGGATGATTTTAAATAAATATATTTTAAGAAATAATTGTACTGTCTTGATTTTAAATGGAATACAAAAATAGTAGCAGCCCTTCCATGATGTCATAGACATAGGATTTGCTGCTACAAAAATCTGGCAATAAATTACAGTGAGCGAGTTTTTTAGGAACGCTCAATTTTATCGAATTGACTAAAAGCAATTAAAGCTACAGTTGCAGGAATAACTACGATTAAAGTTCCAGCAAGTAAACTCCAAAGAAAATTAGCTAAAGAGGGGGTCATAATTTTTTAATCCTTATTTATTGGGTCGTAAAAATTTACTTCGTTAACAATTCTAAAATTTTTTTAGCAAAAACTACACTAATTCTAGTTTTTGATCGCAATCCTTAGATTTGTCAAAAGTTAGATAATACCCGAACTAGCTGAGATCTAGTTCACATACAACGTTACAATACACCTAAAGATACTTAATATTCTGTAACCTTATTATCATAATTTTGCGCTATGAATCCACTTACTATCGCAAGTGTTGCTTTAGGCATAGGCTTAGTCTTAATGACCGTTCTGTTTATCTTTCGCATCGTTCTCACCTGGTATCCTCAAGTAGATACCGATCATTTTCCTCTTAATCTGGTCGTTACACCCACAGAGCCAATCTTAAAACCCCTGAGAAAATTTATTCCTCCTCTTGGTGGAGTGGATATCACCCCCATTATCTGCGTTGGTATTTGTACCCTGCTGCGAGAGATACTTTTAGGTCAACAAGGCTTATTAACAATGGCAATGAAAATTAATTAACCTGAATTCTATGACTAAGAAATCGAATGGTCAGAAGTAGGGAATAGTGGTGCAAAAGAAGCGGATATTTTATCGACTTACGACCAATAAACTATGGCATCAAATGTTCTTGCACAAAATTCGTATATACTTCTCCCTTTAAAAAAGCGGGAGTTTCCAGAATTTTCTGATGAAAACCAATAGTTGTGGGAATTCCTGTAATAGCGCATTCTCGTAAAGCTCGTTTCATACGCTTAATTGCGACATCTCGGTTTTCTCCCCAAACAATTAACTTACCAATTAGAGAATCATAATAGGGGGGAATTTCGTAGTCTGTATAGACATGAGAATCCATTCTGACTCCTGGGCCTCCAGGGGGCAAATAAGCACTAATACGACCAGGATGGGGACGGAAATTATGATCGGGGTCTTCTGCATTAATGCGACATTCAATAGCATGACCTTTAAGTTGAATATCTTTCTGAGTAAATCTCAGTTTTTCTCCCCGAGCAATGCGTATTTGTTCCGCAATTAAATCGATTCCTGTAACAACCTCAGTAACGGGATGCTCTACCTGGATACGGGTGTTCATTTCCATAAAATAAAAATCACCCGATTTGTCCAGCAAAAATTCTACCGTACCTGCTCCCACATAGTTAATTGATTTGGCTGCTAAAATAGCAGCTTCCCCCATTTTTGCCCGTAATTCAGGGTTAAGCACTGTACTGGGGGCTTCTTCGAGTAATTTTTGGTGACGGCGTTGAATAGAACAGTCTCTTTCCCCTAAATGTATTACATTACCGTGACTGTCTGCTAAAATCTGAAACTCAATATGACGGGGACATTCGATCAATTTTTCTAAATACACCCCCCCATTGCCAAAAGCTGCTTCTGCTTCTCCTTGGGCTGCTCTGAATAGGCTCACAAGTTGGCTTTCATCTTCTACAAGACGCATACCCCGACCACCACCACCAGCAGTAGCTTTAATCATTACAGGATAACCGATTTTCTGAGCAGAAGCGATCGCTTCTGTTTCATTTTGTAATAAACCTTTACTACCAGGAACCGTAGGAACTCCTGCTTGTTGCATAGTTTTTTTTGCTGTAGATTTATCCCCCATCGCAAGCATGGCTTCTTTGGTAGGACCAATAAAAATCAGATTATGATCGGCGCAAATTTCTGCAAAACGAGCATTTTCTGCTAAAAAACCGTAGCCAGGATGAATTGCTGTCGCATTACGAGTCAAAGCAGCAGCAATAATATTGGGAATATTAAGATAGCTTTTCCCCGAATGAGGAGGTCCAATACAAACACTTTCGTCTGCAAGCTGGACGTGGAGAGCTTGGCGGTCGATGGTAGAGTGGACTGCTACTGTAGCAATTCCCATTTCGGCGCAGGTGTGTAAAATGCGTAAAGCAATTTCTCCTCGATTAGCAATTAAAATTTTGTCAAACTGCATAGAAAAGCACACTCAATTAATGAAATCGAAACCAAAACAAGCCGTGTATTTTCCTCAGAGTACATTTACCCTGTCTACTTTACGGTAGAGTACCTTCGATTTGTCTATCATATATCGAGATGAGTCTAAAGCCTAGATTTTCCAATAATAATTCGATTTGTTAATTGTTATTGGCTCGTGGCTTGTTGTCGATTGTCCGTTACTTGTTACCTAATTTACTCGATCATTCATCCTTCCTTCCTTAGAAGGTGGTCTATCGCTACTCCAAGCCCACCAAGCAGTCTCACACTCACACAGATAAAATTCTTGCCATTTACGACGCAAATCGTAATCGGTTACAGGAGAGCGACGATTGAGCCAAACTTTGGTAGCTTTCGTTGCTTGAGCTTTGCAAGTAGGACAACAAAAAGGAACAGCGTGAACTGCGTTTGCTGTCCATTTGGGAGGATTCAGAGAAAAGGCATCCATAATGAAGTCAGTAGTCAGTAATCAGTAAGCACCCAATTAATTATCAATGAACACTTAGCAATTAGCAATTAACCATGCGACCCCGCTTCGTTTTATTTATCCAAGAAATGGAGAAGGCGC
>NZ_LR213769.1 GCF_900659865.1 Hyella patelloides LEGE 07179
GTAGATGTCATGGCAACTTCGGCAGCACCTATTCAAATTGCCGTATACGGTGAAGATTTAGATGTTCTCTATCCCTTGGCAGATAAGGTACGGTCGATTGCTAAAGACACTCCTGGGCTAGTCATGGTGCATACCAGTTCGTCTTTGTCACAACCAGAATACCAACTACAGATAGATCGCCGTCGCGCTCAAGAATTGGGCTTAAATATCGAACAAGTAGCCGAACAAGCCCGTTATGCCCTCAATGGTGGTTTTACCCGTAAATACTATAACCGCCCCAATCTAAGACAGAATGACATTTTAGTCCGCTATCAAGCAAGCGATCGCGCCTATGGTCAGAATCTCGCAGCCACCTACATCACTACTCCCAACGGACAGCAAGTACCCCTCAGTACCGTTGCTACTTTAAAACGGGAATATGGGGCGACTTTAATCGAACACGTTAACGGTAAACGAGTAGTTTATGTTAATGGTTACTATCGTAAATCCAGTCCCGCTTCAATGGATTTATCAATGGCGATCGCTATGCGGGCGGGAGAAGAGTTGGATTTTCCTCCAGGCTACGGCTTAGATTCGATGGGGGATATGACGGATATGATGATTGAATTTGATCGCCTGCTCAAAGGTTTAATCGTTTCCATTATTCTGATTTATCTAATTCTGGTAATTCAGTTTGGCTCATTTATCCAGCCCTTAGTTATGATGCTATCGATTCCCCTACAGTTAATTGGGGTATTTGGCGCATTGTTATTAGCCCAACAAACCCTCTCTTCTGTCTCTATTCTGGGAATTATTATTCTCTCTGGTATTTTCGTCTCTGCTGCCATTCTGCTACTAGAGTTAATCCTTACCAAAAGACAAGAAGGAGTCCCCAGAGCCGAAGCCATCCGCCAAGCTGCACCAGTACGACTAAAAGCAATCTTTATGACTACCTTAACTACCATGATTGTGATTGTACGACTAGCTTTTTATCCTGAAACTGGGATGGATGCTTACTCTCCCATTGCCACAGTGGTTTTAGGGGGACTGACTGTTTCTACCCTGCTGACTCTAATCGTGATTCCTATCGTTTATACCTTCGTTGACGACATTACTCAGGGATTGAAAGGGTTGAGAAAGAAAAAATATTCTTCTCGCAGACAACTTCCACAAGTAGAGTCTTGATACAATTTTATGTCAGTTGTTTAATAGGTTGAAAATTGAAAAATAGACGTTACTTGACGTAATGAATACAATTATGGATGTATTTGTGTGAATTGTGTGAATTGTTTAATTTTTGATTAAATCTTCAAAATCATGAAATCTAGTTTTATTTCTATATATCAGGAGAAAGTTGCTCCAGAGAAAAATTCTACTAACTTCAATCGCATTGTATGTGGGACACAAACCAATACTGATACTTCTAGAGAATCTTCGGATCAAGCTCCTCGTACTCTTGGTACTCAAACTCAAACAAGGATACGAGAAACACCAGATTCTCATATTTATGGTCAACAGTTTGTGATTATTCCTACATGACATTACGACCGAAAACGTAAGCTAGAGCATCAAATGGCACGCCAAACTGACGAGCGAACTTGGCGAGGTTTCCTCGCCTCAAGCACGCGCGAGTTAAATACATGGGCTTGTCTATTTCGTCAGTTTTTGCGACCATATAGGGCATAATGAAGTCAGGACGCAATTGATAAACTTGAGAATTTTCTTTGAGTTTAATGCGTCGAATGGGAAGTTGTTGCTTAGTCGAGAAGACAAAATGTTGATGCTTTCGATCTCCTAAAATTTCAGTCTCTCGGATTCTGATTCTGAATGACATCATTGTCTACCCTGTTTGATTGGCAATCGCGCTTATAGCTTATAGCTTATAGCTCGGAAGCTTAGCTCCTTTATTGAGAAGATTACTGTTAAATTTTTGGATATTGGGCTTGATTTTCAACTGGCTTTAAGTATTGATGAGAATTTTGAGCCAAAATACCATACTTGGGTGCAAATACCATCGCTACGAGAAATAACACCGTTAACAGTACTACAATCGAGCCTCCCGTGGATACATCAAAATGGTAGCTGAGATAAGTTCCCATGACACAAGAGAAGACGCTGGTAGCGATAGAAATACCTAGCATACGGTCAAAGCGGTCGGTTAATAAATAGGCTGTCGAGCCTGGTGTTACTAGCATGGCAATGACCAGAATAATACCTGCGGTTTGGAGGGCAGTGACGATGGTCAGAGCCAGTACCGAAAGTAGGGTATAAAACATAAGCTGGGTGTTCAGACCAATGGCTTGAGCGTGGTTGGGGTCAAAACAGAATAGCAACAGGTCTTTGCGCCGTATCAAAATTACTACAAGGGTAATCATTCCTGCAATTACAGTTTGAATGATATCTTGCTGTGAAATACCCAGCACATTACCAAATAGAATATGAAACAGGTCGATGTTACTGGGAATTTTCGTTACCAGCACCAAACCGAAGGCAAAAAAGCCTGTAAACACTACTCCAATAACCGCATCTTCTTTGAGACGAGTTTTTGACTTGATATAGCCAATAGCAACGGTTGCCCCAAACCCGAACAGAAACGCCCCAATAGCAAAGGGAATATTTAAGGCATAAGCAACCACCACCCCAGGCACGACCGCATGGGAAACCGCATCTCCCATGAGCGACCAACCCTTGAGGGTAATGTAACAAGAAAGCACCGCACACACTAAACCCACAAAGGCACTAACCCAGATTGCCTGAACTAAAAAACCATACTGTAAGGGTTCGACCAGCCAGTTCCACAGGGGAAATACTGCAATTGTATCGCTCATCGATCCACCTCAGACGTATGGTACATCTGGGGCAGGCTACTAATTGGCAAACCGTCAAAAGTCATGGATAAATTCTCTTCGGTAAAGGTTTCTTCCGTCGTTCCCGAAGCCAGAATTGTTTGATTGAGGAGAATAGTGCGATCGCAAAAAGTCAAAACCGAAGCTAAATCGTGGGTGGATACTAAAATAGTGTGTCCTTCTTCTCGTAGCTGGATTAGCAAATCGATAATCCGTTTTTCGGTTTTCACATCTACTCCCGTAAAAGGCTCATCAAGTAAAATTACCTTACCTTCTTGAGCCAAGGCTCGCGCCAAGAATGCCCGTTTCTTCTGACCTCCAGACAATTCGCCAATTTGGTGGTGACGAAAATCAATCATGCCCACCCGTTCCAAACTTTCCATCACTAGCCGACGGTCTTTTGAACCAGGGATACGCAACAGGTTCATGTAGCCGTAGCGACCCATCATTACCACATCATATACGCTTACGGGAAAATTCCAGTCTACTTCATCCGACTGAGGTACATAAGCCATTAACTGTTTTTTCTGAGCTTTTTGCACGGTCAGACCACCAACGTGAATTTGTCCCTGGGTAGGCTTTAAAAATCCCATGATGGATTTAAATAAGGTAGATTTACCACTGCCGTTTGGTCCTACTAAAGCAGTGATAGTGCCTGGTTCTACAGTACAGCTAGCATTATAAAGAGCTAGTTTAGCATTGCTGTAGGTAACGCTGAGGTTATTGACGCTGATATTGAGGGTTTGAGTTGCTGTTGGCATAATCTTTAAATTCTGAGAATTTTGAGTAAGAAGTTAGAAAGTTTTAAGCTTGGCTGTTGTCGTTAGCAGTAAGTTAACTTTTACTAATTACTAATTACTAATTACTAATTACTGGCATTGCTACCCGCCAACAAACCATTAGCAATGGTGCGAGCATCGTATTCAAGTAAATCTATGAAAGTTGGAACTGGCCCTTCTTCTGTAGAAAGTGAATCTACATAAAGGTTGCCCCCAAACCTTGCCCCTGTTGTTTTAGCCACTTGTTTCTGCCCTTCGTCGCTCACGGTAGTTTCACAAAAAATAGTGGGTACATTATTGGCTTTTACTTCTTCAATTACACTCTGTACCTGCTTGGGAGTGAATTGCTGTTCGGCATTAATGGGCCACATATAAATCTCTTCCATATCATAGTCGCGAGCGAGATAAGAAAATGCTCCTTCGCAACTTACTAAATACCTTTGATTTTCAGGTACTTGTGTTAGATCGGCCTTTAATTCTTCATCAATGGCCTTGAGCTTTTCGCTGTATGCCTCTGCATTAGCATTGTAGGTATCGGCATTCTGGGGATCGAGTTCTACAAAGGCTTTACGAATATTCTCAACATAGGTCAGCGCATTTCTAGGAGACATCCAAGCGTGGGGATTGGGTTTGTCTGTGTAGGGACCTTCTGCAATGGGAATCGGCTCAATTCCCTCTGTCAACAATACGGTCGGAATATCTTCAACATTGCCTAAAAATTGCTCGTACCAACGCTCCAAACCCATGCCGTTGTAAAGAATTAAGTCGGCATTTTGGGCTTTAACGATGTCGCTAGGTGTGGGTTCGTAGCCGTGAATTTCTGCACCGATACGAGTAATAGATTCTACATTTAGCTTATCCCCTGCAACATTTTGGGCAATGTCTGCTAAGACAGTAAAGGTAGTCAGGACTGTCTTTTTTCCCTCAGTATTGGCTGCTTGCTCGGAATCAATTTCTGTTGTTTGGGTATTGTCTGACATAGCAGAGGTGGAATTTTCTCCTGTCTCGCTGCAACCAGTCAGCCACATCCCCAACGTAATACTGAAGACGAGAATAATATTTCGTGTTAAGAAAATTTGTGCCATTGAGAAATAAATAAATTTGATTTCATTATCATATCATTTTCTTTTCATATTTATCTCATAGTTAAGAATTATCAAAAGTTTATTTAATCGTCTCCATCATTCTGATCGATCTGATTCTGGTAATTCAGTTTGGTTCATTTATCCAACCCCTAGTCATAATGTTTTTAACAAATTCACCTCTCTTTTAGCAACGCCACCAATCTGTGAAGCTAGATAAATTTGTGTTTTGCTGTGACTACTTCTTCATAACTACCTGATTGGATAATGCGACCCTTTTCCATCAAGTAAATGCAATTGCAATGTTTGACGGTAGTCAATCGATGAGCAATAATAATCATAGTTTTTTGGCCACTTAAAGATCTGATAGCTTCGGTAATTAGACTTTCGGTTTCATTATCTAAAGCAGCAGTAGCCTCATCCAGAACTAATATTTCTCTTTCATGGTAAAGTGCTCTCGCTATTCCTACCCGTTGACGCTGACCCCCAGATAAAAGTATTCCTCTCTCCCCAACTATTGTTTTAAGACCTAATGGTAAATTTTCCACGACTTCTTCAAGTTGAGCAGCCTTGATTGCTTGATGTAATTTTTGTCGATTAATTAAATCTTCTGGAACACCAAAAGCAACATTTTTTTCTAGAGTTTCGTTAATTAAAAAAATAGATTGAGGTATATAACCCACTAAATTTTGCCAATTACGAAGGTTGGAGTAGATGGAGTTATTATCTACTTGAATATCTCCCTTATAAGGCTGAAGCAATCCTAAAATTACATCAACTAAAGTTGTCTTACCAGTGCCAGATTTGCCGATAAAGGCGATCGATTCTCCTTTGCTAATTGCGATCGATATGTCTTTTAGTGCATCTTGTACAGCATTAGGATATCGATAATTTAAAGAGTCCAACACTATTTGGTCAGTAAATAGCATCATTTTATTTACTGAATTACTGTCATTCTTAGATAATTTTTCGATATTTTCCTGAGATAAGTATTTGTAGTTATCAGCAATTTCTATATTTTCAATTTCTTTTAAATCCAAATAGAGCTTGTCTAAGATATAAGTACCATTGCGGAGTGAGGTCATTGATTTAACAGCAATAACAATAGCTGGTTTCAAACGAACTGAAGCTAAAGCAAAAATACTGATTACCGATGTGATATCTTGTACATTCTGGTTTTGAATATTCTGGTTGAAGGCTAAATATAAAGAGATAAAACCAATTAATACCACGATTAAAAACATTTCAATAACAATACGTGGTGTAATCGAAAAAGTTTGCAATGAACTAGAAACATTGGCAAAGATTGTAGACTGCTTGACCAATTGTTGTTCAAAGTATGGTTCACAACCAATAATTTTAGTTTCCTTGATTCCTCCCAAACTATGATTAATAATTTCAACCATAGCTTGGTTAGCTTTTGTTGCTTTTTCTCCCCAATTCTTAATTCTATGCTTAAAAAAGTAAAGCAAAATTAATACAGGGCATACAGACACGACAACAGCAATAATTGTTACCAAATTAGTTATACATAATAATATAGTCAGGATAATTATGATTATGCAATTAGATGCTAAATTTAGCATAGCCAGCATAATACCATTAGAAAATATATGGGTTTCGGAAACAATATGATTAATTATTTGAGCAGAGTTTTTAGTCAGATGAAAAGTATAAGGAGCCCTCAGATATGCTTTTAATAATCTATTAGCTAATTTACCCTTTTGTCTATAACTCAAGCGAAAAATATAAAATTGAGTGAAAAAGCTAATAACTGACTTTAAACAAAAAATTATTATAATCAACAAACCCAAGTAAGCTAAAAATTGATTGAGGCTCAAATTAAAATACTGATAAGCCCAATTCAAACCAGTATTTTGTGTAATTTTATTAGGATTAATAGCCAAACTAACAAATGGGCCAATAATCCCAATGCTAATAGCATCCATTGAAGAAGTCAAAATAAAGGCTAAAGCAAGAAAAAACAAATATTTCCGATCGTCTGACAATATATATAAAAATTTAATAATATATTTTTTCATATTCTTGCAGCATTAACTTTTTACAAAATATTTATATTTAAACACGATCTTTAAATTTAAGACAAGCTAGAGTTTGGAATAATCAAAGAAAACTTTTTTTACCAGTTTGTCACTTTTATTTGCTATACAAATTATAGGTTGAGTACTAGTCAAAAACGACGATATTATAGTGGTTTGATATGGATGAGGCAAAAAAGAAAGATTTGCTTAAGAAAGCTGAATTAGTACAAGAGCAAGAGAAACTATTATTACTTTTGTTATCAGAAGAAGGAATTAATCTTACTGTAAAGAAAGAAAAAATTGCTCCAAGACAGCATCAAATCAATACAATTTCACTTTCTTATACTCAAGAAGGATTATGGTTTCTCTCTCAATTAGAACCAGATAATCCTTTTTACAATCTTTCTGCTGCCGTTAGTTTGATGGGAAATTTGGATGTAATAGCACTCCAGCAAAGTCTAACTGAAATTGTTGGTCGCCACGAAATTTTACGCACCAACATCGTCACGATAGACGATCGACCAGTCCAAGTCATCAACGCCAATTCTACTATCAGCTTATCAACTATTGACTTAAAAGCTTGTCCTCCATCTTCCCAGTCAGCAGAAGTAGAAAAAGTAGCAGCACAAGTATCTCAACAACCTTTTGATTTTAAAAATGATACTCTAGTTCGCTTCACGTTACTAGAACTAGCAGAAAATAACCATGTGTTGCTGATAACAATACACCACATCATTTCAGATGGTTATTCCTGGGGAATATTAATCCAAGAAATAGGAGAACTATATCAAGCTTTCAGTCAAAAAAAATTTCCTGCCCTATCGAATCCCCCCATACAATATGGAGATTACGCCCTTTGGCAAAGAGAGCAGTTAGAGAGAGGAAAATTAGAGAAGTTAGTAAACTACTGGAAACAACAGTTATCAGGCATTCCACCTTTATTAGAATTACCAAGCGATCGCCCTCGTCCTCCCATACAAAGTTTTCAAGGCAGCATAAAATCCAGTTATTTATCTGCTCAACTAACTCAGCAATTAAAACAACTCAGTCAAGCATCAGGAACAAGCCTTTTTATGACTTTGGAGGCAGCGTTTGCCGTCTTGATGCACCGCTACAGTAGGCAGTCAGATATAGTAATCGGTTCTCCCATCGCCAACCGCAATCTACCAGAAATAGAAGGATTAATCGGTTTTTTTGCCAATAACTTAGTATTGCGGACTCAGTTTAAAGAAGGGATGACTTTTCTAGAGTTATTAAGCCAAGTACGACAAACAACTCTAGAGGGATATGAACATCAAGAATTACCCTTCGGCAAAATGGTAGATGAATTACAGCCAGAGAGGGATTTGAACCGTAATCCTTTGTTTCAAGTCATGTTCTCCCTGCAAAATGCCCCTTTGCCATCTTTAGAACTGCCTAATCTCAATTTAAGTCCTGTAGTAAATTTCAAAAGTGGTACAGCGAGATTCGATTTAGAGGTTAATTTTTGGGAAGAGAAAGAAGGTTTAAAAGGAGATTGGCTCTACAGCACAGACTTATTTGATGGATCGACCATTGACAGAATGATGGGTCATTTCCAGACATTGCTAGAAGGAATTGTCGCTAATCCTAATCAGAAAGTATCTCAATTACCGTTAATTACACCATCGGAATATCAGTTATTAGCAGAATGGAACAACACCAAAGTTGAATATCCCCAGGATCGATCTATTCATCAGTTATTTGAAGCGCAAGTAGAGAAAAATCCCAATGCAGTAGCAATTAAGTTTGAAGAGCAAGAACTTACCTATGCAGAATTAAACCAACGTGCCAATCAACTAGCCCATTATTTGCAAAGCTTGGGGGTAAAACCAGAAGTATTAGTAGGTATCTGCATTGAGCGATCGCTATTAATGATAATAGGTATCTTGGGGATTCTCAAAGCAGGTGGTGCATATGTTCCTTTAAACCCAGCTTATCCCCCAGAACGTCTAGCTTATATGCTCGATGATTCTCAGGTTCAGGTTTTAGTAACTCATTCCAATTTAGTAGCTCTACTTTCAGAACATCAAGGGCAGCTAGTTTGCTTAGATCGAGATGAGGAAGTAATTACTCAAGAGAGTCAAGACAACTGTTTGAGTGAAGTTAATCCCAAAAACTTGGCTTATGTAATTTATACTTCAGGCTCTACAGGTTTACCTAAAGGAGTTTTAGTAAATCATAATAATGTAGGTCGTCTTCTAGCAGCCACTGAGTCTTGGTTTAAGTTTAGCCCGTCAGATGTCTGGACACTTTTCCATTCCTACGCTTTTGACTTCTCGGTTTGGGAAATTTGGGGCGCGCTGATTTATGGTGGACAACTTGTGATAGTGCCTTATTGGGTCAGCAGAGAACCAGAAGCCTTTTATCAGCTACTATGCCAAGAGCGAGTAACCATTCTCAATCAAACCCCTTCCGCATTTAAGCAATTAATGCGTGCTGAAGAAACAGTAAAAACTACTCAAAAACTGAGCTTACGTCAGGTAATTTTTGGCGGAGAAGCCCTCGATATACAAAGCTTAAAACCTTGGTTCGATAGACATGGAGATCGATCGCCTCAGTTAGTCAATATGTACGGCATTACTGAAACCACCGTCCATGTAACCTATCATCCCCTAACTAAAGCCGATCTCAAGAGTACAGGCAGTGTAATTGGTTCTGCTATTCCCGATTTACAGATTTATATCCTCGATAAACATCTTCAACCAGTTCCCATAGGAATACCAGGGGAAATACATATTAGCGGTGCAGGTGTAACTCGTGGTTATCTCAATCGACCAGAATTAACAGCAAGTAGATTTATTACCAATCCTTTTGTAGGGGCGATTCGCGCGATGCGCAGCGAGTCCTTTAGGGAATCGCCCCTACTGTACAAAACAGGAGATTTAGCCCGCTATCTATCTAATGGAGATATTGAATATCTGGGAAGAATTGATAATCAAGTCAAAATAAGAGGGTTTCGCATTGAATTAGGGGAAATTGAGGCTAATCTAGGAAAACATCCTGGCATACAAGAGAATGTCGTCATAATCCGCGAAGATCGACCAGGGATAAAACAGATTGTTGCCTATGTTGTCCTTAACCAAAAATTAGAGTCTGCATCTAGAGAGTTACGTCAATTCCTCAAACAAAAGCTACCAGATTATTTAGTCCCTTCAGCCTTTGTGGTACTCGATGCCTTACCTCTTAGTCCTAATAGTAAATGCGATCGCCGTGCTTTACCAAAACCAGAGAGAATAAACTCAGAAATAGACTCCATCGCACCCAGTACCCCTAAAGAAAAAACCCTAGCAAGTATCTGGGCAAAAGTTCTTAGATTAGAACAAGTAGGTATTAACCAAAACTTCTTTGAATTGGGTGGGGATTCAATTTTAGGTATTCAAATTGTCGCCCAAGCTAATCAAGCAGGACTTAAACTGACAATTAAGGAGTTGTTTCAATATCAGACTATTAGCGAACTAGCAACAGTGGTAACTTCGGCTAATGTTAGTCAAGCAGAACAAGGTTTGGTAACAGGGAAAGTACCTCTGACACCGATCCAACATTGGTTTTTTGAGCAGCAACTAGCAGAATCTCATCACTGGAATATGGCTTGGTTGCTAGAAGTTGAACCAAACCTGAAACCAGAATTTCTAGAACAAGCAGTAGGGCAATTATTAGTACATCACGATAGCTTACGGTTAAAATTCACTCCTACCCCTTCAGGTTGGCAACAAGAATACACTCAACCCAAGTCAGATATTCCCTTTACAGTAATTGATTTATCGGCACTAGAGTCAGAGCAACAGACACATCAACTAGAAACAACTGCGACTCAATTACAAAGTAGTCTGGACTTAGCATCGGGAGATTTAGCCAAAGTAGTATTATTTAGACTGGGTAGTAAAAGCGATCGCTCCACGACATTTTGCGATCGCTTACTCCTCATTGCTCATCACCTAGTAATAGATGGCGTATCTTGGCGCATTATCTTAGAAGATTTATTTACGGCATATCAACAACTAGAAGCAAGTAAAACTATTAAATTGCCAGCTAAAACTACATCTTGGCAAGCATGGAGTGAAAAAATAACTGAATATGCTGAATCAAAAGCCTTAGAGAAGGAATTAGATTACTGGTTACAAATAAAAAGCGATCTCGCCGTTGGCGAGGCGCGTTGCGATCGCATTAGCAAGATTCCTCTAGACTATCCTGAAGGAAAAGCAGAAAATACAGTAGGTTCAGTAGGACAGATATCAGTATCCCTAACTGAAGCACAAACTCGCACCTTATTACAAGAAGTACCAGCAGTTTATAACACCCAAATCAACGACATCCTGTTAACGGCATTAGTCCAAAGCTTAACCCAATGGACAAAAACAGACTCTTTACTAATCAATTTGGAAGGACATGGGAGAGAGGAATTATTTGCAGAGATAGATTTATCCAGAACAGTAGGCTGGTTTACCAGTATCTCTCCAGTGTTACTAGAATACAAACCAAGTTCGAGTTTAGGAGAAGGGATTAAATCAGTTAAAGAACAACTGCGTCAAGTCCCCAATAAGGGCATTGGCTACGGAATTCTGCGTTATCTAAGTCCACAGACAGAGACAACTAAGCAACTTCCTCCAGTCCAAATCAGTTTTAACTACTTGGGTCAATTAGATGGCGCATTTAATCAAGGTGCAATTTTAGGTTTAGCCACAGAATCGGTTGGAGCTACCCGCAGTCAGTCAGGAAAGCGTCGTTACTTATTAGACATAGATTCGCTGATAGTTGACGGAAAACTCCGAATAGACTGGAATTACAGCCAAAATCTGCATCAAAGCAGCACCATAGAAGCTTTAGCCAAGAATTTCCTAGAGAAATTACAAAATTTAATTGCCCATTGCCAAGAGCCAAAAGCAGGAGGTTATAGCCCTTCCGATTTCTCCCTTGCCAGATTAAGTCAAACACAGCTCGATCTCCTAATGGCAAAAATCAATCAAAATAACTAGAGGTAGTAGCTTAATGAAGAATGTAGAAGATATCTATGAACTATCCCCTATGCAGCAGGGGATGCTATTTCATACTCTCTCCGCATCAGAATCAGGGGTATATTTTGAGCAGCCTAACTTTACAATACATGGTTCTTTAGATACTTCAGCCTTTAAACAAGCTTGGCAGAAAATAGTAGATCGACATCCAGTGTTGCGAACCTGTTTTTATTGGGAGGAGTTAGACAAAGCTGTTCAAGTCGTACACAAGCAAGTAGATTTGCCTTGGGTAGAAAAGGACTGGCGTGATTTAAACCCAACTAAACAACAACAACAACTACAATCATTTTTACAACAAGATAGACAGCAGGGATTTGAATTAGCTCGACCGCCATTGATACGTTTTACCCTAATTCGGCTAACAGAGGATACCTATCAATTTGTCTGGAGTTTTCACCATATCTTGCTCGATGGTTGGTCTATGCACTCCCTATTTAAAGAAATGCTGATTCTCTACGAACCATTAAAACAAGGAGAGCAATTATCTCTACCCCGTCCCCGTCCCCGTCCCTATCGAGACTATATCGCTTGGTTACAGCAGCAAGACCTAGCAGCAGCCAAGCAATTTTGGCAGGAAAGACTCCAAGGTTTTTACGCTCCTACCCCATTAGTAGTAGATGAAGAGATTGAACAACCTGATTGTGTTCAAAAAAATGCCTGTCAAGAATATCATTTCCAATTATCGACGGAAATAACCACTGCCCTTAAGTCTCTGGTAAAACAGTATCGCCTGACACTAAACACTTTAGTACAAGGTACATGGGCATTATTATTAAGTCGCTACAGTGGAGAAGCCGACGTAGTATTTGGTACTACTATCTCTGGTCGTTCTACTGCTGAGTTACCAGGGGTGGAATCGATGATTGGAATTTTGATTAATACTTTACCCTTGCGAGTTGAAGTTAATCCTGAAATGAAATTGCTGCCTTGGCTCGAGAATATCCAGATGCAGCAGATAGAACAAAGGGATTACGCCTATACTCCACTGTTTGAGCTTCAACAGTGGAGCGATGTACCTGGGGGAATAAGTTTATTTAATAGCATTCTAGTTTTTGAAAACTATCCTGTCGATGAGCTGGCACGTCTCAAGCAAAATAGCACCATTGAAATTGGCAAGGTTCGTAACTTTGAACAATCCAATTATCCTTTGATGCTCTTAGTTATGCCAGAGCAGGAATTATCATTGGTAATGACCTATGATTCTAGTCGTTTTCGGGCTGAAACCATCAGCCGTATGATGGGACATTTGCAAACATTGTTAGAAGCTATGGTTGCTAACCCCCAACAAAGTCTAGGCAAACTACCTTTAATAACATCAGCAGAACAAGAGCAATTATTACAAGAATGGAATAACACTCAGAGAGATTATCCTCACAATCAATCTATTCATCAAATATTTGAAGCACAAGTAGCCAAGACACCAAATGCTGTAGCAGTTAAGTTTGAAAACCAAGAATTAACTTACAAAGAATTAAACGAAAGAGCTAATCAATTAGCCCATTATCTGCAAAATCTGGGAGTCAAACCTGATACCTTAGTCGGAATATGTGTAGATCGCTCATTAAAGATGCTCATCGGACTATTAGGTATTCTCAAAGCGGGTGGTGCTTATGTTCCTTTAGATCCGACTTATCCTACAGAACGTTTAGCATATATGCTGGATGATTCCAATGTATCCATACTGCTAACTCAAGAAAAACTTAAAGCTAGTTTACCTGAGAATCAAGCTCAACTAATTTGTATAGACACAAATTGGGACTTAATTGCTCAAGAAAGTACGACTAATCCCATAACTGAGATACATACTAATGATTTAGCTTATGTAATCTATACATCAGGTTCAACAGGTAAACCCAAAGGAGTATTAATCGAACATCGAGGACTGATTAACTTCTTAACCTCGATGAAAAATCAGCCTGAATTAACCCAAACTGACAGATTAGTAGCAGTTACTACTATTTCCTTTGATATTGCTGCTTTAGAACTCTATTTACCCTTAATTGTAGGAGCAGAAGTAATTATTGCTAGTCGCGAGGTAGCCAATAATGCTCAACAACTGTGGTCAACCATAATTGATAACCAAGCCACAGTAATGCAAGCAACTCCAGCGACTTGGCGGTTACTACTTTCGGCTGGTTGGCAATATGAGCAACCATTTAAAATTCTCTGTGGTGGAGAAGCCTTATCTACTGAATTAGCAAAGGAATTATTAGCTACAGGCTCATCAATTTGGAATCTCTACGGTCCCACAGAAACCACCATTTGGTCAGCAGTCAAACAAATAGAATCCTCTGATTCGATTGTGATTGGTCATCCCCTAGCCAATACCCAGATGTATATTTTAGATCGGCAACTCCAACCAGTACCCATAGGAGTTCCAGGGGAATTATACATCGGTGGAGATGGTTTAGCCCGTGGTTATTTGAATCGCGATGATTTAACAAATGAGAGGTTTATCACCAATCCTTTTTCAATTAATAATGAACAATTAACAGTTAACAGTATTACTTCTTCTATCTCCTACTCCCTACTCTACAAAACAGGAGATTTAGCCAAATATCTTCTACCAGATGGCAATATCGAAGTACTCGGACGTATCGATAATCAGGTTAAAATTAGAGGCTTTCGTCTCGAACTAGGAGAAATAGAATCAACTTTAGCACAGCATCCCGATCTAAAACAGAGTGTAGTCATAGCTAGAGAAGATGTGCCAGGAGATAAGCGTTTAGTTGCTTATGTTATTGCCCAACAGAATAAGACTGTTACCAACGAAGAGATGCGTAGCTTTCTACAAGGAACATTACCTAGATATATGATTCCTTCGGTGTTTGTTACCCTCGAACAGATGCCTCTAACTCCTAATGGCAAGATAGATCGCCGTGCATTACCTAAACCAGAAGGAAATTTTTACACCTCTTCAGATACCCATGTTGTACCTCAGAATCAGGTAGAAGCTAAAATTGCTAAAATCTGGCAAAACATCCTACAGCTAGACAAAGTAGGTATCTACGACAACTTTTTTGACTTAGGAGGACATTCATTACTTGTCCCGCAAGTTTGGAACAAACTAACAGAAATCTTTGATACTGAGATATCAATGGTGGATATGTTTGCTTATCCGACTATTCACACCTTAGCTCAATATCTTACCAACAGTTCCCAACCAGAATTATCAACTCAGCCGAACCAAAAACTCGATCGAGGAATCAATCAACGGGAATTGACAGAATCTAAGTCACTGCGTAATTTAGATATTGCTATTATCGGAATGTCCTGTAGATTTCCTGGGGCAGATACTCCCGAACAATTTTGGCAAAATCTCAGAGATGGAGTAGAATCAATATCCTTTTTTGAAGATGAAGAATTATTAGCTGAAGAAATAGAGTCAAACTTACTAGAAAATCCCAACTACATCAAAGCAGGTGGATTCCTCAAAGATATCGATAAATTCGATGCTTTCTTCTTCGATATCAATAGTCGAGAAGCGGAAATAACCGACCCCCAACATCGCATTTTCTTAGAATGTGCCTCAGAAGCTCTAGAAAAAGCAGGTTACAACACCTTCCAAGAAGACCATAACAAGATCGCACTATACGCTGGTGTAGGAATGAACACCTACTATGTTAATAATGTCGTACCACAGTTAAACAAAGCAGAATTAGCCTCAGAATATCAAGCCTTTATTGGTAACGATAAAGATTTCTTACCTACCAGAGTTTCTTATAAATTAAATCTGAAAGGAGCAAGTCTTAATGTGAATACAGCTTGCTCTAGTTCCTTAGTATCCGTTCATCTAGCTTGTCAGAGTCTTTTAAGTGGTGAATGTGATATGGCAATGGCGGGGGGAGTATCGATACATTTACCCCAAAAAACAGGTTATATGTACCAAGAAGGGATGATTATGTCGAATGATGGTCATTGTCGCTCTTTTGATGCCAATGCCCATGGCACTGTGGTTGGTAGCGGTGCAGGAATAGTAGTGCTAAAAAGATTAGCTGATGCCGTTGCCAATGGAGACAATATCGAAGCAGTAATTAAAGGTTCGGCAATTAATAACGATGGGGCAATGAAGATTGGCTACACTGCCCCCAGTATAGATGGTCAAGCAGCAGTAATTGCTCAGGCTATGGTGTCAGCCAAGATCGAACCAGAAACCATTAGTTATCTTGAAGCTCATGGTACAGCCACAAAATTAGGCGACCCTATTGAGATTGCAGCCTTAACCAAGGCATTCCGTAGGGGCGAACGGCCGTTCGCCCCTACAAAAGAACAATATTGCGCCATTGGTTCGGTTAAATCTAATTTTGGTCATTTAGATGCAGCAGCAGGAGTAGCGGGATTAATTAAAACTGTCCTAGCTCTCAAACACAAGCAGATTCCCTCTAGTTTGCATTTTGAGCAACCTAATCCGAAAATCGATTTTGCCAGTAGTCCTTTCTTTGTTAATACAAAATTAACAGACTGGGAAACAGAAAATATACCTCGTCGTGCAGGGGTAAGTTCTTTTGGTATTGGTGGTACTAATGCTCATGTGGTGGTAGAAGAAGCGATTCCCCCCTTAATAAGGTGGGAAAAACAGCAGAGGAGGAAATACAAGTTATTATTGCTTTCGGCTAAGACTGCTACAGCATTGGATACAGCTACGCAGAATTTTGCTAATCATCTGGAAAACAATCCCGAAATCAATTTAGCTGATGTGACTTATACTTTGCAAGTTGGTCGTCGCACCTTTGACTACCGCAGAATGGTAGTCTGTGATTCGGTAGCATCGGGAATAGAAGCTCTAAAAAACCTAACACCACAACAAGTATTTACTAAAAGACAAGAATTACAAGAGCGTTCTGTGGTCTTTATGTTCTCTGGGCAAGGTTCGCAGTATGTCAATATGGGCAGAGAATTATATGAAAATGAGCCTGTATTTAGAGAGAATTGCGATCGCTGTTTTGACAACCTACAACCATATCTAGATATTCCATTATCAGAAATAATATTCCAGTCCCAAAGAATAAACAATCAACCATCAACAATTAACAAAACCCAATATGCCCAACCAGCAATATTTATCATTGAATATGCTCTAGCTCAACTTTGGATGTCTTGGGGAATTAAACCCACAAGTATGCTTGGTCATAGTATTGGGGAATATGTAGCAGCTTGTTTATCAGGAGTCTTTTCTCTAGAAGATGCTTTAGCTATTGTTGCCGAGCGAGCTAAATTGATGCAGCAAATGCCCAAAGGGGCGATGGTAGCTGTTTCTTTATCTGAATCAGCTATTCAACCTTTGCTTAATTCTAATTTAGTGGTATCAGTAATCAATACTCCGACCGCTTGTGTGGTTTCAGGAACAATAGCAGCAGTAGAAGAACTAGAAAGTAAATTAACGGCTGAAAATACAGACTACCGCAGACTACATACTTCTCATGCTTTTCACTCCTTCATGATGCAGCCAATGGCAGAAGCATTAACCAAGCTGATCGGTAAATTTGAGCTTCATCCACCCCAAATTCCTTATCTCTCCAACGTAACAGGAACATGGATTACAGCAGAACAAGCCACTAATCCAAATTACTGGACGAATCATCTTACTCAGAAAGTGTGCTTTAGTGAAAATCTAGAGAAAGTTTTAGCTAATCCCCAAGAAATATTGTTAGAAATTGGTGCGGGAAAAACCTTAAAAACTTTAGCGACAAGACATCCAAACAGAAATTCAGAGCAAGTAATACTTTCTACATTACGCCATCCCCAAGATGAACAATCTGATAATAGTTTCTTGATGAAATCATTAGGAAAGTTATGGTTAGCAGGGGCAAAAATAGATTGGAATGGTTTTTACAAAGAAGAAAATCGTTATCGTTTACCTCTACCAACTTATCCTTTTGAAAGACAACGCTATTGGCTTAAACCCAAAACACAAAAGAATCTCCAGTCTGTTTCGGGAACATCTTTAGAGAAAAAGTCCGATCTTGCAGATTGGTTTTATCTTCCTTCTTGGAAACGCTCTATTGCTTCGGATCGACCTGTAGTAACAATAACCGTATCAGATTGCTGGTTAGTGTTTATGAATGAGAGTAATCTGGGTACTGAATTATTCACTAAATTAAAACAGAATAATCAAAAAGTAATTTCAGTTAGAGTCAGTTCAAATTTTCAGCAATTAGATAACAGTAATTACAGTCTCAATCCTAGTCAACCTCAAGACTATGACGCTTTAGTCGAACAACTCCGTAATCAGAATCAGATGCTAAGTAAGATTCTGTATTTTTGGAGTGTAACACCAACAGATAATAATCAAACTTCACAGCAAACATTAGAAGAGGCTCAAGAACAAGGATTCTATAGCTTACTCTACCTAGCTCAAGCTTTAAGCCAACAAAATTGGACAGAAAAGCTAGATATCTTTACTATATCCAACAAAATGCAAGCAGTTACAGGAATAGAAGCTATCAATCCAGCTAAAGCAACTATACTTGCTGCTTGTAACGTTATTCCTCAAGAATATTCTAATATCAGTTGTCGCAGTATTGATTTAGAAATTAACAGAGATCGCACAACACCCAAGCTAATCCAACAAATTTGGCAAGAAATAATTTCCCAGAGCGAAGATAAGATCGTTGCTTACCGAGGTGCTAATCGTTGGGTACAAACTTACGAGCAAGTGCAATTAAAATCATCACCAACAAACTCATCTGGCTTAAAACAAGAGGGTGTATATCTGATTACGGGGGGTTTGGGAGGAGTAGGGTTAGTCATAGCGGAATATTTAGCTCAATCTGTTCGAGCCAACTTAGTTTTAACAAGTCGCTCAATCTTTCCTCCTAAACAGGAATGGACTCAATGGCTGGAGAAATACTCAGAAAGTCACCCTACTAGCCGTAAAATCAGGAAACTTCAACAATTAGAAAGCTTAGGCAGTAAGGTTTTAATTATCAGTGCAGATGTGGCTAACTTAGAACAGATGGAACAGGCGTTCGCACTAGCAGAACGAAAATTTGGGACTATTAATGGAGTATTTCATGGGGCAGGAATACTTAACTCAGATACATTTCAAAGCATTGCAGATACCAGTAAAGTTCATTGCCAACAACAATTCCAACCCAAAATAAATGGATTGCTAGTTTTAGAGCAAGTTTTGAAAGAGAAAAACCTTGATTTCTGCTTATTGTTATCTTCTATATCTTCTGTGTTAGGAGGTTTAGGATATCTAGCTTATTCGGCAGGGAATCTCTTTATGGATAGTTTTACTCAGTACCATAACCAAACAGATTCTATTCCTTGGATTACTGTTAATTGGGATAGCTGGCAAGTTAATCAAACTAAAGAAAGTGATTCTACAGAATTAGCAATTTCTCCAACCGAAGGAATGCAGGTATTATCAAGAATTCTTGCTCGTCAGGATTTAACTCAGATAGTTGTTTCCACAGCAGATTTATCCGCCAGATTGAACCAATGGGTAAATCGTGAAGCATCTATAGAGAAATCAGCAACAGACTTATCTCTCTATTCCCGACCCAATTTACCTAATGTTTATGTTGCTCCTCGTAATAAAATCGAACAAACTTTAGCTAATATTTGGCAAGAATTTCTGGGTATAGAGTCAGTGGGAATTTATGATGACTTTTTTGAACTGGGGGGAGATTCCCTGATTATAACCCGCTTGATTTCTCGGCTAAGACAGGAGTTTCAAGTTGAGTTAAGCTTCCATAGCTTATTTACCGAAACAACTATAGCTGGTATAGCTGAAAATATTGTTACATTGCGATCGCTGGCTCAAACAAAGGAAAACCAAGCAGTCTCAGACGAAGACTTAGTGGAGGGAGAGATATGAACAGTATCAATGATTTTTTAATTAAGTTAAGTAATCTTGGTGTCAATCTCTGGCTCGAAACTATTACTCAGTCTGGGGTAGAAACTTTTAAGCTAAAATATAGCGCACCTAAAGAAGCTATGACTCCTGTTTTACTTTCAGAATTGAAAGAACGTAAAGCAGAAGTTATCCAATTTTTACAAGCCAATCAGAATCTTGATTCTACCGAGCAACCAATTCAGCCTGTACCCAGAGACGGCAACTTACCATTATCATTTGCTCAACAAAGACTCTGGTTTATCGACCAATTAGAAGGGAAGAGTGCTACTTACAATTGGCCCTATACTTTGCGTTTTAAGGGGGATTTGAACCTTTCGGCACTGGAAAAAAGCTTGAGCGAAATTGTCCGCAGACATGAAGCCTTACGCACCACTTTTGCCATAGTAAACAGCACCCCAACACAAAAGATTCACCCTCCTCAACCTATCAAATTACCAGTATTAGATTTACAGTCTTTACCAGAATCGGGGAGGGAAGCAGAAGCCCAACAGTTAATTACTAAAGAACAAAAACAACCTTTCGATCTAGTCCAAGACCGTTTATTGCGGGTGATGTTGGTGCGTTTAAGCCCAGATAATCACTTGTTTTCTCTCACCATGCACCATATTGTTGCTGATGGCTGGTTTTATAGTATCTTCATGAGAGAATTAACGGCTTTGTATGAAGCGTTTTGTGAAGGTAAACCCTCTCCTCTCGATGAATTACCCCTTCAGTATGCAGATTTTGCTGCTTGGCAACGAGAGTATTTTCAAGGAGAAGTACTGCAACGCCAGGTTAACTATTGGAAGCAGAAATTAGCAGGAATTCCGACCTTATTAGAGTTACCAAGCGATCGCCCATACCCAACTCTACAAACTTTTACAGGGGATAAACATCTTTTTCACCTTAACCAGCACCTAACCCGTGAGCTTAGAGACTTAAGCAAAAAGTCAGGAACAACTTTGTTTATTACTCTCCTAGCTGCTTTTGCTACTTTACTTTATCGCTATAGTGGTCAACCAGATGTTGTAGTGGGTTCGCCCATAGCTAATCGCAATCGCAGTGAAATTGAAGGAATAATCGGTTTCTTTGTCAATACTTTAGCTTTCCGCACTAAATTTGACGATAATCCTACTTTTTCCGAGTTGCTAACTCAGGTAAGACAAACTGCTTTAGATGCTTATGAATATCAAGATTTACCCTTCGAGAAACTAGTAGAAGAACTAAAACCAGAGAGAACCCTGAGTCATTCTCCTGTGTTCCAAACCATGTTTATCTTACAAAATTTCCCTCTACCAAAATTGTCCATGTCTGGTCTAGATATCTCGATATTAGAGCCAGATAATTCCACGGCTAAATTTGATTTAACTTTAGAAATTCGTGAAGTCAATCCAGAATTGACTACAGCCTTAGAATACAATCGTCAGCAGGGAATTGAAGATGGATTAATTGGCACGCTGGAATATAACATCGACTTATTTGATGCTGCCACGATTTCTAGAATGGCAGAACATTTCCAAATCTTACTAGAAGCAATTGTTACTAATCCCCATCAGCCAGTTAACCAATTACCCATACTCACAGCAGCAGAACAAAACAAATTATTAATAGAGTGGAATGATACTAAAACAGATTACTCCGAGATCTGCATTCATCATTTATTTGAAACACAGGTAGCTAAAACCCCCAATGCAGTAGCAGTTAAGTTTGCAGAGCGAGAATTAACCTACAAAGAATTAAATCAACAAGCCAATCAACTCGCTCATTATCTGCAAAATTCAGGAGTAAAACCAGAAGAATTAGTCGGTATTTGTGTTGAGCGTTCAGTAGAAACAGTCTTAGGTATTTTAGCCACACTCAAAGCAGGAGGAGCGTATTTACCCCTAGACCCAGACTATCCCCCTGAACGTTTAGCTTATATGCTGGATGATGCACAAGTAAAAGTGTTGTTGACGCAGCAAAATTTATTGACTAAACTGCCCAACAGTCAAACTCAAATAATTTGCTTAGACCAAGATAAACACAAAATTAGACAAGAAAGTCCAGAGAATTTAACTTCTGAGGTACAAGGAGATAGTTTAGCTTATGTAATCTATACTTCAGGGTCGACAGGTAAACCCAAAGGAGTCCAGGTAGTCCATCGGGCGGTGAATCGCTTGGTGCTTAATACCAACTATATTGATTTAAAACCTGGTCACAAAATTGCTCAAGTCTCCAATCCCTCTTTTGATGCTGCTACCTTTGAGATCTGGGGAGCATTACTCAATGGATGTACTTTAGTCGGAATTTCTAGAGAAGTAACCCTTTGTCCACAAAACTTTGCTGTGGCACTTCAAGAAAAACAGATCGACACAATGTTTATCACGACTGCTTTGTTTAATCTGATGTCTAGCGAAGTGCCAGGAGCGTTCAAATCAATAAAAAATCTTCTATTTGGCGGGGAAATAGCTAATCCTAGCTTGATTAAAAAGGTATTAGAAAATAGTCCACCAAAGCGATTACTTCATGTTTATGGTCCGACAGAAAATACTACCTTTAGCTGTTGGTACGAAATAACTAAAAATACTTCCTTTGATAATTCTGTTCCTATCGGTCAGGCAATTTCTAGTACTCAGGTTTATATTTTAGATAATCATCTGCAACCTGTTCCTGTGGGCATTCCTGGTGAACTATATGTTGGTGGAGACGGTCTTGCCAGAGGATATTTAAACCGCGATAACTTAACATCCGAGAAGTTTATCTCTAATCCTTTCAGCAATCAAGCAGATGCTTGTCTGTACAAAACTGGTGACATTGTTCGCTATTTAGCCGATGGCAACATAGAATTTCTGGGACGTATTGACAATCAGGTTAAGATTCGGGGTTTCCGTATTGAGTTGGGAGAAGTTGAAGCTACCTTAGCAAAATATTCTGGAATAGAACAGAGTGTGGTCGTCGTTAGAGAAGATGTACCAGGAGATAAGCGTTTAGTTGCTTATGTTTTACCAGATCGCCCTCAGCAAACCACTACCGCAGAACTGCGTAGTTTCCTTCAAGATAAATTACCAAACTACATGGTGCCTGGAATTTTCGTAATGGTGGAGGAAATGCCTTTAACTCCCAATGGTAAGATAGACCGCAGTGCTTTGCCCGCACCCGCGCTAACTGAGTTTCAGAGAGAAGTAACTTTTATTGCTCCGAGAGATGAAATAGAAATCCGTCTTACCAGGATTTGGTCGAAAATATTTGGTATTAAGCAGATTGGTTTGAGGGATAATTTCTTTGAACTGGGGGGACATTCCTTACTAGCTGTCCGTTTGTTTGCTGCGATTGAAAAATCTTTTAAACAAAGAATTCCTCTGGCTAAGATTTTCACTGCACCAACTATTGAGGAGTTGGCTGATATTCTGCGTCAACAAGAAACACCAAATCATAATTCTGCTATTGTACCTATTCAACCCCAAGGCAATAAAACACCTCTGTTTTGCGTCCATTCAGGCTATGGAGAAATTCTACTGTATCAAAATTTAGCATTTCGTCTCGATCCAGATAGACCAGTTTATGGACTGTTGGCAAAAGGTGCGGATGGACAAATAGCAGGGGTTACCAGTATTGAAGAAATGGCAACCTATTATGTCGAAGAAATACAAGCTCTCCAGCCTGAAGGTCCTTATTTTTTAGCTGGCGTTTGCATCGGCGGTACAATTGCTATAGAAATGGCAAGAAAACTAAAGGCTAAGGGAGAAAATGTTCCACTGGTAGCCGTATTTGGTACTGCTCCCTTAAACTTTTCAGAATTCTCACGTAGTAGTCAATCCCCACTTTCACGTAGTAGTCAATCTACCAAGAGAAAGCTGATTTCCTATGCCAATTTTTTTGCTCAACTCACCTTACAAGAGAAAATAGTTCATTTTGTGGACAAAATCTATGAAAAGATTGAATATCGGCTTTCTATGTCTAAAAAAGTACTAGAACCATACAAATATAAGCTATATCAAAAGACAGAAACTCCTTTATCCCAAGACTTACAACGTTTTCAGGTTTATCAGATTAACAGCAAAGCTCAAAATAATTTTGAACAAAAAGCGTTCGATGGTAAGTTAATTTCTTTTTGGGCAAGTTTAGATAAGCGATTTTCTCTTGCTCAACAACAACACTGGATTAAAATTGCCACAGGAGGGGTAAAACTTTATGATTTACCTGAAGTACATATCGAACGCGCTCTTAATAGTCCTGATATTCAGAATATAGCTGACACCCTTAGACAAGAATTAGATGCTGCTGAAGCACATATTAATAGCACCAAAACCGCAGACATAGAACAACGAGAGCAAAAAAGCGTAATCTCTCAGTTGCAACAACACCAATCTTGGTCATCGTTAATTCCCATTCAACCTCATGGTTCTAAACCACCTTTATTTTGTATTCATGGTAGTGAGGGGGTTAACTGCGGTGAACCTTTATATGGCTACGACTTAGCACGTTACCTCGACTCTGACCAACCAGTTTACGGACTGCGAGCAGTGGGATTAGATGGCAAGACTAATCCCCTCAACACAATTGAAGATATGGCTGCCAAATATCTTGAGGAAATATTTGCTATGTATCCTTCTGAGCCATATTTACTATTAGCTCCAGATATTGGAGGTTTAATCGCTTTTGAGATGGCACAACAACTTTCTGTTCAAGGGAAGCAAGTACCACTACTGGCAATAATCAATACCTTAGCTCCAAACTCTGATTCTTTATTAGCTAATAGTGTTGTTGGTTTCTCAAGTAAGGTTAATCAGTTTAAGCAATCAATAGTAAATCTCCAGCAAGAAACACAATGCAAGTTTATTAAGACTTTTAAACCTCAACCTCTTTCCAAAGATTTGCGCTATTTTTCGATTCAGCGATCGCTAATACAAGCTCAGAAACAATACCAGGCTAACCTATATAAAAATACCTTGACTCTATTTCGCTCTCCAGAAATAGCGGGTAATCTATCAGCAGATTTAGGTTGGAATCAATCGATCGATCGCGAGCTAGAAATATACGATATATCAGGAAACAATACTAATCTATTCAAGCAGCCCAATATTCAATATTTTGCTCGACAATTGGAAGATTGTTTAAAGAAAGCTTCAGGAGAAAAGTCATGATCTTAACGAAGCTAAAAACCAAAGTTCCCGACGTTCAAAAATTAGCAATCAAGTTGTTTTTTAGTAAAACCGCAATTCTCGTCTATCAGATGGGAAAAGTTGGTTCAACAACAGTTTATTTCTCTCTCAAAAAACAATTTTTGTTTACTCCAGTTTTTCATGTTCATTGTTTAGGAGAACGCGCACTAAAAGAGCAGGAAAAAGCTTATCAAGCTGTTGGCAAAATGCCTAGCCAGGTAAGACATTTAAGACATGGGAACTTTCTGCGTAACCAACTTAATGAATCAGCAATTATCAAATGGAAGATTATAACCTTAGTCAGAGACCCAATTATCAGAGAAATCTCAATATTTTTTCAGCAAAAAGAGCATAGATTTCCTAATGGTATTGATACCAATGAAATAATTGATATTTTACAACAAAAATTTGCATCTTTTAAAGAGTCAACTGATTATGTATGTACCTGGTTTGAACGGGAAATAAAAAGCAATTTTAATGTTAATGTTTATGATTTTTGGTTTGATAAACAAAAAGGATATTGTATGATAAATAAAGAAAATATAGGAATTTTAATTATTAGACTGGAAGACTTAAATAATTGTTTTAATACAGCAACAAAAAAATTTTTCAGTATCAATAAAAATCTCGATTTAAGAGCCGAAAATGTTGCTAGCTACAAGGAATATAAAGCTCAATATATCGAAGCGATCGCCAAAATTAAAATTCCTAGAGATGTTTGCGAATTAATTTATTCATCTAGATACGCCAAACATTTTTACAGCGATGAAATGCTTAATAAGCTGATCGAAAAATGGACTAAAGAATCAAAATAAAAAACTAGGCTATTTATCTTCGCCTTCGGCTCGAAGTCAGAAATAGGAAGTCGTGACGTCAGTCGTTTTTTTAGTAACGATGCTTTATTGGTTGACTTTCTATTTCTAGACGAAGAAATTGGGTTCGGTGACCCCCGCTAAAAACTTTAGCGGTCTTCAGTTACTGGCGGGTTCAATCCCCCAAGTTTACTGGCAATTCTGACTTCTGACTTCTGACTTCTGACTTCTGACTTCTTGAAGTCGGTTTACAACCTAATTTTTTTGATTAAACCTGTGGCAAACTATAACACTTAACATCATGATTCACACAAATTCTCTTTTTCAAAGTAAACATTTTATGTCATTGCCCTGTAATGACGGAATGCTCAGTGATTTATCCCAAGACCAACATCCAACACAAGTTTATGCTTGGGGTTATCAGCACAAAGACCTCACTATTAATGTCAAGGGTACTAGCTTGGGATTTGTATATAGTGGTCAAGCTGCGATTACTTTTACCCTTTCTGGTCGCGAACAGACATTTAATTTAGATGCGGGGATGTACTTTAGTGTTCCTAATAATTTTTATATAAGTGACGGCTGTGGTTTTATTACCACTAGACTTGGTTATCAAGGCACATTTACGATCGGCGGGCCAATCGAGAAACAAGGACGCTTACTCTACATTGATGGTTGTTCTGATTCTCTGCTGATTCCCCCTGTTATTAAAGGCGACCCCTGTTTAAATTACTTACATTTTCCTCCCCATATTGGTCAAACTCGTCATACACATCCATCTATGCGAGTGGGTATTGTTGCCAAAGGCAGAGGAAGATGTGTTGTACCCAGCAATGATGATGGTACAGGGTCAGATATTACTATTCCCTTGATACCAGGTAATGTTTTTATTATCCCTACTGATGGTCATCATAGTTTCTTTACTGATGATAGCGAGATGGATGTAATTGCTTATCATCCTGATAGTGATACTGGTCCGACTCACAACGATCATCCGATGATTAATCGCACTATTGTTGATGGTGTATCTGCTGCCCATATTCAGGAAATTCGCACAGCTAAGATAGGCTTGTAGAGAATATTCTACTAACTTAAAGTCATAATCCCACACTTACTTGGTAACAGTCGTTGAGGAGAGAATTCGTCAAATCTTTCTAGGGTAAAAATTATCTCAAACAGTATTCATTAAAGGATTTGTGGTAAGTTAGCCTGATGTGACTTTTTAGCATGACCTTTTCGTTAGTCTAAAATAAATAATGCAATATTTAACCAACTTAAATTTCTCAAGTATGCCTAACTATTTAAAACGATTTGAGGCGAAATGGAGAAGATATTATGGATGGGCTATTGCAGATTATAAATGGTTTTTCATGTTTTTCTTGAGCCGATTTAAGTTCATTCGCAATTTGTCGGCATATTTTTTCTGTCAACCTCATGAAAGCCAAAAAAGCTGTCAAGAAATTTCTTGTTTAGACAACATTGAGGAAGATGAAATTGTTGACTTTTTAAACAAAGATGGTCTTTATGTAGGAATTAATTTACCCAGTAAGCTGGTTAAACAAATCCATAATTACGTTAATGTTTCAAGTTGTTATGGAAATGAACAACCTCAATTTTCTTTTCCTTATATGGACAAAGAAATAGCAGAGAAGAAGTATAATGAAACCTTTATTATTGGTGACTATCCTGATGTTAGTGAGGATTGTCTAGCTGTAAGACAACTGGAAAAAGATCCTAAGTTGTTAGAGATTGCTAGCTTATACTTAAATGCTAAGCCCGTACATTTATCTACCAAACTGTGGTGGAGTTATGCCACGGAAGTACCAATTAGCGATCGCTTGAATTTTGCTCAGGTATTTTTTCATTACGATCTTCTCGACTATCACTCCATACAATTTTTCTTTTATTTAACCGATGTGGAGCTATCTAGTGGCCCTCATGTCTGTGTTCTTAGAAGTCATCAAAATAAAAAACTTACTCATCAACTTTCCTGTTTTACTGGACGTTCCGATCGAGATATCATTAACTACTATGGCACTGATAATCTCAAGTTCGTATACGGGGAAGCTGGTTTAGGATTTGTGGAAGATCCTTACTGTTTTCATAAAGGAATTCCCCCAAGTCGGAAGAATCGCTTAATGCTCAAGATAGCATTTGGTGTCAATAATTATCGAATTCGTAGTCGAGCTAGAAAGGCATAATTATACATATTTTTCTGGTCTATTACTAATTTGCTCAAAGATCGTACTTTTAGTTTTTTAATTTAAGTTGATATATGTATAATTTTTTAAGTTCTCAGAGTCGATTGGTTGAACTTAAGGGACATTCAATCAACCTGAATGAAGTAGAAACTGCTTTACTAGGAAATGCTTCAGTTGAAGATTGTAGAGTATTAATCCGTACTAGGGATAATTCAGAGTCAGAGTTAGTACCCTATTTAGTTTCGGCTGAACCTTTATGTCCTTCAAGATTGAAATCATCTTTACAAGAAATTCTCCTCTCAGAGCTTTTGCCCAAGATATATATACCAGTATCTAGGATGCCGTTAACTGCTGAAGGGCAAGTAGATGAAGCTGCTTTGATGAGTGTAGAAGCGATCGCTCCCGAGCTAATCGAGCAATGGTCAACTAAATTACAACGCTTATCGGGCGTTGCCGAAGTAGCAGTACAGGTTCGCGATCGAGCCGAGAGTCCTAATCTATTGCATATATCAGACTTAATCCCCGACTGGAAAGCAGTAGGAAGTGGAATCATTGAAAAATCGATCGCCTGTGGAGAAAAAAATCCATCTCAGGGGCAAGTATCTGGTAAGTTAGCCATCAGTTATGGTGAACCTCTACAAAATAAAGACCAAATTCCTCCAACTCTACCTAATGCCTTACACCAAGCTGCTTTAAATTCCCCTGACAAGGGTGTTATTTATGTTCAGCCTAATGATGATGCAGTATTTCAAACTTATCCAGAGTTACTAGAACAAGCACAAAGAATTTTAGCTGGCTTCAGAAAACTTGGTCTAAAACCTCAAGACAAGGTTATTTTTCAACTGCCAAATAATCAAGATTTTATTGCTACATTTTGGGGCTGTTTATTGGGTGGTTTTGTGCCTGTACCTCTTTCAGTGGCTTCTACCTATCAAGAAGCTAATAGTGCGATCAAAAAACTACATAATGCTTGGCAAATGTTGGATCGACCAGTTATTGTTACCAGCAAAGACTTAGAATTAGATATTGCTGCTGTACCTAATCTTACTAACGGGGGTTCTTTTGAGATTGCTACAGTAGAAACTTTACAAAATAACCAGAGCGATGAAAACTGGCATGAGAGTCAACCTGAAGATCTAGCCTTATTACTCCTAACTTCTGGTAGTACAGGTCTTCCTAAAGCAGTAATGCTCAGTCATAGTCTGATTCTCTATCGAGCAGCTTGCTCTTCTCAGAGACATAAAATGAACAGGGATTCAGTTTCGCTCAACTGGCTACCCCTAGATCATGTTAGCGGAATAGCTCAGTTCCATGTCAGAGATATTTATTTAGGTTGTCAGCAGGTTCATGCACCTACGGATATGTTCGTGCAGAATCCCCTCAAGTGGCTAGATTTGATCGATCGCTATCGGGTTAATATATCTTGGGCTCCCAATTTTGCTTATGGCTTAGTGAACGATCGAGCTAGGGAAATAATTGATGGTGATTGGGATTTATCCTCAATGCAAATTTTCCTTAATGCAGGAGAAGCAATCGCACCTCAAACTGCCCATAGTTTTATGGAGTTACTTACTCCCCATAAACTACCCTCGGAGGCTATGAATCCTGCCTGGGGGATGTCGGAGACAGCAGGGGCAGTAGTTTTTTCTGATCGCTATTCCTTAGATTCTGCCTCTGAAGACTCTCAATTTGTCGAAACAGGCAGTCCGAGTCCTGATTTTTCTATACGTATAGTAGATGAACAAGACCAGGTAGTCAATGAAGAAGTCATTGGTGCTTTACAAATTAAAGGGACTGTAGTTACTTCTGGTTATTACCAAAACCCTCAAGCAAATCAAACAGCTTTTACGGCAGACGGTTGGTTTAATACGGGAGATTTAGGCTTGATTCGCGACGGCAGACTAACTGTTACTGGTCGTAAAAAAGATGTGATTATTATTAATGGTTTCAACTATTATTGTCATGAAATCGAAGCGATCGTCGAAGAAATAGAGGAAATCGAGGTTTCTTATACTGCTGCTTGTGGTTTCCGTACTGCTAATAGCACTACAGATCGATTAGCTATCTTTTTCCACACTGCCAATTCTGAGGCGAAGCAACTATTGGAGGTACTTAATAAAATTAGAGGCAGTATAGTCCAAAAAGTTGGGGTAAATCCTACTTATTTAATTCCTGTAGAGAAAGAAGCTATTCCCAAAACAGGTATCGGCAAAATCCAACGCTCCCAACTGAAACAGCGTTTGGAAGCAGGAGAATTTGACCCGATTTTAAAACAGATCGACATTCTCAGTAGCAACACCAACACCCTTCCAGACTGGTTTTATCGTCAGAGTTGGCAACGCCAAGAAATAGAGAGATTTAAAAATATTCAGTCCTGGCAAAATACAAGTTTAATTTTCTTAGATAAGTTGGGTTTAGGCTCGTCTCTGGGTCAAGAATTAAGTAAGATTAATCAACCTTGGATCGGTATTGAGATAGGGACAAGCTTTGCTAGGATTAGCCCTAATCACTATCAGATCGATCCTCAAAACCCAGATCATTATCGACAACTATGGTCGTCTTTTCAGGCAGACAATATTCAAATCGATCGCATTGTTCACTTATGGGCTTATGAAACTTATCAAGGAGAGGCATACAGTCTAGAAGACCTAGAAAATGCCCAAAATAAGGGAATATACAGCTTATTGTCCTTAGTTCAGACCTTAGAACAAAATCAAAATAGTGAACAACCTCTAAGGCTGCTAACTATTTCTAGTCATACTCAGTCTATTGCTACTGACGAGAAGATTGCTTATGAAAAAAGTCCTCTGTTGGGAATAAGTAAAACTATTCCGCAAGAGTTACCTTGGTTGCATTGTACTCATATAGATTTATCTCTCGATCCAGTTGAAGTTAATGCTAGACATATATTAAGGGAACTCTGTGCTTCTTTAGTAGAGTCCGAAGTAGCCTATCGGGATGGCAAACGCTTAGTTACTTGCTTAGAAAAAGCCGATCTATCTTTAGAAAAAAGCCAAGATTTACCCTTCAAGCATGGGAGAATGTATCTTATTACGGGGGGGTTAGGAAAATTTGGCAGCGCGATCGCCCAATACCTACTACAATATCACCAGGCTAAATTGCTGTTAGTGGGTAGAACTTCCCTACCTGAGCGCAATACTTGGTCATCTCATAAGAAGCGATCGACTAAACTAGCTGAAAAAATCAAAACCTATTCAAAACTAGAACAGTTGGGAGGAGAAGTTACTTATCAGGCTGTAGATATCTGTGATTTCCCTAAACTGCAACAAATAGTTAATCAAACTAAGTCTAACTGGCAATGTGAACTTGAGGGAATAATTAACTTAGCAGGAATTTACCAAGAGCGTTTATTAATCGAAGAAACACCAGATAGTTTAGCCCAAATACTTCGTCCTCAAGTTATAGGAGCTTCGATGCTACCTCAATTGCTGCCCGAAAAGTCCAATGGACTGTTAATTAGCTTTGCTTCGGTTAATGGCTTTTTTGGCGATTATAAAGTTGGTGCATTGGCTGCTGCAAGTTCTTTCCTAAAAAGTTTTTCTGCTTATCAGCACAACCAGAAAGGTTTGCAGAGTTACTGTTTTGCTTGGAGTATGTGGGATGAAGTAGGCATCAGTCGCGGTTATCAGCCAAAAAAACAACTGCGCGATCGCGGATACCATAGCATTCAAACTCAACAGGGATTATATTCTTTGATCGCTGCTTTACATCATAATCCCTCATCACTTTTAATTGGCTTAGATGGTAACAATCCTCGCCTACGAAATTATCTTAAAACTAAATCCCCTCAAGCTCAAAAATTGCGGGCTTATATAGTTCCCCAGGTTGCACCAATCCCAGTCTCTCAGTTACAAGAGATAGAAGTAAAAGATGATTTTGGCGTATCTAGCACCTGTGAGTTTATTCAAGTTAAAGAGATACCTACTATAACCAATGAGCAAACTGTAAAAGAAAGAAAAGAGATTGTACTTCCCAGAAACGATTTAGAACGACAAATTACTAGAATTTGGCAAGAAGTATTAGATAATCCGAGCATAGGCATTTACGATAACTTCTTTGAATTAGGGGGACATTCCCTACTAGCGACCCAAGTAATTTCGCGATCGCGTCAAACCTTTAAAGTAGAACTTCCTCTGCAAAGTTTGTTTGAGACATCTACTATAGCTGGCTTTGCCCAAACCCTAATCAAACACGAACCCCAACCTGGTATGGTGTCCAAAATTGCTCAATTACGAGAAACAATTAGCTCCATGTCTGCTGAAGAGATAAAAACGGCATTGCTCAATAAGAGGGGGGACAACCAACTTAAGACGGGACAATAGGCAAGGTAAAAGTTTCAGGCTTATACGATCGTCTCGATTTTCGAGATTGAGGCAGTTCACCAATATTTTCGATATTAACTTTTAAAGCTTTAATAACCTTAAAGGTATAGTTAGTTATTTAAAATGATGTTGTTTGTAAAACTCATACTTATTTGTACTATAGCGGTTCTCATTTGGATGAGGTTCAATAGCAACAGTGTGTAAACCAATTGCGAATATTGTCCAAAGAGATATGAGCATAGGCGAGAGCGATCGCTTTATTCTTAGCTTGATAAGTTCTAGCTTGGATTGAACGAAGAGTGTTTTTAAGTTATTGTAATGAAGAGAAATACCCAGCCAATCATCAAAAGACCGACCATACTCGCGCTAGATCGCAATCTATGCCTCAAGAGAAGGAGACGGTCAGAATAAGCTTTCCATCACAAACATAAGCAAATATAGGGGTTTGCTGCACTGCAAACATGAAATATTCTCGCTCTAGAAACGCTAAGAGAGAATCAGTAAGGGCGATCTATTTGTAGAGCATTTATTGCATATCTTTAAGAGTTACGTGGGATGGTCATCCAGAGGGGGAAAATAAAAGCATCAAGGAATGCTTTATAAACTATTACCTCTATGCTCCAGAATCGCATTCGACAAGCTATCTATGCTGCCTTAACAGTGATCGGCTTTGTCTGGACAAATTATTATTTAGTGCAGTTCACCATTGCCACCAAGGGAGAGCTAACCCTGGCTAATTTTCTGAACTTCGATATTGCCTTTTTTATTAAACAAGTTTACGCTAATCCCGCTTCCAGTTTTATTGGGATAGATGTAACTGTTGCAGCCTTGTGTGGAATTATACTGATCGTGACCGAAGGGCGACGGCTAAAGATGAGGTTGTGGGGTCTTTACATTGTCGCTATCTTCTTAGTATCCTTTGGTTTTGGATTTCCTCTGTTTCTCTTTATGCGGGAGCGCAAGCAGATTGAATTGCTAGGTCTAGCAGGAGATACCCAGGAGAAGAAGACTTCACCCACGTGAGAATTGTTGGATTAAGAAAAAGAACAGAGAGTACAAACAGGCTTACTATCATTATGAGATTTGGAGTCAAGGTAGACTCGGCTTACTATATAACAATTACAGAATTCACAAATTTCCCAGGCTTTTAGAGTCTGACAGAAGAGGGATAAATCCTTTGTCATACCTGGATTGTAGAGGTCGTCTACCCTTCAGCAAAAATCGATTCATAAATCCGATTTTGGACTCTCAAAGTTCCCTGTTGCTTAACCACTAACCCCGACAACAGCAATTCTCTTTCCTCTGAACTATCCACTGCAACCATCTCTCCTTGATGCCAAATTTGTCGGTAGATTTCTCGTAATCGAACCGATTGTGGGCTCTGGATCAGGCGATCTCGAATGGTTCTTAAATGCTGTGGTTCATCCTGGGATTCCCAATTCTCGATGATCTGAGTGAGCACTAAGTTTTCAATCCATTCGGCTTCTTGGTTGCTCGGAATCGCCGATGAAGTACTACGGATCAGTTGACAGAGCTTTTGGGTCAAAAAAGGTTGACCATTCGTCCAAGCGAAGACTTCTTTGAGTATGGTTTGAGGATTGCTGACTTTTTCGGTTAATCCCTGTAACAAAGGTTGCGCTTCATACTCTTTAAAGCTTTCTAGTTGAATTGCCTGACCAATATTGAAAGGAGTTGTCTGATGATTGGTAATTAAATCCCCTGGGGTAGCCACGCCAAAAAAAGCAAAGGTTAAACGTCGATACTCTGGGTTGAGACTACGTTGATTATAGCAGGAGCGAATCAGACCAAAAAAGTCATTCAGGGGAAAATTCAAGCTTAAGATACTATCAATTTCATCAATAAAAATGACTAAGTTGTGAGGGATAGTCTCATCTTGTTGCTGAACTTCAACCAATAAAATTTCTTCGATAAATTGACTTAATTTCTGAACGGGAGAAATATCTTCTCGTTCATTCCACCAAGTTTTGAGATTCACTTTTCGGAGCAAACCAAAACTACGCCATAGTTCTACGATTAATCCTTTGTACCATCGTTCTGGTGTCGTGTTTTCGCTACCAATACGGGTCAGATCGATCGCCCCGCAGCTCACCCCCTCATGCTGTAAATGATGCATCATGCGTACCATCAGACTTGACTTGCCCATTTGCCGAGGATTGAGCACATAGCAAAATTCTCCTTGCTTCAAGGCTTTGTAGAGATAACGATCCGCCGAACGTACGACATAGGTGGGTGCATCCATGGGCAAACTTCCCCCTACTTGATAGTCAAAGGTAGAAGGTTCTTCGGCACTTTTGAGTAGCTCGTTTTCAAACAGTAGTTCCGCTTGAGTTGCTTTCAGCACTTCTAGGGTTTGTGATAGTTCATGGGTGCGATTTTCTACTTTTTGCTCTAAGGTGCGGTTAGACTCGGCTAATTCGTCTTTTGCCTGTTGCAGGGCAATATTTTTAAGTTCAAGCTCATGGGTAAACTGAATTCGCTCTGCTTCGGCTTGTTTGCGTTCGGTGATATCAGTAAAAGCTGCGATCGCAAACTCGATCTTGCCTGTCTCATCAAAAATCGGTGTGGCAGAAACCTCTAGAGGAATAATTTTATGGGGTAGGTGAAGTTCGAGATCGTCTCTTTTAACAGTTTCGCCAGAGAGAGCTTGCACGATAGGTAATTGCTCTGTTGGGTATAATTGTTCTGTTCCTGCTTGATATACTCGATAAACTTCTGAAAATTGTTCGGGTTTCGTTTCTAGAGAGACATTGCTTTCTTGGGCTAATTCCTTGGAGAGCCGATTGGCATAATAAGTTTGACCTGTAGGATCGAGAACAGATACCCCCACTGGCATAGCTTCTAGAAATTGAGTGAGTCGGTTTTGATTTTCTTGTAGCTCGGTGTAGAGTTTGGCATTGGTAATTGCGATCGCAGCTTGGCTGGATAAAAGTTGCAGAACTTCCAACCTCTCTTGGGTAAAAGCTCCCACAGTGAGATTATTTTCTAGATAGACAATGCCTCTGAGTTGACCTTGATCTAGCAGTGGTGTACACAAAAGGGATTTGGTCTGATGAGATTTAATATAGGAGTCATTAGTAATTTTATACTGATGAGCAGCATCATTTTTGAGGACAGTTTTTCGGGTACGAGCAACATAGTTAATAATCGATCTGGGCAGACAGCCATCAATGGGTATCGACTTTAAAACAGTAACTTTATCTTCATCCACCGAACCAGAAGCTTCAATCAGGAGTTGCCCTTCTGTTTCTAAAATGAGGTAGCCCACCTCGGCTCCAGCATTCTCAATTAAAATTTTCATTAAAGTCGTCAGCAGTTTAGCCAAAACGATCTCGCTAGAAATAGCTTGAGATGCTTTCATAATGGTAGCTAAATCTAAGACTTCTCCAGAATGAGTGTTGGTGTTAGTCGTTGTCCTAACTTTATCCGTCATCGAAGCAGAAGCCGAGGATTTTACTAATAATTGCGGGTATTTAGCTTCTAAATCTTGAACCTTTGCCACGGCTCCCCAGAGAGAATAAAGATAGTGTGCTTCATTCAGGTAGGTTTTGGCAATTTTAACTTTACCCCAATTTAGATAAAATTTTGCTGCTAGTTCGTTGGCGAGAGCTTCTTCATTAAGATATAAATTTTTTTCGGCTAATGCTATGGCTCGATCATAGTAGTCCATTGCTTCAAGATAGCAGCCTTGAATTCGATATTGCTCTGCTTCTACTAAGTAAAACTTGTGTAAATAATTCATCGCTGCATGGTGCGCCCATTTTTTCATTTTTTTTTGATTGGCTGCCACCTTGAGTAGAAGATTTTTTTGTTCTGACAAGGTAGCATAAGCATAGACTGCAATTCTGACAAGGGAATCGTAGAAATAGAAGATCGGCACAAAAGTTGAACCAATCGAACTTTCTAAATATTTTTCTGCTAAAACTGCATTTTGCGCGGCCGCTGCATAGTCTTCAAAAAGATAGGATAGGACTAGTTTGTTGCTATATAGTCCGAAGATACCGCTATAGTCGTTGACCTGCTGTTGTAGGGGCAGCATTGTCCGCTCATCGTAAAAGTCCCCGATTAAACGACAAGGGTTTTCTGATTTTCCCCTTAAGTTCAAGACAACCTGGCAAGATCTTTGCAAATAATTAAGTGCTATTGTTTGCTGGAATTGAGCGATCGCCTCAAGGTAATTCACCATCTCCTTTTCCAATCCTGCCAATTCCTTCCCTAGGACGTATGCATGACAGACATAAGCCACTGCGCTATAGGCAGCATGTCCCAAATCTCCAGTGTCCAGTCCACTTTTATATCCTTCTAATAAGATAGGTAGTGTTTGTTGGAGATGTTTTTTCCAATGGTTAATATAAAAACTGACGAGAAATAAAGTTCTTGATTTATGTTGTCGGACACTAAAAGACTCGGACAAGCTCAAGGCTAATTGACCAAATTTATAGCCAGCATCAATGTCCCCCACGATGCCACAGAGAATTTGTCCATAAACGGCATAAGCTGCAGCAGAAGTAGCAGCATTGCCATATTTAACCGAGAGATTAACTTGCTTAAAACCCATCAAGATTTGCATTCTCGGCGCAGCAAATTGCGCAGCAGTTGCAACAGTGTCTAAAAGATGCATTGCTGAGAGTTTGTAAAGATCCTGCATCGGAGGGAGATCGATTAATGCCTCAATTCTTTTCCCTGCTAAAGTGACCTTTGTCCCCGCTAACTCTAGTGAAATCTTCAACTTGCTTGGTTTTTGCGGAAATCTCACTCCTAACGGCTTCAGTACTGATAGCCCAGTTTCTATTGCTGTGAGTAGTTTATTCTGTGCTTTGAAGGCTTCGATCTGAACTTGATAAACTTTTACTCTATCTAACAAGGTTTCAGCTTTTGCGAGGACGGCTGAGGCAAATTTGTCCATCTGCTCAAAATCTCCTCTCAAATAAGCCACTTCTACTGCTTCTGAATACAAGGTTAGGGTCAGATTGTAATTCGTTTTCCAACTCTCTTTTTCTAAGAATTTTTGACCTATCTTTAAATACTTGACTGCTGCTTCATAAGCGTTTGCGGATTTTGCTTTTTGAGCTGCCAGTAAGTTTAATTTGGCAATTTCATTGCGTTCTAATTGATGAGCGATCTGTTGATAGCCTAAATTGAGATGATCGACAATCTTGAAGATATTTTCTGACAATTGATTTGGTTGGGTATTTTGCCAAAGTAAGCGACCAATGGTTAGATGAGTAAATATTTTTTGTTCCTGAGCAATTAAGGCATAAGCACCTTGTTGAATGCGATCGTGTTCAAATTTATAATCTTGAATTAATAGTTGCTCATCTAATTCTGATAAAGGAATAACTAAACCTGCATCAATCGCTGGGATTAAATTTTTAAAAAGCTCCGAAGCTGATTTTTCACAGATAATCGAGATTGTATTTAAGTTAAACTCTGCTCCAATACAAGCTGCTAAACTTAAAACTTCTTGGGTAAATTTAGGCAATTTTTCCATCTTGCCCATCATAAATTTGACCATATTATCGGTGCTGCAAATCCTTTCAATCTCTTTCAGATTCCATTGCCAAGCTCGTTCGGGATGGGTGGGTTGAGTAACAGACTGCCCAGAAGTATTGAATCGCAGCAAATTTTCCGAGTAGATAGTTTTCAGAAATTCATTGATAAAAAAAGGATTACCATTGGTTTTTTGCCAAACTAATTCAGCCAGAGGTTGCACATATTCTTCTTGAGCGTTGAGTGTCTCTACAATTAACTGATTAACGCGATCGAGAGCTAGAGGTTTTAAAATAATTTGATTGACTATTGTTCCTTGTTGGCGTATTTCGTCGAGAGTAATAGTTAAGGGATGAGTAGAGTTAATCTCATTATCTCGATAAGAACCAATCAAGAAAAGATACTCAAGATCTGCATTCATCATGATTAGTTCGATTAACTTTATACTGGCGGAGTCTGCCCATTGCAAATCATCTAAAAAAATAACTAAAGGATGCTTAGAAGAACAAAAGACGCGAATAAAATTTTTAAAGACTAAATTGAAGCGATTTTGGGCTGCTGTTGCTCCTAACTCTGGAACTACTGGTTGCCGACCAATAATTAATTCTACTTCGGGAATAACATCAATAATTACTTGACCATTCACTCCCAACGCAGTGAAAAGCTGCTTACGCCATCGATTAAGTTGCGTCTTGCTTTCTCCTAAAATTTGCTTGACTAAATTAGTAAAGGCATTGACAACGGCAGAATAGGGAATATTGCGCTGAAATTGGTCAAACTTACCAGAGATAAAATAGCCCCGTTTTTCAGTGATTGGTTTATAGATTTCCTGTACTAGGGTTGTTTTACCTACACCAGAATATCCCGTAACTAGCATCAGTTCGGGTTGGGATAAGTTTGATGTTGCAACTCTCTCAAATGCTGCCATTAAGGTTTTAATTTCTGACTCTCTTCCATAGAGTTTTTGAGGAATTTGAAACTGATTGGCTAAATCTTGAGTTGTGAGCGCAAAATCTTCAATTTTTCCTGTAGTTTCTAATTGTCTTAAACATTCTTCTAGATCGGCTTTAATACCATAAGCACTCTTGTATCGCTCCTCAGCCGTTTTCGCCATCAATTTCATCACTAAGTTAGAAATAACAACAGGGATATCGGGATTAACTTGATGGGGAGGTAGGGGTTGTTTTGCTAGATGACAGTGAACCAATTCTAAAGGATCGCTTACTTCAAAGGGCAATAGTCCAGTGAGTAGTTCATAGAAAGTGACTCCAAGAGAATAAAAATCAGTGCGGTAATCTAAACTACGATTCATCCGTCCTGTTTGTTCTGGAGAAATATAAGCTAAAGTACCTTCAAGAATATTGGGACTTTTCAGACTGGGATTTTCTTGCTTGAGTGCAGTAGCAATACCAAAATCAATGATTTTGATTTGTCTGGTTGTAGTGTTGAAGACAATATTGGCAGGGTTAATATCTTTGTGAATTATATTAGCTGCATGAATCTTAGCCAAATTCTCAACTATCTGAATCGCAATGGGAAAGAATTCCTGTAATCGTAAAGGTTTGCCATCGATCCATTTTTTTAAAGAGATCGCCCCAAAATCCTCTAGGATAATAACTAAAGTTCTTTGATAGGTTTCTAAACCATAAGCTGCGATAGTGCCGTCGAAGTTAAGGCTACAGATAGTTTTGTATTCTTGCTTGTAGCGGGTGAGTTCTTGAGCAGTGGGATAGTCTTGTTTGAGTACTTTGAGAATAACAGGTTGATTATCCGAAGAACGAATGCCTCGATAGACTTCTGAGTTAAAGCTTTCGTAGATTTTGCTAATAATTTGGTAGCCATTCAGAGTAATCATCATTAGTTCGATATTAGTTCGATAGCCAAAATAGACCTGTTATGAAAACAGAATTCAGGAGTCCTCAGATCAGAATGAACTGATTTTCATCCTCGGTTGTGAGCGTAACATTCATGGTCGTCTCTTGTTTCAATTAAATTATAAGTTCTGGTGTAGTGTAGTAGGAGCGAACAGCAGTTCGCCTCTACAAGGGTCAGGGATTCACTTTTCTCTTAAACTTTTCTCTTAAAAATATCATTGCGTCGATTGAAGAAAAATTCGTAAGGAACCTTAGTCAAACTACGCAAAGCAGAGCTTAATCTATTCACATTGTAGGTTGATTTCCGTGGAGAAATTTCCTGAAAATACTCAGAATGCAAGGTGAAGCCAAAATTAATATCTTCAGATAGACTAAGTTTAGCAATCGGTCCTTGGCTAAGATTATCAGCAGCAAATAGCCAAGCTTCCGAACCTTTTGGAGTAAAAACAGTAGTAAAAATATATCCTCTGTCTTGAGGAATGAATTGAATGCTAACTAGAACAGATCCTTCATCACAGACATAAAAATCAAGCAGTTCTTTGCCTAGATCGGATACGGGAATGTCAGGATTTTGTTCTTGTTCTGTCTCGATCTGCTTAGTGAGTTCTTGCCAATTCTTGTCTAAAGGAACTTTAGCTAACACCGAAGGAAGATCCTCTTGAGGAAGTGGCTTGTCCGTTAAAACTCTATTTTCATGGTCGCGGAAACTAAGGTATTGACGGCGAGAGATCAAATCTTGATGATACCCTGCATAAACCTGGTAGATAGCAGAATACCCCTTTGGATCATCTAATTCCCGCGGATCGGCAGTATAAAGCATGGTGGTGAACCAACCAGGATGGATCAAAGCTTCTTCCTCAATCACTTGAGCATCTTTAATCACTACTTTTCGTAATACTCCAGGATCGAAAGCAAACATCCAAGGTATACCATAGTATTCAGCATAATAGCGATCGCCACTAAAATGTTTGACATCATCTGGCTGTATTGCTTCAGTTAAACTAATGGTTGCTTGTTGTATGGCAACCATACGAATTTCTCCATCGATATGATGATAGTTACACAAAAAATGGTAGCTATCACCATCAAAAGTTACTAGGCGCGATGGAACAGTTGCCTTGTCTGGATTGAGATCTTGACGATTGACAACATAAATTTGTGTTTTTGAATAAGCTTTGCGAAGCGGAATTTTTAAACCTAACAGCGTTGCTAAACCCATCTGAAAAGGCATATCGGGAATCATCACCAATTCCTCTGTCACGATAGTAGTATGAGGACTGCCATCGAGAACTGTTCCATCTAACTCCCAATGTCTGATACCTGTATTATTTTTATCTTGGTAATTTTTCTGTTTACCGTCCCAAAAAGTGATGTAGGCTGCACTAACCATATCAGTGAATAAATTTTCTCGACGGGGTTTAGACTTTAATTCACAAGTAATAAGTTCTCCAGTCTTAGGATCGTAAAAAGGGTGAGCTGTGTTTGCCACCATCGGGAAGAATGATACAGGCACGGAAATGATATGTTCGTCAAAATACCCTATCGGCGTTATGGTTTTTAGGGTATCGGGGTCTACTTCCCAGTAACGTCCTGCATCTGCGGTGAGAATTAGCCTTCCCTTCATATTGACAATAGCGGTGTTGGCTATTTCTGCAACTCCCAAAAAACCAAGTCTGGCTGGAAAAAATGCTTTTGGGAGTAGTTTGCCGAGTGGCAATTGTACCCAATGCCAGAAACTATCCCAAGTTTTTAATTTGTTGCTGTGGACTTGAATTTTTCCTGGTTGAGGTTGGAGAGCCCACTTAATAATTACACCTTCACCCATAAATAAATGGCTATCATTTTTGCGGTGGTAAGGGGCAACAATGAAAACATGACCAGATAAATTCTCTGGCAAAGTTCCCTCGTAAATTTTGGCATCTTCACACAAATTACCTGATGGAATCGAACCTCGAAACTTACTAACATCAATTGACATAACAGATACTCCTAATTGCGATCGCAATTGATTAAAGCAGCTAATACCAATTCTCAACAGCGTGATTCTAGATGCTTGGCGGGGCTTATAAAGTCCTCTCCTCAGCATAGCTCACGCTCAAAAGTAATTGGAGACGCACATAGTAGCGGGTCTATACTACAATGCTGGGCTGTAATTTTAGGGTCAATTCATAAATTGACGAGCCACCCTGGCGAGGAAAACTCGCCGAAGGAATGCGCGAGTTGACCCTACACAGTGTAAAATTTTCCTCTTAAATTTAAACTACCCAATCAATTACACTAGACACGCTAGTAGATTGGATAGAACTAAGCGTGAAACCCAACAAAGTTCTACCAATGTTGGGTTTTGCCCACTAAACCCATTCTACAATTTATGATTCATCGATCCAGAAAATGCATGATAAATGGTATAAACTACAAGAAAGGCGATCTCTTAACCAAACGGTTTCTCTCTCGGACAAGAAAAACACCTTATCTGGCTTGATAGTTTCAACAGAATAACAGGGATTAAACTGCGGTTTAGGTCGCATTGTTTTAGTTGATTATGGGCTGAAAAGTAAATTGACATTCGGCTTCCTGACAAAAACACCCCGAAATGTGAGTCCTGAGCAATCGATCTGCTAAGCAATTAAATCTCGATCTCATTTCCGCTAATGCCCTGAAACTTAAAGCGTCCGACTTCTTCCCTATAAGTACGTTTGATGTCCCGCAGCATACTAATTGCCATCTTCTCACCCAGCAGATTGCCTCCTGTTTCCAGACCCTTACGAGAACGAGCATTGGAATTCGTACCTAATGCAGTCCCGTCCGTACGCCAGTGCATTCCCGCCCCATCACGGAACAGAGTGACATTGGCAATCAATTTATTGAGTTCGCCATGTATCGTCAGCTTCGGGCCTTGAAAATCCCGTAGTTTCTGACCATTGTCAGTGGGCACTTGGGGATGAGGAAACTCACCATCGGCAAAAAAGGCTTTCGCCATCGTCGCAGCAGCAGCAATAAAGGCTGAATGACCACCAGGGTAGGCAGGATGAGTGGGAGAGCCTTCTGGGTAAGCTATCGGTAGTAACCAAGTACCATCTCCCTCGCCACGTCCCTGCGCCACGTTTTGCTTTTGGTTATGATCGAGAATGCGCTCGAGGACTGTGGTTTTGCGCCAGACTTCTGCACCTTCTCCAAAAAACTGCTTAAATGTCTCATCGTGAAATGGGTTATTCGGTGAGTTACCCAACTTTCCCCGTCGGAAAAGCTCGAGACGTTGTGCATATACTTCTGGTCGCAGACGACGATGAACACACCATTTTTGAAACCAGGCGTGCTTGAGGGCAGAGACTCCCGCAAATCCACTCTGAATCGTGATGTCTGGCCTACCAAGGCTACCAAATGCATCAGAAGTGGTGATGCTTCCATTGGCGTAGGGACTCGCATTGGAGATGTCTGCACCCAGTCCTAGGAGAATAATCGTCGCCCAAAGACCTGACTGGTGGGGCAAATCAATGTGTACCCACTGACCCGCATCCCGCAGGGTAATGATATGGCGCGTACCGTCAATAATATCCGAACCAGTGGGATCGATATCTCCATTGTTAACTTTGTTCCAAGTTTCGAGATCGGTCAAGTAATCAAGATTTTTTCTAGGGTAACGCTGCAACTGTTGAATCGGCTGATTACCAAACTGGAAATTCTGCAAGAGAAACTGAGAAACGTGAGGTCCGACATCACAACCCTCGTAAGGACCTCGGAATATCGTATCTGGGGAGCATTTAAATCCGAATTCCTGCTCAAAGCCCAGATTATTTAAGTCTTCGCAAGCATCAGCAATTAGGGGGCTATTAGCATATCGATCGAATCTGAGATCTCGGCACAGTGCCATCCAATAGCGTTCCACCAGATCCACTGCCGTATTACGACTGGCAAATTGCGGAGCAGGTGCCATCCGTGCGCCATGGGAATCGTCACCAATTAACTGAAAGGAGTAAGCATTGAGTGGATTAGCCAGTAGGCGATATTTTCCGCCGAGTTTAACTCTCTCGAAATCGATCTGATTCCCTTTTTCAATCGCTTTGAGTAGGGACTCAAAGGAAAACTTTTCCACTAAGCCGATTGAATTGTGTTTTAAAGCTTTTGTGAAGGAAGCGAAACCTGGAAAACCAAGCTGTTCAAACCGTTTTTCGTCTCCATTTGCTGGCGGTGGCGCAGTTTCAAAAGCATTAAAAGCATCATCCCGCGTCAATTTACGGATTTTCTGTGCTTCTTTCCGCCGAGCTTGCAATTTTTGTCCGTGGGCATTTGGGGGTTTGTTAATCGTGTCAACCATGGAAAATCTCCTCGATGAATGTGATTGTGAGTTAACAAAATAAATAAAAAGCTTGGTCTTTCTCAGATAGTTCAGAGAAAATTTTTCCATATTTTCTGACAAACTACTGAAGGGTTCTCAACCAGATTTGTCTACGTTTTATCTTAGTTTTGCTTTTAGTGTCTTAAGCTCATAAAACTCATAGAACAACTCATGGAAAAACTAATAATTAGAATGACTAGATAAAAGTTAACTGGTAATAGATTGTTAGTAGGAGAGTGGTTAGTCCCGTCCTATCTTCGTCCCAAACTAAGCGGGATCAATAGGATAATATTGCTGTAACTCTTTGATAAAAGATTGCCAACATCGCTTATACAATTCACATCTGGCGATCGCTTTATTTTCCAATTGCTTAATTACTCCCATACTACTTAACTTATAAGCCATAATAGGATTTAAAGTAATAGGTTCACTTGCGTTTAAAATGGTATCAAGAGCTTGTGCTAATTCAGGTTGTTGTGCCAGTGTTATATAGTGACGCTGCAAATGATGAGAATAAATTCCACTGGCAGTGTGAGCAGTTTTTAGTAGTTGCGACAGAGTTATCTCCTGCCGACTGAGATGATAGAATGCTAGGCTAACTAGTGCAGGATGTCCTCCTACCAGAGACATCAGTTGTCTGGCTTCTGCTCCATCTGTCCAGTCAAGCCCGTAGCGTTGTGCTAGCTGCTGTACTTCTTCCTGGCTAAAGCTGTCTAACTGAATTGGCAGCCCTACATTGAATGGGGATTGGTTGAGTTGAAGAGGGACATAAATTTCCGTAGAATGAACTACCACCAGGCGAAGCTTTCCCCAAATAGGGAATCTTTTCGCTTCTTCGTACCAAGAACGCAATAGAGGGAGAAAATCCTTTGCCACTTGGGGATGCTCGAAAATTTGGTTGACCTCATCCAATGCCAAGACCAGAGAAGTATCAATTTGCTCTAAAATATAATCTTGAAAGTAGAGGGTGCAACTAATTTTGCTCCCCATATCTTCATCCCAATAATCATCTAGTCTTGGTTCAAGCTGAAGTTGGTGGGCGACGTTAGCACACAGCCAACGCAGAAATTGATTCAAATCGCTCAAAATTGCTTGGTCAACTTGCTCCAAATTCAAACTGATTGTGCGGTAGTTCAGATGCTCAGCATAGTCAATAATCCTCAGTAACAGTGAAGTTTTGCCCATTTCTCTGGGGGCTTTAATCCTGATTAATGAGCCTGATTTTCTAAGTTCTGGATAAATTTGCTCCTTAAGGGAAGAGGGTTCAAGGTAAAAGAGAGAGTCAAGGGAAACTGAACCACTAGGATAGCAAAGTGAAGTATTCTGCTGGGTATCGGGAGAAAAGTTAGCCAAATGTTGCTTCGGGGAAGTTGCTTCTGGTGCTGTTTGTGCTGCAACATAGGACTCAAGCAGTGCCTGACAGTTTTTCTTCGTTACGCGCTGACCGATGATTTTGGAGAGTCGCTGATACAACTCTGGAGCAACAATGGTAGTAAAGTAGCCAGGACTATAACCTGCCTCGATCGCAATTTGATTATAAGTTCTATATTGCCAAACACCTTTCAAAATAATAATTTCTGTGAAATTAAGGGGGCGATTTTTGCTGCCAATTAGCTGGCGGTCAATAATTTTAAGGAGATGATCGAGATTCATGGGTTACGTATTTGGGAAACCCCATCTATAATATTCAACTCTTTAACTTTACTGTTTCTTATTAATTTTATATAGATTAGAAATAACTTCTTAATAGAAAATTCATAGCAAATATAGATTTTATGAAGCTTAAATAAACTATTCAGTATAAGCTATTTATTATATAAGTAAAAGTCAATGCTTTTTGCTTAGCAATTTTTCTTAAGTAAAATTACGTAGCACTTAATATTTGAAGTAATGAGTAACTTTATAGTTGCAACCAGCAACTTGGGTTATCAGTTTTTCTATGAGTTCTGAAATGAGTTTTATGAGATTGAAAGAATCAGAAAAAAGTAATATCAAACTTAGACAGTAGACAGAAGTCGGAATTGAATCAGGAGAATATTAGAAATAAAGAACGACACAAAACAATATGAAAGGAATTTAATCATGACATCAACTACAACTCAGATAGGACAAACTAAACCTACCTATCAACCCGTTATAAAGGTTTCAGTAGGAGCATTTACTGGGGCTTTGGTTACTCTGACGAGTGACCCCGCGTTATGCGGAGCGGTATCCGTGATAGGCGGCGTAAGACCCTAAAAGACTTCCTTCGGTCGCGCAAGGGAACGCACGAGTCGTGACGGTACTAATTTTAAATGATTTTCATCCTCGTTTTCAAAGTCAAAAAATATCTGGTGAAATTTCTGGCGCGGTGACTACTGTTCTTACATTGGTTGTTTCTTACTTAGTACCTCCTAGCAGAAAAGAGACGACCGTCATAGAAGCTGGTGCTATCAAATCAGCCAAAACGTAAATAGTAATGCCTCAAATTGATTTTTTCGATTTTTTTTCCTTAAAACTGAGAAAAATTTCACTTCAGTTTCGCTCAAGCTGTATCTTACTGTCTAATTTCAGCAGGAGTATCTTCTATGATTAGTCAAGTTTCCGAAAAAAAAATGCACTTTATTAGATGGGTGCTGGTAGTCGGTTGGCTACTCTTAATTTTCTCCTTATTTTATGACCCCATCTCTCACCATCTAAGCGATCCTAATAATTTAGTCAGCCCTTTTCGCGATCGAGTCATTAGTCTGGCAGAAGTACCCACTCGATGCGTTAAAGTTCAGGGAGAGTGCCTAAAGGAAACGCCGTATCCGATGGGAACTAGGATTTTCTGGGGCATGGTAGTTCCCAGTGCAATTATGATTGTCCTGCTCTTCGGTCATGAAACTTGGCGACGTATTTGTCCTCTTTATTTTCTTTCCCAGATTCCCAGGGCTTTGGGGCTACAGCCACGACTAAATATTCATCAAAATCGTTGGCTGGTGAACAATCATCTCTATCTGCAATTTGCCCTGCTGTTTATTGGCTTAAATTGCCGTATTCTCTTCATTAACTCAGCCCGTGTGTTCTTTGGTTGTTTTCTGCTTTTTACTATCCTTTCTGCTATAACCATAGTTTTTCTATATGGTGGTCGTAGCTGGTGTCATTATGTTTGTCCTTTTGGCGTAGTGCAAATGATTTTTACTGGCCCAAGAGGATTGTTAGATAGTCAGGCACACAAAACCCAACCCAGAAGCATCACTCAGTCTATGTGCCGAACGGTAGATAGCAAAACTAGTCAGGAAAAAAGTGCTTGTATCAACTGTAAATCTGCTTGTCTTGATATTGATGCCGAAAAAGCTTACTGGCAAGATTTGACTAAGCCTGGTCGTAGATTTGTTCAATATGGCTATTTGGGATTGGTAAGCGGGTATCTTATTTATTACTATTTATATGCAGGTAATTTTAATTATTATTTTTCTGGTGCTTGGACTCATGAAGAAGATCAGTTAGCAACCCTCCTCAAGCCAGGTTTTTATATCTTGGATAAGTCAATTCCGATTCCTAAACTGGTAGCAGTTCCCTTAACCTTGGCTTTTTTTGTGGGAATGTTTTACCTGATTGGGAATAAAAGTGAAAAGGCTTTTTTCTCTTATTTGCGACGACGTAACCCCAAGATCGATCGTCAACAGGTCTTACACCGAGTCTTTTCTCTTTTTACCTTTGTTGCCTTTAACACTTTTTTTATTTATGGTGGACGACCAGAAATTTTGCGTTTGCCTTTCCTGTTACAACTCATCTTTAATGCTTTAATTATTTTGATTAGTACTCTTTGGCTCGATCGAACTTGGGATCGTAGCGAAGAAGAGTATAACAAAGAAAGTCTGGCATATAAATTGCGCCGTCAACTAAAAAAACTATCTTTCAACTTCTCTCAGTTGTTACAAGGACGTTCTTTAGACGAGTTAAATTCTCATGAATTATATCTCCTAGCTTCAGTCTTACCCAATGCTACGCGACAAGAATACTATCGGATTTACAAGGGCATATTGGAAGAAGCTTTATCAGAAAAACGTTTTAAGCCAGACATTAGTAAAGAAGCTCTCCAGCAGCTTCGTCAAAAACTACAGCTTCAAGATGAAGAACATGACTGCGCTTTGGCAGAAATTATCCAAGAGAAACCAAATCTTTTAAATTCATTCACGTCCACAAATTCAGGTCTTAGCTTGGCTAGGACAAAGCTCAGGGCTGTCAGAAATAATCATGGCAGTCTGAGGGACTCTGCCATGGAAGAGCAGAGTTTGTTGGGACTTCGTCAATCAGGAATCAAACCAATTCAGAAAAATTACTTACCTCAAGCATCCACCCAGATCAAACGGGTCAGAGATAAAAAACAAAGGAACAAGAACGACTCTCAAGTTCTGCCCACCAAAATCAAAGATATCAGCGACAGAAACGATCGAAAATAGAATTTCTAAATTATCTTTCTTCTCCTCACAAGGGTAGGTTTTAAAAGAGCGACATAAACTCCCGAAATAAATTCTCAGGGCGTAAGTCTGAGCGAGAGGGATGGCGAGGTTGCCTTATGCCAATCACGGACTCACCGATGGTCGCGCGACGGCGAAGCCGAGTCCTAAGGCGGAAGCGATATCCGTGATAGACGCCATATCCAATTCTTTGCTTTGGGGTTGACCCAGATTGTTGACCGCCCGCATCGGGAGACCCGCCCTCACTTTCGCTGTGAGTAGGCACTTTACATTCAGTATGAAACTTCACTAAAAAGGTGTTTATTGATAGTTGAAATTCCGAAACAATTACGCCTTATTTGCCCATTTATCGCTCTTCCTTAATAAATTTAACCATTAAAAGTCAGAAACTTACCCTTATATAGATATAGTCATTCCAATTAATTTCTTTATGTTGTTAAACATCGGTAAAAGGATGAGAGCTAAAAAATAGTACTAAATAACTCATGATTTCTATTGGGAATTACGATAAACTCCCTCAGCCACCACAGTTAACCCTATCTATTACTCAAAACTATACGATTAATTTTGCATCAGTACTTAATTTATGTCAGTCACAAATATCCAAATCAAAGCACTTAATGCAGAAACTGGTGAGTTTAAAGAAAAACTCCTGAAACTAACAACTGGAATAAAAAGAGATTGTCTTTTAGGCAGACACTCCAGTTGTGACTTAGTTCTCGATAGTGCAGAAGTAAGTCGTATCCACGGGCGCATTTGGTGTCAAGATGGACAGTGTTTTTATACAGATCTCGGTAGTACGGATGGCTCTCAAATTAACGACCAAAAAGTTGGAGTCAATCAGGTTTATCCCTTAAAACAAAATCATCTACTTCGTATCGGTGGCTTTATAGTGACGATCGACCATCAATCGATTGCAGAACAATCTGCTGTGACCGTTGGTCAACCTCATCGGTGGAGTGGGGGCGAGTTAACCGTTCGTTGTCTACAAGCGATCGCTGAAACTCCTGATGTGAAAACTTTTCGCTTTGTTGCCGAACCAACCGTACTATTCTCTTATAAGCCTGGACAGTTTGTAACCCTGGATTTAGACATCGAAGGAAAAAGGGCGCTGCGTTCTTATTCTATTTCTTCAACTCCTTCCCGTCCCCATACTTTAGAAATTACTGTCAAGCGAGTTCCACCGCCCACTGAGATAGCTGATGCTCCACCAGGACTAGTTTCTAATTGGTTGCACGATCGCCTTACTGTCGGCTCTCAAGTCAAATTAAAGGGTCCGATGGGAAAATTTACCTGTGTCGATAACCCCGCTCAAAAACTGCTATTCATTTCGGCTGGTAGCGGTATTACACCAATGATGTCAATGTCACGGTGGCTTTGTGACACGGGAGCTAATGTTGATATCATCTTTATTCATAGTACCCGTAGTCCCCGCGATTTCATTTTTCGACACGAATTAGAATCAATGGCAGCGCGGTATTCTAATTTTCAGTTAGCAGTTACAGCGACTTGCTTAGAACCAGGTCAAGCATGGGTTGGATACACTGGGAGATTGAATGAATTGATGCTACAAGCGATCGCCCCAGATTTGCAGGAGCGCACAGTGTATGTCTGTGGAGCAAATCCCTTTATGGAGGAGGTTAAAACCAGGCTAGAAGAACTCTTGTTCCCGATGGAAAACTATCATGAAGAAAGCTTTGGCAGCCCACCAAGAAAGCAATCCGTCAAGAAAAAACAGGAAGATAGAGCAACAATAAATACGTACATTGGGGGAGACTCTAGCCCACAATCTTCGTCTAATCAAGAGCTTCACCCAGATATTACCAAAGAGAAGCCAGAAAACATTATTTCTGTTAATACCACTCAAGAGCGATCGTCTATTGTCTTTGACAAGTTGGGCAAAGAAATTGCGGGCGATCGAGAAGACACCATTCTAGAAATTGCCGAACAGGAAGGGATTGAACTGCCCTCTGGCTGTCGCATGGGAGCTTGTGGTGCTTGTAAACTGCCTCTGTTAGCAGGAGAGGTTAATTATGATGACGATCCTGACTGTGAACCTGGGCATCTTTTGACCTGTATAGCCAAACCTGTGGGACGAGTTGTTATTGAAGCTTAAACAGGTTTTTATTGTTCTAACTTTTTTTGCAGATGCCAATTAATATTATGGATACCATACTCAATTCAGGAGATATTCTGAACTCTCGCTATCGAATCTTACACCAAATAGGACATGGTGGTTTTGGTCGTACCTACTTGGCAGAAGATATCAATCGTTTTAACGAACCCTGCGTTCTCAAAGAATTTGCGCCTCAACTTCAAGGCTCATTTGCTCTGGAAAAAGCACAAGAATTATTCGAGCGAGAAGCAGGGATTCTCTATCGGTTAGAACATCCCCAAATTCCTAGATTTCGTGAATTGTTCCGTTATAAGTATCAAGGCAGGGGACGCTTGTTGTTAGTACAAGACTATATTGAAGGTCAAACCTATCATACCCTGGTCAATAATCGCTCTCAACAGGGAATGAAATTTAGTGAAGCGGAAATAAGTCAGTTACTCTGCCAAATACTGCCCGTTTTAGAATATATTCACTCGATTGGGGTAATTCATCGCGATATTTCTCCCGATAACCTGATTTTACGTAGTTATGATGGGCTAGCAGTGCTAATTGACTTTGGTAGTATCAAGGAAGTAGCAACTAAAGCAAAATCTCAATTAGTCGAGGAAGTTCCCGACACAGAAACTATACCCCTTATAGGAACAGTATTAGGTAAGAATGGATATGCTCCACCAGAGCAGATGGAAAGAGGAATTGTCCGCGCCCATAGCGATTTATATGCTTTAGCTGCAACTGCGGTGGTGCTGCTGACAGGTAAAGAACCACGACAATTAATCGTCCCCTATAGTTATCAGTGGCATTGGCAAAAAGAAATAACTCTTAGTCCTAAGTTGGAATGGGTACTGAGTAAAATGCTAGCTCCCAATCCCAGCGATCGCTTTGACCGTGCGACAGAAGTCAGACAAGCTTTTCAGGTTCTCTCAACTTTACCCCCTAACATTCAGCCTGTGACTCGGCAACTTCCCCCCAGTAAAACGCGTTTTACCTTTAAACTATCGTTTTTGGCAACTTTAGCCACAGTGGTATTTCTCGGAAGTAGCTGGTGGTGGCAAAAGCAAGATTTCACGATTGTTTTACCCAGGATTTCTCGTTCCCACGATTTGGCCCGGACAGAGTCCCCACTACGAGAGCGATTTAGTCAGGGAGAAAAGGTTTTAATTCCCCAAAAAACCACACTTGAAAAAGAGTTGGCTGTAGCTGCATTCGCCCAAGGTAATTACGATGATTCTGTATCTTTACTTTCAGCATCTCTCAAGACTCTTGCTAACGATCCAGAAGCCTTGATTTATCTAAATAACGCTCAGATTGGTCAAGAAAAATCTTATAGCATTGCTGTTTCTATTCCCATTGGTAGTGATGTTAATGCAGCCCAAGAAATTCTCAGGGGTGTTGCTCAAGCTCAAACTCTGGTTAACCAAAGCGGTGGAATTAACGGTATTGCTCTGAAAGTCCAAATTATCAACGATGATAATAACCCAGAGATTGCCCAACAAGTAGCGATAACCTTGAGTCAAAACCCAGAGATTTTAGGTGTAATCGGTCATTATGCTAGCGATGTGACTTTAGCCACAGCAAACATTTATCAATCAGGTCAATTGGTAGCAATCTCGCCCATTAGCACCTCGGTTAAATTATCCAATCTAAGTCCTTATTTATTTCGCACTGTTCCCAGTGATTATATTGCTGCTAGAGCCTTAGCAGAATATATGCTTCATCAGCTAAAACAGAAAAACGTCGCAGTTTTCTATAATTCCCAAAGTAACTATAGCGAATCCCTCAAATCGGAGTTTATTGCTGCTGTTTCCCTCGGCGGAGGACATTTAGTCAGTACTTTTGACTTATCTGATGCTAATTTCAGTGCTGCTGATAGCCTCGAACAAGCTATAGACAAAGGTGCAGAAGTACTAATGTTAGCAGCTAATACTGGCACGCTCGACAAAGCTTTACAAGTGATTCAGGTTAATCGTCAAAGGCTCAGTCTGTTGGGCGGAGATGATGTTTATACCCCTAAGACTTTGCAAGTGGCGGGAGAATTGGCTGAAGATATGGTGTTGGCAATTCCCTGGCACATTAAAAGCGATCGCAATTTAGAAACTGAGTTTGCCAACGTTGCTGGAAAACTCTGGGGAGGAGAGGTCAACTGGCGTACTGCAATGGCTTACGATGCTGCTAAAGTTTTAATTGCTGCCATTAAGCGCAGTCCTACTCGTATTGGTATCCAAAAAGTACTTTCCAATCCTAACTTTTCTGCTATTGGTGCTTGCAACCAGATTCGTTTTTTCTCTTCAGGCGATCGCTTTAAATCAATGGAGTTAGTCAAAATTCAACCAAGCGATCGCCCATCTTGGAGTCATGAATTTACGCCTCTTGTTTCTAGATAAGTTCAATGCTATTTAAAACTCGATCTTCTGTAAAGTTTCCTTGTAAGGTAGCTATTTGCTCTGTACCAAAAGAAAGAGTATCGTTATTAAAACTGAAATTATTGGTATTAGTTATGCCACCAAATCCGCTCTGACTGATTTCAATTTTATCCCCTTGAGCAGTACTAAAATCGGTTATAGTATTAATTCCTTCAGCAGCAGAATTGAAGACAAAGCGATCGGCTCCATTTCCTCCAGTGAGAGTATCATTACCCCCTCCTCCAGTGAGAAGATTAGCTTGTCCATTCCCTTTGATGATGTCATCGTGATCGCTACCGATTACATTTTCAATACCTCTGAGTAAATCATTAAAGAAGTAGCCTTGCTCGCCAGTAGGATCGAAAGGGCGATTAGTAGCGTGATAAGAAATGTTATTGGAGTTAGTTCGTGGGGACTGTAAATCCAAATCAATTCCGTTAAGAGCTTGTGTATAAAAAACCGTATCATTGCCCTCTCCACCATCAATGATGTTTCTACCTGCTCCTCCTGCTAAGAAGTCGTCGCCAACAAAACCATAAATTTTACGATTAATGGTGTTTTCTTTGAGTTCTCTTATATAGTCTTGTTCAGTTTTTCCTTCTTCGATAAATGTGGCTAAAGATTTATACCCGACAAGATTATCGTTGTAGTTTGAGCCAGTGAGATAAACTCCCGAACCATCAGCTGCATTTTGACCAGAAGTGATATCTAAAGCACGAGGACCATAAGCCCCCAGAATCATAAATTTATTGGTTCCTAAATCGGATAAAACTCCAGGATCGGGAAGTTCATTTATATGATTCGTCTCCTCGGTAAAACCATTTCTACCATTTAAACCAACTTTAACTTTTCCATTATCAAAAAATAAAGCTGTTTCTGAGAGCGTAGTTTTCATCGAATCATAGATAGCTCTATCTAAGCTTCCAGCATTAGGATTGTTTAAGATATTGCTTGGAGAATCGAAGTTGATGGCAGCAAAAGTATTATTTCCATCCTCACTATCATATTTTAAGGTGAGTGCAGAAGTGCCATTGGTATCGTTAGATAAGAAAACATTTGGTCGATCAACATCACTGACTGGAATAATCATAAAGTCTTCCAAAGGGTTAAAATCTTCTACTGTGGCATATTTCCCCCCTGAAGCAGGTATTATCGTCTCACTAGTCTGAAAGTTTCCAGAAAATAGATCGGCAAATCCCTTGATAAAAATTGGCGCAATTTCTTTAGCAATTTTGAATGAGGGGAACAAGGTTTGAAAAGCTAGATCGCTAAAATCGGTGAGGATGTCTAGAAAAAAGGATGATTGCGACTCATTTGTTATTGTTTCGCCTTGGGGTGCTTCTCCAAGAAAGAAACTATCAAATCCTGCTCCTCCGATGAGTGTATCTTGCTGATTTTCTAGTAAATTGCCACTAAAAATCAGATCGTTACCTGCGCCACCGTCTATTTCCTCATTTCCTTCCTTACCATAAATGAGATCGTTCCCCTCCTCTCCAACTAACCAATCAAGTTCACTTCTTCCATAAAGAGTATCGTCACCTGAGCCACCATTTAAATAATCAGATTCACTATTTTTAAACAAATGGCCTTTTAGAAGATCGTTACCTTCGCCACCAAGTAAAGCATCACCCCCTTCACCACCTATTAAAGTATCATTACCCGCACCACCTTCTAAACGGTTGTTACCGTGATAAACACTTAAGTCATCATTCCCCGTCCACCATTTAAAGTGTCATTACCAGCAGTCCCGTGCATCAAATTGTCCCCTATAGCTTGCTCGATCGCCACTTTTTGACCATCAATAATCACCACAGCGAGATCGTTTTCTGCTTTTAATTGCTCTAAGAGATCGGAGTCGATCGCCTGTCCTTTAACCAAACGAGAAAAGATATCCCCTTCATCCCCCGCAGCATCTATGGTATTGATTTCAGCATCGACATGATGTCCGTATTCTTCTAAGATCGTGGAAGTTATCGAACTAATATTGGGAGCAAGCAGTAAATATTCCTTTGAGATGTAAATTTTCTTGGTATCTACAGAGTAAGCACCTTTGGCATTGTTAATTGTTGCTGCCGAAACAATTTCGATCTCTGGAAAAGAATCAAATTCGCCATTTTGCCATTCATTAACTAAAGCTCTTGTTGTTTGGAGATCGAACCGAGATCCATATGCTGTACGAAAATCTGCTAGAACTCCATCTTTAAATGCAAAATTGGTCAGTAAATTTTGGGATAGGGCGATCGCTTCATGGAACAGACCTAAGTAAGTAGTTTCGTTGTCGATTTGCATAGTAGTCATTAGCTTAATCCTGGTTGAAATAGGGGAAAAAAAAGCTGAAAATTCCGAACAATAATCATTGGCTCGTTCTTGGGAAACTCGGTAATAATTTGCTTGAGCCGTGATAGCTGGTGTTAGTAATGCTTTCAGTTGATGAGCGAACAGCCTACGGCTGCACTGCGCGATCGCGTCAACTTCCACCATTGAACGCCATCGTTTTTTTGATAATCACGGTTGAGTTTTTTGCTCTTACTTGTAGAAAAACTGAATCGCTCAATATGATTGCTAATTCCGAGTTTTGCACAATTTTACAGTTCGATTGACTTTTTCCTGATTTTCTTAACTTGTGACCAATGGTCAATCAATTAAAGAATTGCCGATTAAATAATTTTTGATTGACTCCTTCTTGAAGAGTAAGTTTATTGATATGCCTATATTTAGCTTTCTCTTAATAAAAAACACCTAATGAATGTTAGGAATTCTGTTGTCTTTTTGTAATAGCAGAATATTCTTCTTGAAGAAAATAGCTATTAATAATACGATTAACACAGCCCCGTAAGGTTCTTTGGAATTTATCGAAAAGATTGATATTTATCAATGTTACTGCTAAATATCATTGTCATAAACTACTGGTTTCTATTTTCGGCGACACAACCAAAATAGCCATAGTTTTTGCTTTTGATTAATTTTATTTATTTGATTAAACTTACAAAAATATCAAAGTATTCTAAATCAAACAAAAACACTTAATTAGCATTAGGAATTTCTGGAGAAAATATTGTAATATTTAAGCTAAAATTGCCCATAAGCTATCCCAAATCTCTAAAAAACGAAGTCAATAAATGGGACAAAAAAAGCTTGGATTTTATACTTATTTGTGATATTGTAAATGTTATGATGGGAGTGGTGACTGTAATTGATAAGTGCTAATATTCCCATTATGAAGAATTAAAAATACAATATCATTTTAAGCGATCGCTGTCAACCCCTATTTACTAAAGAAAAATTAAGCAAAAAACGCTTATCGATCGCTTACCAGCCATTTACTAGCAATTGGCATTCGCCAACCCGTACCAAAAGCTCTGTCAGTTATCTTCAATCCTGGTGGTGCTTGTCTGCGTTTAAATTCAGCACGGGCTAATAGTTTGAAGACTTTTTGAACTGTTGCAGCATCGTGACCAGATTGTATGACTTCAATTTCTGATTGATGCTGACAAACAATCCGTTCCAAAATATCGTCCAGTATTTCATAAGACGGTAAAGAATCAGCATCTTTTTGTCCTGGTTTTAATTCTGCACTGGGAGGCTTATTAATCACATTAACAGGGATGATTTCTTGCTCCTGGTTTAGCCAACGACAGATCTCAAATACTTTAGTTTTCGGTACATCCGCAATAACCGCTAACCCTCCATTCATATCACCATAGAGAGTGCAATAGCCTACTGCCATTTCTGACTTATTGCCTGTGGATAATAAAAGGTGATTAAATTTATTGGCTACTGCCATCAAGATACCACCCCGTAGTCTTGACTGGATATTCTCCTCTGCAACACCAAATTCTGTACCAGCAAATAAAGGTTCTAACATAGTGTCATAAGCCGTCATTCCTTGTTTGATGGGGATAGTTTCGCTCTTAATTCCTAAATTCTTCACTAGAGCTACAGCATCTGTAATCGAATGCTCTGAGCTATAAGGAGATGGCATCATGATACCTAACACATTATCATACCCTAAAGCTTCAGATGCGATCGCAGCTACTAAAGAGGAATCAATACCTCCACTTAACCCCAATAAAGCTTTGGTAAAACCACATTTTCTGGCATAGTCTCTTACTCCTAGCACCAACGCCGAGAAAATTTCTGCTTCATCAGTCTTTTTTAGAGAAGACAGGGGAGATTGCCAATTCTCGATTTTAGAAACATCTGGGTATTGTAATTTATCAATCTCAACAACTACCAAATCACTCTCAAAACTTTTGCCACAGGCTAGTATTTCTCCATTTTTATCTAGAGCAATACTATTACCGTCAAAGATGATATCGTCATTTGCTCCTACTTGATTGGTATACATAATAGGTATCTGGTATTTCTCAACAGCATGACGTAACATATTTTCCCTTAGCTGTTGTTTTCCCACACTGTAAGGAGAAGCTGATAGGTTAACTATAATATCTACTTTTGATTCTGCTAAGTCTGCAATGGGGTTAATTTCATAACTGCGTTTTCCCCAGAATGTATCTTCATTCCATAAGTCTTCGCAGATAGTTACTCCTATATGTACATTAGATGTTTCTCCTTCTCCTTGTCGGATAGAGTTTTTGGAGTAGTCAGAGAGGTTAAAACTATTACTTTGATTTCCTGGTTGAAAGTATCTATCATCATCAAAAACATCGTAAGTAGGTAAAAGACGTTTATGAAAGATCTGTTGAATTTCCCCTGCTTCTAATAAAGCAATGGAGTTATGTAAAGGTTTTTGTCCTTGGGAATGGGCATGAGGATTTTCTGTTACAGTACCTACTAAGATAGCGATCTCTTGGGGAATCGATTCTGCGATCGCTTTTAATTTTTCCTCCATTGAGTAGATAAAACGGGGATACAGTAACAAGTCTCTGGGAGGGTATCCGCAAAGAGATAATTCAGGAGTTAGTAGCAATCTCACTTCTTGCTTGGCTGCTTGTTGTGCTGCGATGATAATTTGTTGAGCGTTGTTGGCAATGTCACCAATAGTAGGGTTAAGTTGGGCTATGGCTATTTTCATGGTGTTTTTATCTTACGCAAAGACGTTTATCCAGTTTGGCTCTGGACAAAGGCGCAAAGGGTTTATTGGTTAGGTATTTGTTTTGAGCGCAAATCAAGTGATTTTTGTCTCAGATCGATTGTAGGGGCGTATAGCAGATATTCATATAATTGTTATCAAAAAAAAGAGTGTTCAGAAGATTGATTGAGTAATTTTTTGATGATGGGGATATTGGTTATGGAAAGTTTTATAGCTTGTTTTTCCGATTGAAAGGCTTCTCAGAATTAATTTCTATTGTTTTTTTATAACAATCAATAGCTTGTTTATACTGTTCTAACTCATCTAAAACTCTACCTTTTTCATACCAAGCATAATAATAATTAGAATTTAATTCTAGAGCTTTATTTAAGGATAGTATTGCTTCTTGATATTTACCTAAATTATATAGAGCAGTACCACGACCATGCCAAGCAAAATCATCATCGGGATTAATTTCTAATGCTTTATTAAATAAATTCAAAGCTTCTTTGTGTTTTTCAAATCTTTGTAATGCTCTACCTTTATTAGCCCAAGCAGATTGGTACATTGAATCTATATTGATTGCTCGATCGTAGCAATCGATAGACTCCGAGTATTTTTTTAAATAGTCTAGTGTAACTCCTTTAGAATCCCAGTAAACACTATTATTAGGATTAATTTTAATTGCTTGTTCTATAACCTTAAGTGATTCTCTATATTTTTGTAGATTAAATAAGGTAGATGATTTTCTGTCCCAATTAACAGCATTATTAGGTTGTAACTCTAATAATTTATCAGCAATAATTAATGCTTCTTCATGTTTATTTAGTTGGCTTACCAATATATACTTTTTTTCCCAAGCATGATAATAATCGGAGTTTATTTTTAAGCATAGATCGTAATGATTAAGAGCTTCTTTTAGTTTACCTTGCGTTTCTAATCCTAATCCACGATCGAATAGGTAACAATCAGTTAATGGGTCGAAATTAGCTAACTCTTGATAGGCTTCCAATGATTCTTGATACTTTTCTAATCTATATAAAGAATAGGCTTTACTAGACCAAATATGTTTATGATTAGCATCTGGAAAAATTTTTAAAATGCGATCGCAAAGATCGTTCGCTTCTTGATACTGTTGCAAGCGACGTAGACATAATACTTTATACTCCCAAGCAGCGTAATAACTATGGTTGATACTAATAGCCCTATCGCAAGCTTTAAGAGCTTCTTCATATTGCTTTAAATGAATTAAGGCAATGCCTTTTTTACACCATGCAGTATGATTATCTGGTTCGATTTCTATTACTTTATTAAATGCTTCTAATGATTCAATATATTTTTTTTGTTTTAATAATCTAGAAGCATTATTGATTATTTGTTGGACATCCATTTACTACTTATGTATTTTATAGTTATATTTTTATTTTTTTGAGACAATTTTGAAGTGATTTCATTTTAATTTATCTAGTTTATTTTGTGGTCGCTATATCAGAATACAATTTTTTTTGTTGAATATAATTTTCTACCGCAGCAGTTATTACAGTAGTGTCTCCTCGTAAACGATATCGAGAAGAAGAAACTCTAGGAGCATTAAGAGTTGCTATAGTATATTGACCGCCTAACGCTTGTAAATTAGCTAGATCGGATTTTTCAATAGTATAAGCACTGCGAGGGATAACTAAAATTTTAACTTGTTTTAAAAGTTTTTCTATCTGATACCAAGTAATAATTTGTTTTACCAAGTCAGCCCCAATAACAAGTGTGAACTCGGCATCTCCCCAAATTTGTTGGGCTTTTTGAACAGTAATTAAAGTTCTGCGATCGCTTATAGACTGACAAAGAGTAATATTATTTTTTAGTGGTTCAATTTCTTGAATAGTTAGCTTTAACATCTCCGAACGATTGTGCAAATTAGTTTGATGAGCTTTAAAAGGATTATCAGAAGCCCAAACCACAATCAAATCGTAATGTTGTGACAGCCATCTTAAAATAGTTTGATGACCCGCAGTAGGAGGATCGGCACTTGTCCCAAATAAAGCTATTTTACTGCTCGATGATATGTTATTCATTACGTAATCTTTACTTTAATTGATTATAATTAAATCTTGTTTCTTAAAAAACGATTGTTTTAACTTAGCTTTACTTGATTTTAGTAATTGTAATAATTAAGTAAGGTATCTTCAATAAAAAATCAATTTTTGTCTCATAATAATCGATTTGTGATTTTCTCTTTCATAATTTAGGTGGTGAAACAAACTGCAAAATTCAATTGAAAATTGTTATTGAGTTGACTAACTGAGAAATTAATTAACTTTAGGAGTTAAAATATAATGATTGTAAGTCAAACATTAAAAAGTCTTGTTCAGTACCTAGCTGAAGGATTTGCTCGTATTTTTAGCCCTAGTAAAGATCGATATCCTGTAATTGGTGTACAGCCTTTTGAGGGAGATATTTAGTTACTCTAGTGCTTATTTTGACTAGTAGCTTACTCGAAATACTACTGTTCCAAAACAGGATAGTAAACTTTGAGTTAGTTAGCAAATATATTTAACCCAGAAATAGTACAATTAAATATTTAAAGGATATTCTTATCCTAATTAGAGTCGAAATACTTAAGGTAGTATTACCAATAAAAAGTATTATCGGCTTTTTAGTTGATATTGACATTAATTAACAGTAGGCAAAATCCCAATTTTTAAAATTTATTGTCTTTACAAAAATATACAATGATAGGATAGCCACCTACCAAAATAGTCAATAAGCAATGAGCAATCAAATCTCATCAGTTAACAGTTTTAATATTTCACCTATTATACGAATTACTCTTCTTTGTCTGTACCCAGCTTTAACAGTACCTTTACCATTTTTAGCCCAAGCGACATCGGCTCCTATTTCTCCCAAACTACTGTGGGTAGGAATTGCTCTGGGCGCAGTATTTATTTATGGTTTACTAAGTCAAAAAGTAATTTTAGATGAAGAGAAAATCCAAGTAACATATCCCAGTTGGATACCATCTCAACTCTACAAAGGTTGGTCTTTACCTTGGAATAAAGTTGCTGCTTTGAGAATGCGTACCACAGGACAAGGAGGATTAGTATACTATCTAGTCACTCCAGAAAAAGATCGTGCTTATCTTTTACCAATGCGAATTGCTGGTTTTGCCAAAATGGTCAAAATAGTAGAGCAAAAAACAGGAATTGACACCACAGATATCCGCCCTTTAGCTCAACCCTGGATGTACTTGATTTTATTTATCTGCACTATGCTGTTGTGGTTAGTTGATGGCTGGACAATTTGGACAGCAATCTCTCTTCAGGGGTAATTCAGTCATTAGTTGTTAGCCAATAATGAGGTTGTTTCTATATTCTTATCTTATAGTTCCTGAATAACTATATGATTCGAGCAAAAAAAGGTAAGATCATAAAGATTTGTAAACAAAAGTAACAAACATTATTTAATCTCTTTGTATTCTGACCTTCAATGACTTTCTTCAACTTCTCCGAACCCATTTTTCGTCCTAAACAACACGCTTTAGACTTTCAAGACCGTCAAGGATTATGGCAATTTAAGCTTGAAATAAAAGATAAAACTTTATTTTCAGCCATTTACACGAGAATAGACCAAGTTTTTGTCTTATGGGGTTTAGTATCTGCCATTATTTTCTTAACAGCACAATTCGCGCCTATTGACTGGATTACCCAAGCAATTTTTTGGTCAATACTAACAGTCATCGGTACAGTAGTCATGGCAGTATTGACTTATTTTTGGGTCAGAGTAGAAAAGTTACGCTGGGTACTCTACAGTTGGATGTTTTTAATGATAGGCGGAGTAATTATTACCGATCTTGGTATCTTTTTAGGTTGGGGACATATCTTAATGCATTTATGTGATATTTGGCTGATTCTGAGTGCTATTGGTTACACCTTAACTGGTATTGGTTTAAGATCCCGCGCTTTTTTCACCTCGGCTTTTTTGCATCTTTTAGGGATAGCCATTTTACCTTATTGTCTGGGTTGGCAATTTTTAGCCACAGGTTTAGTTATGACAATTAATCTGCTAGTATTTGCCGAAACTCAGTGGGATATGCGTCCTCCCATTAACAATTATGGTGTGCTAACAGAAGAAGAAAAAGAGTTTAATCGTTTGCAATACCTAATTCGTCAAGGTTCTAGTTAAAGATAAAGGAGCGAAGCTCCTAGCTATAAGCCATAAGCTTTCTTGCCAGTTACAAGAAGTTTTAAACATCTCGTAACTGTAGACTACCTTCACAAGTTTATGAAGGTACAGGTCTTGAACCCTTCTAGCTTAGAGCCTAGTCCTAAAGGATACCGCTTCGCGACCGAAGGAAGTCCTTTAGGGCATAAGCTTAAAGCTTAAAGCTTTTTGATAATTTGAGATTGGGTAACAGAAATAATTTTAACTAATTGCGTTACCATCAATCTTAGTAATGGCGACAATAGCAGGACGAGGAGGTTGATTGGCACTATTACTGGGCCAATTAGAGCCTAAAGGTACTTGGCGTTGTTGTTTAAAAGTTGCGCCATCAGTAGTTAATAGCTCAAAATCTCGCGTTTCTATTGCCATATCTTGTCTAATCCCATTTCTCTCCCCTGGATGCTGTATTGCGAGAAAAAGAGTTGTGCGATCGTTACTGAAAAAAGGGCCAGTACATTCACATCCAGTTGGGCCAATAGCGAAAGGATAAATTTCTCCTGCACTATTACCAGACATCGGTACATACCACAAAGAGTTATTGCCAAAGACTCCTGTAAGATCGCTACCAGATAAAGCTGCACCATCTTCAATGCGAGAGGGAACAGCTATATTTTGCTTACTGGTAGACATATCGGTGACAATCCACAAGTTACCACCCTTATCCACAGCAATATTATCAGGGTTAGCAAAGCCAGCACCACCATTGGCAGGTTCACCTCCTGTAGCGAGACTGCTCCAACTAAAACTTAAAGCAGCAGGATCGCTATTTTCTTCTTCTAGCTTAAATAACCAACCATATTCGTAGTCAGTTTCGCCGTCGGGTCCTTGGAATACCGCTAAATCCGCACCACCATCACTCCCAGGAGAGCCAGAGGTAAAGGCAATAAATAAAGTACCATCTTCTGCCACAATGGTGTCTTCGGGACGAGCCGTACAGGTAATTCCTGCTGCATTGGCTGCATAGTGAGCATCAATTAAGATTGCACCTTGTTGCTCTGTGTTATCTCCTTGATATAAGTCACTAAGGGTTTTAAATTGTTTTTGATATAGTTCAATAGGAAGATCGCTGGTAATTTCTACCGCGCCCCCTTGTAGACGATCTGGGTTGGGTAGTTTAACAAGTCCGCCTCCTACTTCAGAAGACTTTACAGGATTGACAGGGGTATTGGGGTTGAGAGGTATCCATTCCCCTGTACCGTCTGCATTAAACTTGGCACCGTAAAGCATTCCTTGATTAAATAGACGGGAATTACTTTTATCTTGGGGATTTTTTACTTTACCATTGCTAATAAACTTGTATAAATGTCCACCACGACGATCGCATCCAGAATAAACTACCAATTGTTTTCCTTCTTCGGCACGAATTCCAAAGGCTTCATGGCGATATCTACCTAACCAAGTATGCTTTGTACCATAGTCGCCAGGATTGGCAGGATCGATTTCTACTAGCCATCCGTATTTGTTTCCTGCTAAACCAAAGACATTAGCTCTACCATCTACCTCTTCATCATTAATCAGAAAAGGCTTATCTGACGGACTCATCGATGAACCATCTGCCATTACTACTTCAGGAATTTGATCTTGGACATTTTCTTCGGCACTCAACACAGTACCCCAAGGAGTTGTACCCCCAGCACAGTTTTGAAATGTCCCGATAATCCGATCGCCGAGATTGTCTTCGTAACCGAGTTTGTTTTTCTTTCGGAATACTCTGGTGGCTGCACCTGTGGATTTTAGGAGTTGTTGTGAATTTTCTAAACCAGAAATCCCTGTAATACGGCGATCGCTTTTACTATAGGTACGTTCCCATTCACCCAAGGCGTTGCGACGCACTGAAATTACTCCCATACCTTGATCGATTAAGCCTTCTTGGGATATTTCTTTAATTTGAGCTTTCAAAAGACTATCATCAGCCAAGGTAAAAGCGTCTATTTCACCTTCTTCATTGGTTTCTGCTTTTACTTGTGCAAAAGGTAACTCTTTGCCGATTACTTGAGGATAACTACTCATCCAAGTTCCACCACTAATATATTCAAAATTAATGGTTAAAAAACCCTCATTAGGAGCAGTTTCCACGAAAGAAAGGTAATCGTTATTGTAGCCAAAACGAGAATCACCAACGCGATCGCCCCAAGCAGCAATTACCTGATATTTATAGCCTTCAGGTAACACCAAATCGTCTTGTACTTCATAGCTGGCATAACGAGTTATTTGTTCAGTTGGCGTAAGTTCTTCGATATTGAGCGGTATGGGAATTTTTACGGGTGCAAAGGGTAAATCACCATTAGTAATTGCCCTAGCGGTGGAATTGATTTCTGAGGGGAAAGGATACTTCTGCTGAGAATTAACTGCTGAACTTAAAGCCATAGAGCCAGTACTAGCACCTAAAAATATTAAAAAATTACGTCTGCTAACAGTCATTACAAAGACGATCTCACGAGATAACAAATAATCTCTACAGTAAAATCAACCCATTAAGAGATGGTAAATGAAATGTTAAGTGTTTTATTTTATTGACTTTTACAAGAATTCTCCGAGTTAAGGCGATCGCTATAAGTTATCAAAAAGCTCTAAGCTCTAAGCTCGCTTGCCTTTCAATTGACTACTTGCGTACTAGCTTTAAACTTATAGCTATCGGGTTTAAGACCCCCTCCAAACTTTGTTTGGTGGTAAGGGATGGCCCGAAGGGTTTAATACTTTTTCTGATTGAAGCTTACAGCTTATAACTTATAGCTTATAGCTGGAGCGAAGCTCCTTTATTTTTTGATTTGATAGCGTAATAACTGTCTAACCTTTGTCGGAGGTAAACTGAGCTTCTGGCTAATTGCTGCTTCTACTCGCTCTAATTTTGTAGTAGCCAATTCAAACTCCTGTTTTTGATAAACTTGAGTTGCCTGTTTGACTTTGACACTGGAAATATTATGCTTGCGATCGACTATAACTCTAATAGACAAAATTTTATTAGCTGATTCGGTTTGATCGATAGTGATGTTAAAAGATTCTACAGAGCGATCGCTTTTAGTTAAATTATGCTCTGTAATCAATCCACTAACTAACCAAAAAGCTAATCCCAGCAAGGGTAAAGGCAGCCAAAATTCCAATCTCAACATTTATCATTTACCATTTATCATTGATCATTGATTAGATGTTAATTCTTTTAGTCGAGGACGATCCCGCACAGTTAGAACCCCTGCAAGTAGCATTATCTCAGGTAGGACACATAGTTGATGCCGTAGAAGAGGGAGAAACAGCACTTTGGTTAATCAAAGAGAAAGATTATGACCTTTTAATTTTAGACTGGATGCTACCTAAAGTTAGTGGAGTGGATATCTGCCGTCAATATCGTAATTTGGGAAATGCTGCGCCAGTGTTAATGCTAACTGCCAAAGATACAACGGCGGATAAAGTTGGTGGCTTAGATGCAGGTGCGGATGACTATATTGTTAAACCTGTAGATGTTTTAGAATTACTAGCCAGAGTCAGAGCTTTAGGCAGGCGATCGCCTTTATGGAAAGGAGATACCCTTACTTTAGGAGATTTACGCCTATATTTGACCAGTTTAAGCCTAGAACGAGGAACAGCAGAGATTCAACTCTCAGTTAGAGAATTTCAGTTAATGGAATATCTAATGCGTCATCCCCAGCAAGTATTATCCCGCGATCAAATAGAACAAGCACTTTGGAGTTGGGGAAGTGAACCAGAAAGTAATGCGGTAACTACTTTAGTCAGAAGATTACGTCAGCGTTTAGCAGCAGTTGGGGCAAAAGATTGGTTGGAGACTGTTTATGGCATGGGTTATCGTCTAGATATTCGAGATTAAACCAATTATGAGTCATTGTTATAACTCATTAGACACAGGGGAGGCTGGCAAAAGATTGATGCTTTCGAGCAGTTTAATAACTTTTAATGCTGCTAACTTTTTGGACTGAGTAGGCAGAAATTCCAGTACACTAAAGCCAACCAGATCGAAATTTTCCCTTAGTCCAACTAAAAATTTTTGGAGTTCGTTAATACTTATTCCATTTGGTGTCGGACAAGAAACATCAGGAAACTCTTGAGGCTCAATAACATCTAAGTCAAGATGGACATAAAGCTTTTTAAAGCCAGCTTTGTCTAATGTTGAGAATAGTTTGTTGTAATCCCCATTATTAATTGATTCGGCTGAAAATACAGATAACTCTTTTTGCTGAATAAAACTTCTTTCGGGTACATCGAATTCTCTTGCTCCAATCAGAAAAACTTGATTTGGCTCTAATTTTGAGAATGCTTGACTAACAATATCTGTGTTTCCTTCTCCTAATAAAACACGCAATGGCATCCCATGAAAATGAGAGCTAGGAGATGAATTGGGTGTGTTTAAGTCTCCGTGAGCATCTAACCAGATTACAGCTAAAGACTTATCATATCTTCGATTGAGAAAGGAAACAGGTGCAATTTCAACGCCACAATCTCCCCCAATCATCAAAATACTCTCTGGGTTGCGAGCTTGTATAAGCTTACAAGCATCTAGAAATTGGGAAAAGATTTGACTATACCCAAGAATGCTCCTGTCAACAGTTAGTGAATAAGTTAGAGAAGTAGGAATTTGAGTAAGAGAAATTCTATCGTGCAGCAATTCGTATAGAAGCCTAGCACCTTCATATAGCTCGAACCTTCCTGAACCCTGCCACTGTGGGAAGAAGAGGTTTAGAGTTTCAGGTAACAATTCTGGCATGGATAGTTTACTTATTGAGCTAAAGTTAAATTGTCATGCTTACTCTAGAAAAACCAGATTTAGAAAGACATTGCCCTATTATAAACCAATGAAACAACTTTTAATTATCTTAGTTTGTTTATGGTTTTGGTTGATATCTCCAGCAATCATAAATGCCGAACCAGTAGGAGAAGAGACAGATTCTCAGGGGACAGAACAATTAGCTCAACCAGTAAAAACATACTATTTGCTTGTATTAGAAGGAGTAGGCAGAAGAGAAGTTAAAATTAATCCTCCAGCTACTAAGATTGCTATTACTTCTCAATCAGGAGATATCACAATTCGTTGTGGTGACCAACAAAATACCTATAGTTGCTCTCCTGGTAAAAGGTTAGAAATTGAGTATGAAGCTACTACACCAATAGTTAAATTTTGGGGAGAAAATCTGAGCGATACTCAAGTCAAACTAAGAATCGATGTCTATCAAACAGTTTCTCCAGAAAAGGATACAAAAGAAAACGGAGAAACTAACTTGGAAAATATAGTTTCGCAGCCTCAAAGTGTCACAGGTGAATCGACATAAATAGTCGGTTCTTCCATTGTGAATTCAATTTGATGGGATTTAAGTTTTTGAGAAATCTTTTCATTGGCTAATTCCAACAAACGCTTGCGTAACTGAAGAGAATTTTCTGAAGAACCCAAAATAAAAAAAGTGATTCTAACACGAGAAGCAAGATGATTTTCTGAGTCCACTAGAGTAACTTTAGTACTCCCAGGATCGATCCCAAATAAATCGTGGGTACTTTGTTTGACTACTTGTTCGATTAAAGCGGATTCCTGCTGCTTTAGTTGGCGATTAAAATCCAGATAAAGTAAAACCATGATCTTTCTACCCCGACTAACATTTTCAATATTTAAACCAGCCATAGTAGAGTTAGGAATAATCATCAACGTTCCTTTCGCAGCAGTCCGAATTTTAGTCGATCGCAACCCAATAGATTCAACTCTACCAAATAAGCCACTGGGTAAACGAATATATTCCCCAGGAAGACAGGGACGATCTAAATATAAAACCACTGTACCTAATAACTGTTCCAGGGTTTTTTGAGCAGCAAAAGCGATCGCTAATCCGCCAATACCTAAACTAGCTAATAAGCCTACTAAGTTAATCTGTTGACTTTGAGCAAAAGCCACCGCAGCAACAAAGCCAATAATAATATTAGCGATAGTTTCTAAGACTAATAGTAATTCATCTACTTCTCGTCCGAGCTTATTAATTAACTCAATGCCATAAACGAGGATAAATTGACGAAATAAAAGAGAAGCTAACCAAGCAATACTGATAACTACTGCCAAACTTACAAAGAATTGTAAAAATATAAATAAATCTTGATATTCCTGTAAAAAATTTAAAGACAGTCTAATAAGAATTAAGCTTCCCGCAATTCTAAATAAACGTTCCAAAGGAACAAGCAGATTTTCATAAATTTGAGTAAAATTTTTCGGGGCAAATTGTCTTACTAATAAACTAATTAGAGTGGGCGTACCTCTGCCCAAAATTGCTGAAAATAAAGCTAAAACCACAAATATGCCGAGATTAATTCCCAATTTAATTATGGCTTGGTGGGTTTCTGCATTGATATTTAACCAGCTTAAAATATCTAGATTATTCATAAAAAGATCAGATAGTAATGGGCGAATCAATATTGATGGTTTTTTCTTCTAACTCAAAAGCAACTCCATATTTTTTAAGTTCTTTTGATAAATTTTGTTTAGCAATATCTAAAAGTTGCTGTCTTAATTCCATCGATAATTTGCCAGAGCCAAGAATAAAAAAGCTAATTTGTACTTGAGTATTGGTTATTTTTTCACCTTGACTAAGCTCAATAAATTTTACTTCTGTATTACGAATATCAACGCCAAAAATATCTTTAGTACTCTCAAAGATAATCTGTTTAATGAAGGCTTGTTCTGATTCTGGAATAGCTTGATAAAAGGTGATATAAATTAAAGAAATAACTTTTTTTGCTCTGGTATAGTTTTCCACATTTACTTGGGTTAAAGAACTATTAGGGGCGATAATTACTGTTCCTTTACCCGAAGTTCTGATGCGAGTAGAACGTAAACCAATAGATTCTACTTTACCAAAAGTGCCATCTGGTAAGCCGATATAATCATCAATCACAAAAGGTCTGTCTAAGTAAAGAACAATACCTCCCAATAATTGTTCTAAAGTTTTTTGTGCAGCAAAAGCGATCGCCAAACCACCAATACCCAAACTAGCAAATAATCCCACTAAATTAATCTGATGAGTTTGGGCAAAGATTAAAATAATTACCAAAATAATTGCGGTGTTAATCAGAAAGCGACTAATAATTAATAATTCGCTATCAAAGCGACCGCGATTTTTGACCGCAGCATCTAATAAATAAGTCTGAAAAACTTGCTGAAAAATTTGCTGTCCCAACCTACTCAATAAGATAACTACAGTAATTGCTAACGGTAATTCTAGAAATTTCAGCCAAATTGATTTTGCAAGACTCAACAAAACTAGATCGGTAATAATTAAAAGAGAGGCTATACCTAATTGACTGTAATAGGGTGGAATAATTGTTTGATAAACTTCTTTAATCTGAGGAGAAGAAATCGCAGTAATACTCCAACCAATTATGCGGGGAAGTAAAAAAAAACTACTAATAACAAACCACTAGTAAATCCCAGTAGTGTCCATAAAGTTCCCGTATTGATAGTGATTGTTTCTGGCATTAAATTGACATTTTTGCTAATAATCTATCATACTTAGTTGAGAAGAGCCAACACTTTCCTTGGAGTTTATCGTTGGTTAATTTTTTCTTTTATCTCTTACTTATTAGAACACTGGGTCTATTTACGACGGCTTCGCTAGTCCTTTAGGACACTTGGGTAATTACGATAATTTAGATTGTTTAATTCAGTGCAAAACGCACTAATTTTACTATCACCTCAAATTTTACTTTTGTCTCTTTTAAATCAGTTATAGATAGTTATATCTTAGTTAAATAAGCAAAGTTTTTATTTTTGCCTGATGAGGTGCAATATCTGAGAATGGACGAGAGCCAATGAATAATTTTTGGAAGGTATCTATTGAAATAGAAAATTGCAGACAAAGTATGCACACCAATAAAGTTCTGGGAGTTATATCCCTCTTTTAGCACTCTAGAAGAATTTAAAGAATTTACGGTATAGATTATCGTCTAGATATTCGGGATTGACAAGATTAATTAATTTGAGATATTTGAGCGCAAATTGGCGGGAATTTCTTCAGGGACGATCCAGAGGTAAATTGTAGAACCTTCTCCTGCTAACACCACGCGTTCGGGTTCCCAGTCGCCCATATCAAAAGCGTGGGAGACAATACGAGTGCCTGGTTTGAGTTGCTTGAGCAACTGAGGTCGTAGTCTTAAGTTAAGTTCGGGTAGTAGATAAAGTGTCACTACAGTAGCTTCGGTAAAATCGCTAGCGAACAAGTCTTGCTGGAGAAACTCAACGCGATCTGTCACTCCCGCCTCGCGAGCATTTTCATTAGCTTCTTGAATGCGTTCGGGGCTAATATCAATTCCAATACCGCGACTGCCATACCTTTGTGCTGCGGTTATGGGAATACGTCCGTCGCCACTACCGAGATCGTAAATCACATCGTCTTTGTTCACCTGTGCCAGTTTGAGCATTTCATCAACCACCTCTTGCGGTGTTGGGATATAAAGAACATCTGGTTCGCGTTGGGAGATTTGAACCTCTGTTTGAGCTTGGGCTATTTGAGTAATGGTTAGCTCTTGTGGGCTATGTCGAATGCTTTCAAGACTAATAAGGCTCACCAAGCTCATACTGGCAAAAAGTAACCCGAATTTGTGTTCGATTAACATGATTCTTCTCTCCTTTAATTACGCTTTACTTCACGCATCTGTAACCAGAGGGGTACGCCTGCTAGTAATACTACTACGCCGACAATTGCACCAACTCCAGTGTAAATGAGACTAGATTGCAGCATATAGATGCAGATGCCACAAAATAGAATGGGGGTTAGTGGATAAAAGGGAACTTGGAAAGGACGGGTAACTTCTGGTTCTCGCATCCGCAGTACGAATAGAGAAATCCCTGTCAATAAGAAAAAGAACCAAAACACGGGGGTCGTGTATTCAACCATTGTCTCGAAACCATTACGGGTCAAAGTTCCCAGTAACACCAGTAGTAGTGCGATCGCACATTGAACTAGCAGTGCATTGGTGGGCGTTTTACGCCGAGTTTCCCAATGTCCCAACCAAGCGAACAGTCGAAAATCATTTCCTAGGGCATAATTAGTCCGCGCTCCCGTAAAAATCGTGGCATTGAGAGAGCATAAAGTAGCAACGGCAACCAGTAGACTAATCGAGACAACACCCCAGCTACCAATCGTGGTACGCATCAAATCTGCTGCTACTGCTTTTGAAGCGATCGTTCCCGAAAACCCTAAACCGTGAAGATAGGCAAAGTTGATTAGCAAATAGAGTAAAGCGATCGCGCCAATACTCCAAAGTAGCGATCGCGACATATTACGTCTGACATTCCGTAATTCTGCGGAGATGTGAGCAGCTTCATTCCAACCACCGTAGGTTAAGAGAACGAATACCAGTGCTAACCCCAAATTAGTCTGATTTGAGGAAGATAAAGGCTCTGGCTGGATCGAAGAAGGAGAAAAAACCAACCCCACAACAATAACCAATAGCAAGCCCAAAACTTGTGCCAAAGCAAGACAATTCTGCATCCATTTGCCTTGTTTAATACCGAGGAAATTTAAACCGCTAAATAAGATAATTGCGATCGCTGCATACATAGATGATGAATAGTCTCCCAGACGATAAATCTCCGAAGCATAATCGCCGAAGACAAAAGCTAAAAGAACAATCGAACCAGTTTGCATTACCGTAAGACGCGCCCAGGCAAACAGAAAAGCAATATTATTGCCAAAAGCTCGTTGAAAGTAATAGTAACTGCCCCCTGGATGAGGATAAGCCGTTGCCAATTCTGCATAGCATAAAGTGCCAACTAAGGAAATTGCGCCACCTAAGAACCAAATAAGTAAAGCAACACCCGAACTGCCAGCATTCATAGCGACTAAAGCTGGTGTCTCGAAGATGCCTGCACCTATAACCATACCAACAATCAGAGCTACAGCATCCAATACTGTTAGTGTTGGTTTAGTTAGGGTTAATTTGCTGCTTCTGATATTTTTCATTAAGCTTATGCTACATTTTTTGCCATGTAAAATCTACAAGCACTTAGCAATTGACGCTAAGATAGTCAACACAGTGATTAGAGATGCGTTGTCTTTCCGAGAGCCTCTCTCACGATCAATAATGAAACCAAAGTTTTACATCAAGAGACGATTTTCTCCCTTAATATTTCTAACCAAACGGAGATAGATTAAGGTAAAGAAATACTTGCAAATCAGTTAAAGATCGCAGATTTATTATTTTTTAGTATAGGCAGCAAATATGACATGAAAGTGTCATTAGTTATTGGTTACGCCTGATGTGAATTAGCGGTGAGACCCCGCGTTATGCGGAGCGGTATCCGTGATAGGCGGCGACAGACGCATCTTGTAGCTCACCAAGACCCTTCCGCTTGAGACTTATTAGTTCGTAGCTATAAGCTGTAAGCTGTCTAAGCAGTATAGGCTGCATTATAGTCAAGGACGACATCTATCACTTCACCAGAAACCAAACAAGCGCGATCGCTGGCTAACTTCTTAACCAACAGAAAAAAGGTTCAATTTTAGCTAGACTCCTGAATTTGTTCTCTTCCCCATTTCCAAAGAGCATCAAAAACAGGTTTCAGTTTCCGACCACGCTCAGTCAAAGAATATTCTACCTTGGGTGGCATCTCATGAAAGTCTTTTCGATGGATAATACGATCCTTTTCTAGCTCTTTGAGTTGTTGAATGAGCATTTTTTCAGTAATGCCAGTTACTCCGCGTCTTAACTCTGCAAATCGCTTAGGTGTTTCTCTTAACTCCCAAAGAATCAAAATTTTCCACTTTCCGCTAAGAACTTTTACCGCCGACTCAACGGGACAATCGCTATCTTTTTCGCCTCTGACCATTTTTTAATTCTCCCTCATCTTTAGCACTTACAAAAAAGTATGTACTATACAAAAAGATAGTATCAGTTTATCTTTAATCTTTGTAAGCCAGAGATTTCCGAATCGATCTCTGGGCGCGAACTACAACTGCAATAAAAAGAGAAAGAGATACAAAAGAATAAGATATGACACAATTACTGCACATAGATTCTAGTCCTCGTGGCGATCGCTCTCATTCTCGCCGATTGACAAAAGAATTTATTGAGACATGGCAACAAAATCATCCTCAAGATACCGTTATTTATCGAGATATTGGACATTATGCACCGCCTCATGTTGATGAAACATGGATTGCCTCGGCTTTTACTCCACTAGAACAACAAACGGATGAGATGCTCAAAACACTATCTACAAGTAATGAGTTGGTACATGAATTTCTCGCAGCAGACATATACGTCATTGGCGTGCCGATGTATAACTTTAGTATTCCCAGTGGATTCAAAGCCTATATCGATCAAATAGTCAGAATAAATAAAACGTTTCTCTTTGAGCCAGAAGATCGAGAAGCAACTTACAAGCCTCTTGTTATGGGTAAAAAAATGTTTATTATCGCGGTACGAGGCGATTCTGGATATGCTCCTGGTGGTCATAATGAGAAACTAAACCACCAAGATAATTATTTAAGAACGGTTTTTGGTTTTATTGGCATTATCGACATTACCGTAGTTCACGTCGAAAATGACGAATTTGGAGGACAGCTTCTAGCTGATTCTATTGCTACTGCTCGTAACCAAATTGCCAGACTTACTCAAGTTTAAAAGTTATGTATTATGAATCTTTGAGTACGCTAAGACTAAAAAAGTGGGAGTCATGGCAGTACCTTGTAATTATTTTGCGACGAATATTGATTTGCTCGATCCTGATTAACTTTGAAATCAGAATGACAAAGCTGATATGAATGTTAGGCGTTAATTAAGTGATGGTTATTAGGAGGGGTTCGCGAACTGTCTCTACTTAGAAAGTTTAAGTTTTTGTCTCGAACAGATGAAAAGTCGCAGATTGATTTATCGGAATAGACATTTAGGTTGAAGATGAGTATCATTATCAAATAAGTAAACTAAAAGCTATTAACTCAGTATTGTCTAGGTAACTAAACTTACAAGGTTTAGAGGAATCAAAATGAGCCAAGTTTCCCAATCAAAACAGCAAGACTCTTCAGAATTCGACGCACCTAGTTGTGACTCTTCTTTAGTCCATTTAGAGCGAATACGCCAAGTGCAATCGTCAATTGTGACCACGGAAAAAGCACAACAAATGGCTCAGTTTTTGGTGCAATGGCAGATCCTCATCGACTAAAACTCCTTTCTGCCTTAGTCAAAGCAGAACTTTGTGTTTGCGATCTCGCAGCAGTAGTGAAAATGAGTGAGTCTGCTGTGTCCCATCAGTTACGCTTGCTACGAAACCTTCATTTAGTTAAATATCGCCGTGAAGGGCGTAACGTTTATTACAGCTTGGCAAACGATCGTATTGTTAATCTTTATCAAGAAGTAGCCGAGCATTTAGACGAAACTTAATTTTTCTTTTGATTCATTGCAAAGTTACTTTTTTTTGTTTATTATCTGAACAAATATTCAATTGTTCATTGTTTTGGCTATTTAGAAAGATCATGCCCCATCACCATTGCTCTAGCTGCTCTCCAAAGATTGAAAGTCATGACCATAACGATCATCACGACCATGACCACAGCCACGAACATAATGAGTCCGATTTACGTCGAGAACTTGTCCCCCTAAGCATTACGGTGATTTTATTTGTCATGGGGTTAATTTGGCAAAAACCTTTGCAGAATACTCCTAGAGCGATCGCTGAGTATGCGGTTTTTATTCCCGCCTATCTAATCAGTGGTTGGACTGTCTTAACCAGTGCGGGGCGTAATATTCTGCGGGGTAGAATCTTTGATGAAAACTTCTTGATGACCATTGCAACTCTCGGAGCGATCGCCATTCACGAATTACCTGAAGCCGTTGGGGTGATGCTGTTTTTCCAGGTAGGGGAAATGTTTCAGGGCTTTGCAGTAGGGAGATCGAGGCGATCGATTAAGTCACTCTTAGAAGTACGCCCCGACAAAGCAAATCTTAAAATAGATGGTGAAATTAGAGAAGTTGCCCCAGAAACAGTTGGAGTCGGAGATATTATTATTATTAAGCCAGGGGAGAAAGTTGCTTTAGATGGGGAGATCTTATCGGGGAATTCTCAAGTAGATACTTCTGCCCTCACAGGGGAATCTGTACCCCAAACTGTAAGAGAAAAAGACACAATCCTAGCAGGTTCAATTAACCAAACAGGTAGTTTAATCGTTAAAGTTACCAAACTGTTCGAGGAATCCTCCGTCGCCAGAATTCTCGACTTAGTGGAAAATGCCAGCAGTAAAAAAGCCCCAACAGAAAAATTTATTACCCGCTTTGCCCGTTACTACACTCCCGTAGTAGTTTTTTTATCTTTAGCAGTAGCTATATTACCACCCTTATTTGTTCCTGGTGCAACATCTGAACAGTGGGTTTATCGGGCATTAGTCTTATTAGTAATTTCTTGTCCCTGTGGATTAGTTATCAGTATTCCCCTCGGTTACTTTGGTGGGGTTGGCGGTGCAGCAAAAAAAGGGATTTTAGTAAAAGGTTCGACTTTCTTAGATGCTTTAACCGCAGTCAAAACAGTTGTTTTTGATAAAACTGGGACTTTAACTGAAGGCGTATTTGAAGTTACTCAAATAGCCCCTTATAATGGCTATCGCCAAGACGAATTATTGACCTTAGCAGCTTTAGCAGAATCTCAATCGAACCATCCCGTAGCGCAGTCTATCCTAAAAGCTTACGATGGTGCGCCCCGCGTAGCGGATCTCTTCGAGATCGCTGAATCGGACATTACCGACTATGAAGAAATACCAGGACACGGTATCCGCGCCCAGGTCAAAGGAATGGAAGTATTAGCAGGAAACGATCGCCTCCTGCACCGAGAACATATCGACCACGATACCTGTAATATTCAAGGTACGGTAGTTCATTTGGCAGTAGATAGTACATATGCAGGCTATATTTTAATTGCCGACAGAATCAAAGAAGATGCAGCCGAGGCGATCGCTAAGCTCAAACAAGCTGGAGTTACCCAAACACTGATGCTAACAGGAGATAATCGAGTTGTAGCTGAGAATACAGCTGATAAACTTGGTTTGGATAGCTATCAAGCGGAATTATTACCAGAAGATAAAGTAGAAGCGATCGAGCATTATCTACGGTCTACGGATAAAAAGAGCAAGGTGGCATTCGTAGGAGACGGAATCAACGACGCACCTGTAATTGCCAGAGCAGATGTAGGTATAGCAATGGGAGCATTGGGTTCGGATGCAGCCATTGAAACTGCCGATGTGGTGCTAATGACAGATTCACCTTCTAAAGTAGCAGAAGCCATTAGTGTAGCTCGTAAAACTCACTCCATTGTCTGGCAGAATATCATTTTGGCAATGGCAGTTAAAGCACTGTTTATCTTATTAGGAGCAATTGGAATAGCGACTCTTTGGGAAGCGGTGTTTGCGGATGTGGGGGTAGCATTGTTAGCGATTCTTAATGCCACTAGGGTTTTGAAAGAAAGTTAACTGAAACAACAGACAGTTTTGATACTAAGCAGTGTAGGAAGCATTATAACCAAGGGCGACATCTACTACTTCACCCGAAATAAACTTAGCGCGATCGCTAGCTAAAAATGTGGCAGTATCGGCAATATCTTCTGGATCGAGGGCTGAAGCAGTTTTTAAGAGTAAAACTCCCCCAACTACTTCGTCTTGCTCCTCAAAGCTAGTTAATCCCATAGATTGTAACTGACCCTAATTACCACTTTCTATGCTAGTGCAAAGCTATTGGCATCGAGTTCGGATTCGACTCCTGCTAGCATTAGCAACTTTGTCTGATTACTGCTGAGACAATACTGTTCGGTTAAGCTAAACAACATGAGTTAATGAAAGTATTCATCATCCAAATGCATGAAACTATTTACTCTAACTCTTATTTCTCGAATACTTGCACTTGCTACGCCTATTAATTTATTCAATGAGCAGTATAGCCTCCATCTACAAAGTGGACACTTCCTGTGATAAATGCGGCTCTGTCAGAAAGTAAGTAATCCTAAATCCGATTGATATAGG